>NZ_BAAFSK010000005.1:0-504978 GCF_054767315.1 Aurantivibrio infirmus
TGCAATCAAAAGATGAAAGAAAACGAGCTACTAACAGAACTTGAAGTACATATTGACGAACAATGGGGGCCATCTATCAGGCTTTCCAGTTATGAGCATCAAGATTACATTGATGATGTAACAACTGAACATTTTGATATGTTGTGTGAGCTAAAAACATGTGACGATGAAACTGGTATTTATGTTCTTCACTTCGGGCAATCAGCGAATCCTGAGAAATTAGAAAATATTGTAAGAAAAATAAATCAATTTCATGGTACAAAAAATAAAATATATGAAACAATCGTCTAAAAAAATGCATAACAAGGCGGTCAAGTTCACTCCGGCTGCAAAAAGCGCAGCCTGCGCGGGACGTGCTACGCGTTGCTTCGCACGCCCCTTACCTTGGCGTTATGAGGCTAAAACAAATTAAAATATAGCGTAAAAAAATAAAATCGGTAAAAGTTTGCAGTGGTTTTGTTAGTGCACTGTGCCACCGAAACGAGGTAGCGCACAAACTAAGTTCGTAAAAATGTAAAGACTATATGTAAAGCACGGTGTTTTTTACTGGCTAAGTCACTATGCTCTCAGGGTAAAAAATAATGTAAGGTTTAGTGCTTTTACGGGCTAAGCCGCAATGCTAAAAAAGTAAAATAATTAATAGTGCGTCGTTAACGTTGGGTATCAAACCAAAATGATAAAAAAAACTCATAACAAGGCAATTGTACGGACTTTTATAAGCTCCGGCTTCGCCTCCACTTATAAAATCCGCACATCGCGGCGTTAAGTGCATATGAGCTATTTCGAAAAAATTAACAATCATAAGTATATTTATCTTGGAAGCATTAGTGAGCCAGAAGATAACTCTCTTAGGCTTACCATCGAAGAAGCAGTGTCTGGTGAAGAGGAAGATATAGAAATTAGCGGAGTAAAATTATCTGGTAGTAGAGCATTAGAGGTTACCGACAAAAGTTGTATTTACGAAATTGTATTCGAAACTTATGTGGGTTATTCCGTATTAGACGAATCGTATACTATACAAGACGATCACGAGATATTTGAGGGTAGGTTATTCTGTATATATAGTAAGTCTCACTTTTTAGACTACATTAGCAAAGCAACATTTGCTTCAGATGACCACCCTGGACCATATAAGCATTATGCTTTTAATTGTCTAAACCACATAGTAGATGTTGCTTCAACGAGAGTGCCTAGAATTGAACAAATTAAAAGCACTTAACAAACAAAGCCACCCGAAACTGCGGGCAATGGCTTTGAAAAACAAGCCATTAATGCGCCCGCAATTCGGGTGCTTTGGGCGTTAAGTGTACTCAATCATGAAAAAATTAATTGTACTAGTAATTTTAGCGCTGAGCTTTTCTGCTCATTCCTGCCCCGAGAAAAGTGATTTTCCAATAGATATCAAAATCACTGAAGAGGCACAAACGGATAATCATATACCACTAAAAGCCATATCAATGTCGTTACTGCTAGAACATAAGGGGCTTAATTTAGTAGCTATCCAGCTTTTATATGGTGAGGTATCGGAATTTGTTATCCCCCTTGAGTACGGTAAAGATCGGGGTAAAGCACATACAAGATTTTCTATCTCGCAACGATATATGTCCTCGTTAGAAGTTTTATATATTTACTCAGGTAGTGGTTGTAATGTCGCGGTACAAAAGCTGGTCAACACTTAACAAGTAAAGGCACAGGAAAATTTAATGTTTCGCTTTCGCTACACATCAATTTTCCTGTGCTTTAGGCGTTAAGTGTAAAATTGGAATCCGAGGGAAATTGGAGTATGGACGAAACAATAAAGAAAAAATTAGTTTGGGTTCCCGCAAGCCTAGCGATAGCTGGTTTTATAGTAGCTCTATTAATAATCTACTTTGTTCCATATCAATTATCTAAAGCTGTATCTCTCATAAGTAAAACTGAACAGACAGTACAATTTCCTAGCTACATGGCTTACTTAGTTATTTTGGGTTTTACGTTTCATCCATTATTTAAACTTGCCACAAACCTTATCCTAATTAGTAGGTGGCAAAAAGGTTCACTTCCTTCCTGTCCGGTTTGTCGCCACCCAATGATAAAGCGTATTGCAAAACGCGGTTCCTATGCTGGGCAAACATTTTGGGGCTGCGTACAATTTCCCAAATGTGGAGGCACGATTCACGTTGGTTAAAAAACACTTAACAAGCAAAGCCATGCGAAAACCTACGCTTCGCTCCGTTTTCGCATGCTTTGAGCGTTAGCTGCCCTCAATAATCAGAGATATTTACGTGGAAATTAATTTTGTAACAAAGAACCCCCACAAGGCTAAAGAGGTCGAGGCCATCTTAGGCAATATAGGGGTATCTATTGTCCACGCTCCCTTAACAATACATGAAATACAGACTGAAGATATTAAGCACATAGTAAGGGATAAAGTACTTAAGGCCTTCAATAAAGTAGGTCGCCCCGTGTTTATTGAGCATACAGGCCTTTACATTGACAGCTTACAAGGTTTTCCCGGCGGTCTAACACAGGTATTCTGGGATAAGTTAAAAGCAGATAAATTTTCTGAATTGTTCGGTGGGTTAGAAAATACATCTCTCACAGCAAAAACAGTTATCGCATTCTGTGATGCTAAGAAAGTATATATATTTGAAGGGGCTGTGGAAGGAAATATAGCGTCTGAGCCAAGAGGTAATAAAGATTTTCAATGGGATTGTGTTTTTATCCCAAAAGGCTTTAAAGAAACATTTGCCGAGATGGGCGAAAAGAAAAATGAGATTTCAATGCGCAAGATAGCTTTTGATAATTTTAGAGAATTTCTTGTATCGGAGGTTCTGTAATGGATGATCTTGTAGCATCATATCGAGAAAAAAATGTCATCCTTTTTGTCGGTGCAGGAGTATCGAAAAATCTTGGTCTTCCCACGTGGTCAGAACTTATAGATCATATTGCCGTTGAGTTGGGATATGACCCCGAAATATACAAGTCTTTCGGCAATGACTTGGCCTTAGCAGAATACTATAGGGTAAAAACAGGAAGTATTGGCCCTCTCAGAAGCTGGATGGATACTAATTGGCATTCTGCCAATGTGGATTTGCAAGGCTCCGAGATACACAAACTTATTGCAAACTCAAAATTCCCAATGGTTTACACCACCAATTATGATAGGTGGCTAGAAAAATCATATGAATTGTATAACAAGAAATATACAAAAATTGCGGGCGTATCTGATATTGCAAAGATCAAAGATGGTGTAACTCAAGTTATTAAATTCCATGGTGATTTTGACAACGATGAAACTATTGTACTTGATGAGTCTAGTTACTATGAGCGCTTAGAGTTTGAGACCCCTTTAGATATAAAACTCAGGTCGGATGTTTTAGGAAAATCTGTTTTGTTCATTGGGTATAGTCTAACTGATGTGAATCTTAGGTTTCTATTCTACAAGCTGGCTAAATTATGGAAGTCAAATAACGGTGGTGGTGTTCAGCCAAGATCATATGTATTTACGCATAGACCAAACCCCATTCAAGAAACAATATTAGATCAATGGGGCATTAAAATGCTTACCTCAAAGGAAAGCGACCCGCAAAAAGCATTATTAGAATTTCTGAGAAAGTTTCAATAATGCAGCTAACAAGCGCGTCAATTAGGACGCTCGCAAGCTCGCGCCTATTACGCGAGCGTTAGCGTTCTTACGTAGGAATCGAACTAAAATGATCAAAGTATCAATACTGACTTTTGATGGCTTTAATGAAATTGATTCGTTCCTCGCTTTAAATGCCATAAATAGAATGGTATCGGAAGGGATAGAGGCGGAAATAACTAGTCCAACACCTTCTGTTGTTTCGATGAATGGAGTGCGTATAGATTCACAAAGAACATTGGAATTCGCACTTGAAGCTGATGTGGTGATCGTCGGCAGTGGACGTAATAGCGAAAAGGTTGCAAACGATAAATCCATTATTGACGAACTTCAAATTGATTTAAACCGTCAAATAGTTTGTTCCCAATGTTCTGGGGCACTTATATTGGCAAAAATGGGATTGCTGGACGACAATGAAATTTCTACCGACAACAGTACTCGAACAAAGTTGATTGACTCAGGATATAGGGTGGGAAAATCAGGATTTACGAGATATGGCAATGTCGTAACGGTAGGCGGCTGTTTATCAGCACATTATCTTGCCGGTTGGGTAATTTGTCAGTTTTTAGGCAAAGCTGCAATGGAGCAGGCGCTTAGTTATATAGTGCCGGTCGGCGAGGAAGAACAATATATTTCTCGAGTCTATCGCGTAATCTCTCCTTATATACATGAAAACAACACGCTAACAAACCACTCAAAACCGACGCCAAAAAGCGGCGCGGTTTAGTGGGGCGTTAGGTGAAAATGAAAATCCGAGCCATTTTCTTAGTAACTTTCTTGACTGCTTGTGGTGGCCAGGCTGATCTCGAAGGAATAAAACAAAGATTCTCTGAAAATCGTGATTCTTTCGAGCGAATATACTCAATGATTCAGGAAGAAACTTTTACTTCTCCCTGCTTTGCAGTAGGCACAGATCATATTGGTGACTATTGGGAGCACAGTGGTAAATGGAACACTAACCAAAACTATGAGCGTAAGATTTTGCTAGAACAAGTTCTTAATGAAGTCGGTCTTTCGAAAGAAAGATACGAAAACTATTTGTCTCTTTTAAAAAAAATTAGCTCCGAACGCATAGAATATTGCCCCAAGCAACCGAGCTGGGTTCGCATAATGGTTCATAGAAGCGGGCTAGCTGTTTCTGGTTGCTTAACGACCATAAACTTAAATGGTGATGGCTCAATTCCAAATACAGATATTAAGCCAAGCTATTCTAGTGAAATTACCCCACTCGTTGATGGTTGGTATCTAAATCATGACTGTACGTAAATCACCTAACAAGGCGCCCAAGTTTGCTCCAGCCGCAAAAAGCGCGGCTTCCGCGGGACACACTACGCTTCACTCCGTGTGCCCCTTGGCTTGGCGTTATGCATGAATGAGAAAAAATGATTTCAGAATCTGATTGGAAAAAATTTAAAAAGATAAAAGAAACTGCTTTAGAGCGCTTCTGTGAAACGGTGCTCAACGATGTATCTGAAGGCCTAAGCAATAAAGAAAACACGACAAATCATGGTAAGTACTTGTATCTGTATAGGCTAATCGAGAACTACGATAAACAGATCGCATTATTGTTTAATGATCACAGCCGGTCTAAAGCAGCAATTCAGCTAATGATGCTGCGCGGTGAGGGATTGGTTAAAGAAGAAGAGCTAGAGAATTTGTCCGATGAGCTTAAAGAGCATACCAAGCCTGAAAAATATGCATAACAAAGCCATTAAAAATCGGCCGCAAAAAAGCGCGCGGCCTACGACGCTCCTAGCGTCGCGCTTTTTATGGCGGCGTTATGAGGCTAAAACAAATTAAAATATAGCGTAAAAAAATAAAATCGGTAAAAGTTTGCAGTGGTTTTGTTAGTGCACTGTGCCACCGAAACGAGGTAGCGCACAAACTAAGTTCGTAAAAATGTAAAGACTATATGTAAAGCACGGTGTTTTTTACTGGCTAAGTCACTATGCTCTCAGGGTAAAAAATAATGTAAGGTTTAGTGCTTTTACGGGCTAAGCCGCAATGCTAAAAAAGTAAAATAATTAATAGTGCGTCGTTAACGTTGGGTATCAAACCAAAATGATAAAAAAATCTCATAACAAGGCAATTGTACGGACTTTTATAAGCTCCGGCTTCGCCTCCACTTATAAAATCCGCACATCGCGGCGTTAGGTTTACACATGCGTGCGTTCAAACATATATCCAAAAAGGAAGAAAATGAACTTAGGAAATTGTTCCCTACTTTCTATCTTGATGAATTACATGAGGATAATTCAATAATTAAACTGCCAATTTCATTGTGGGATAAATGGTATAAGGATATTGAAGATAAAGAGAATCAGATCAAGTTTGACTGTTCAGATAAAGAGGAGCGTGAACGATACAAACTATTTTATGGGTTAGCGGCTGATATTGTCAGGGAATATGAGGTATACGGAATATTCTATGGGAGAGGGGGTATCAAGAGTGTTCGCTCAAGAACTCAACTTATAAAAGACCTCACTGATCATCATTTTTTTATGAGGCCACTTTTAATCCCAAGTGTAAATGCAATTTTTAGTATCACCTGGGACTTTACTGCGTATATTTTTTGCAAAAACCAAGGTGGAGTAAGTCACCTATTAGATCTTGCATTTGCTCGTGGTTTGAAATTAATCACTAAACCTAACAATTAAAGGCACAGGAAAATTTAATGTTTCGCTTTCGCTACACATCAATTTTCCTGTGCTTTAGGCGTTATAACTCATGAATAACAAGATATTAGTAATTCTAGTGATTGGTTTAACGGGCTGTAGTTCTGTATATGAAAATGCATATCAAGGATTAACTAAGAAAGAATATAATGAAGGAGGTTATTTTTATACCTATTGGGTTGAACAAGAAAAATTTATGATCGATCCCAATAGTAGTTTCGATCAGGAAATTGCTAGAGCAGATTTAGTAAATTGTAAAATTGAGCTAGAAGATAAAGAAATTACTAAGCACGTAAGAAACAGATATATAGCCACTGTTGCACTTATAGATTGCATGGATAAAAAAGGTTGGAAGGCTACCTTCTCGTCAATAGTAATGCTCATGTGAGCAGTTATAACAAGGCAATCGTTCGGACTTTTATAAGCTCCGGCTTCGCCTCCACTTATAAAATCCGCACATCGCTGCGTTATGAGGCTAAAACAAATTAAAATATAGAAAATTATCAAGACACCCATGTTTATAAAATCGTCGAGTAAAACAAGCAATCCCTTCAAATAGTTTCTCCTGCCTTCCCCCGAATTCACTACTTTCTTAGAAAAAATAGTAAAAGCAGTGAAAAGGGCGAATATCAGGCGAAGAGAAAACTACCCAATGAGTATTTTGATTTGTTGAGGCGATTAATTTAGTGGAGTAGGGCGCGACAACCTGCCAAGCCTGGCGTGCGTAGATAGCCGAATTGTTTGGCTGCTCGTTTTAATGCATACACGCAACCCGCCAAATTTTTGAAGCGACTTTCAAATTGCGTGCTGAGTGTTATCCAATGTTGAGGGTCGATATTTAAGCGGGTTAACACTGGAGGAAGATGTTGTGGAATAGACCCGCGCTTATCTTCGCGAATAATTCGCCCGGTCCAATCGACGAGTTCAATGTAGTCTTTTAATGGAAAGGGTAATCCTGTTGGCATGTCTTGCCGCGGGTTACCGACAAAAGGCATTAATGTTTTTGGTTGTTCCCCGGTACTTTTCAGTGCTGTGATTCGGCGTTGAATAGAGGTGTGTGTTGATGTTTCTGGTGTGGTCGCCATTCGCGCTCGAATCGGATTGAGATCGACATAGGCCATACAAGCCGCGAGCGCTTTTTCGTAAAGTAGCGCTTGCGAGGTGAACCTTGCTTCCCAAAACTTTCCCGTACAGTTGTCTTCCGTATTCGCTTGCCGGGCAATCGGTTCATTTAAAGCCCGCATAAACCAACTAATATCGCAGAGTTGTTTGCGCCACTGTTCTAGCTTTTCGTCAACTGCAAATTTTTCAACTTTACTTAAGGTATCGCCGCGCGCGAATTTTTGTGTCAGCAAGGTGCCTTTGTAGAGTGAGTGCCAACGTTTACAAACTTCGTTATTTGTCCACCTTTCCGCTTGTGCCGTATCGACGTGCAAGACCACATGATAATGATTACTCATGACTGCGTAAGCGCAGATATCAATTGCAAAACAGTTTGCTAGCTCGAGGATACGCTCTTCAATCCATTGGCGACGGTGTTCAAAACAATTTCCTGTCGCTGAATCAGTACCGCAAAGAAAAGCTCGGCGAACACAGCGTGCCGTACAGTGATAATAGGGAGTGGCGTCTAAGGAGATAAGCTCCTTCCTTGGCTTTGGCATTAATTGATCCTCCATGAATCATAGGCTGGTCAAATATACAGTTGTTGATGGCTTTGATCAATCATTATCATGGGTGTCTTGATAGGCATCTTGATCAATCATTATCATGGGTGTCTTGATAGGCATTGTTAGAAAAGAACGGATCAACACTAGGTTTTGGAAATATATGTCCCAGTCTCCCGTTTTAGCCCGCCGAATTAATTTACCGCTTTTAATATTTTATGGTCTCGGCACAGTCCTTGGTGCGGGCATTTATGTGCTTGTCGGAAAAGTAGCTGGCAGTGCGGGATTGCTTGCGCCTTTATCGTTTTTTACCGCGGCGCTTATTGCGGCACTTACGGCGATGAGTTACAGCAAGCTGGTGGTGTTGTTTCCGAAGAGCGCTGGGGAAGCGATATATATTGAAAATGGTTTTAGTTTGAAGTGGTTAACATTGCTCGTCGGTTTGTTGATTATTCTTACTGGCATAGTATCCTCCGCGACCCTAACCAAAGGGTTTGTTGGGTATTTTAATTTGTTACTTCCGCTGAATAGTTCTTTGACTATTGTGTTGTTAATTTTATTAATGGCGACACTCGCGATCTGGGGTATTGCAGAATCTTTAATGTTCGCGGCGGCGATGACCATCATAGAGGTTCTCGGTCTATTGGTGGTCTTATATTATTGCGGTGAAAGCCTCGCTTTAGTTCCAGATAAATTCTCGGACATTTTTATTCCAAAAACTTCTGCGCAATTTGCCGGTGTTTTCTATGGTGCGTTTTTAGCGTTCTACGCATTTATCGGTTTTGAGGATATGGTGAATGTTGTCGAAGAAGTTAAAAAACCTGAGGTAACAATGCCGAGGGCGATTCTCTGGGTGGTAATTTTGTCGACGACTTTGTATGTGTTGATTTCTCTTGTCGCGACACTTTCACTGCCTTTGCTTGATCTGGTCAATAGTGAAGCGCCCTTAGCGGAAATACTTGAGGGGAAGAGCGTGTTAGCTGCCAAATCGCTTGCCGTTATTAGTGTGTTTGCAATTGTCAACGGCGTGCTAATTCAGATTATAATGGCGTCGCGTGTGTGCTATGGCATGTCGAAGCGCTACGGTGGGCCGGATTACTTGCATTATATTTTCCCCGCTACCCGAACTCCGATATTTGCGACTTTGCTCATAGCGGGGCTGATTTTAGTTGCGGCGTTGTTTTTACCACTAACCACGCTCGCGAAAGCAACCAGTTTTATTATTTTAATAATATTTTCATTAGTTAATTTATCGTTGTGGAAGTTAAAAAATAACAATTATCGCTCTTTAAACAAGGAGTCAGTAAAGCTAATAGAAAATACACGCAGCTATCCGTTTTTGGCAGCAATGCTTTGTCTGGGTCTTTTACTGTTTCAGATAAGTTCTTTGTTTGGATGAGGGTGTTATCTTTTACGTGGCTCAAATTATTAATTAAAAAATTGGCGAATGGAAATTGTAGGTTTTTGGGTTTAAATTTGGCCGATTGAGGATTTTTGGATGATGTTTATTAGTAGGGTCTTAAGCTTGCCGGGTCGATTAAAAGAGCGTGTCGATCAATGGCGATTGAAACGCCGCTGGCAAAAGCTGCGCGCTAATGGAATGCATATTGGTAAGCATGTAAACCTTCCAGCCTCCACGTGGATTGACAATAGCCACTGTTTTTTAATTAGTATTGATGATCTTTGTGGCTTCGGAGAGTTCTGTAGTATTTTGGCCCATGACGCGCAAATGGATGAGTTTCTTGATGCAAGCCGTTTAGGTCGCGTCATCATTCATGAGTCATGTCATATCGGCGCGCACTCGGTTATTTTAGCTGGAGCGGAAATTGGTCCGCGTACCCTTGTTGGAGCAAACTCGGTGGTGTCTTCTCGGCTTCCACCAGATACTGTTTGTGCAGGTAACCCTGCGCGCGTTATCTGTTCTTTGTCTGAGTATTTAGAAAAACACAAAAAACGTATAACACCTGAAACAAGCTTTCCGTTTAGAGAATATGATATGCAGTTTATTACCGAAGAGGGAAAAGCTCGGATGATTGCTGCGTTAGAGAAAGGGCCTGCCTACATGATAGGAGGGCGTGATCTTTATTGGGAAACTCACGAAAAGTAGCGGTAAGAGAGAAACTTAACATACTTGGTTTGACTTAATACCAAGCAACATTATATTTTTCAACCCCGGTAAACAGGCGGTTACCTTTGTTGCTGGCAATCCGTGTCAGTAAAGAATTGAGCGATTGAGTGTTCAGTTCATCCTTTTTTAAAAAATCGACAGCACCAGCTCGTAAGGCTGAAATAACAAGCTCTTCATCACTGTGGCGCGTTAACAATACAAACGATGCGCAGGGGTAAAATGCGCTAAGATCTTTAATGACTTCAGTCCCTACGTTTCCTGATAAGCAATAATCGATGAAAATGATATAGGGTAAGTGTGGTTTAAGCGTATTTTTAAGTTGTTCAGTAGACTGTAATGTGAGTACATCACAATCGGGAACGACCTCCATAGTTATCCTTGTCGCCAATTCGAGATCACCAGGGTCTTCATCTACAAAAATCAGTTTAAGTGCAGCTCCCATATTCAATCCGCTCAATGAGTTAGAGATGTATTGTTTTTATGGTGAAGTGGTTTAGCTGAGATCAATTAAAAAGTGAAGCGGGAGTTTAGCGCTCTATTTGCCTAACTTACAATACTTGAGAGAGTAAAACTCAGAAATTAGAATAGTCTGCACTTTAATCGTTCATTTAAATGAAATTACTGCTAGGCGATATACTTTTTTGTTCTGCGGAAAATATTTTTTAATAACGTAATAGCAATCAATAAATAGGATCGCGGAATTCAAAACTCGGACGTGAACTGCGTTTCAATAAACTGTAATTTTCTCTGGTTTTTTTTTAAATTGAATTTTTCTCCAGCGTATGGCGCTTAGGTTCACATGTGTACTTGTTAAGAGTAAAGCTATTGGCTTGTGAGTTGAGTCTGTGTTGAGTGAACAAGGGAGGTAAAAAATAAGGGTTAAAATAATTTAATGGGCTACTGAGGTTTGCGGTGCACCTGAATACGTCCTATAGGTTAACCTTACATATAATGACTATGTACTTGCTCAATGCTTTTTGGCGTCTTGATTGAAAGTACTACATTTGTCAGCGTTGGTTAAATTTTTTAAGCTTGATGCCAGTTAAACAAAATTTGGATAATAAAAAAGGCCAGTTAACACCGGCCTTTTTAGTGGGTGATAACTTTTGGTTACCCTATTTTTTTCCTTCCGCCGCTCGACGTTCTTCTGCGCGGGCACCAGCCAAAATACCTTCCATGCCGATGTTGCCTTCATGGCAAGCGTATTCATAAATACCTGGTGATTCCCAAAATTCGTATTCACCGCCCCAAGGTTCATCCCAAACATTTGGGTCTTCGATGGTGAATTGATACAGTAAGCGATCGTCAGCAACACGGGTAAACCGTTCCGTGACTTTTAATTTGTCTGTTGCTCCGTAAAAACTTTGTTCCGGGTGAAAGTCGATAGTTTCGACGACTAAAGAATTGTCTTCATACCAGCCGATAGAATCTCCCATCCAGTTTTTTACGCCATCATTTCGGTGTTTTCCACCAATATGAATGATGCGAGTGTCGTGAACCATTTCGACCACGATAGCAACGGTGTCGGTGCCTTGGCTGATCAAATAATTATTGTTATACAACACAGGTCGCATAACCGGGCCCGCCGCGGTCTGCATGAATATGCAACGTTCCGATAATGCGCGGCCTTCTGGGTTGTCATTTCGACCAACCATATTTCCGTCTTTGTCCGGAATTGTTGCGCCAGGTCGTGCTCGAACATAAGGCGGCGCGCCAGCTTTTCGTTTGGGTACGCGTCCATCGGCGGTAGTGGTAATCATAGAGCTACGCGGCTTGCCGTCGACACGCATAACTTGCGTACCAGGGTCAGTCCAAAAGCGATTGTATCCGGCATTGGTATTTTTATCTTTTGGCGCGCCTTCGTTGGGGTCAGTAGGCACATTACCCGCTGCTCTATAGTCCTCCGCTGCACCTTGAATTTTTGCCGCTTGGTCTTCTCGTAATATCAACTGATCGCCAAATTCTCGAGGCCTTTCAAAGGGCGTTGTCGTCGCATTACTCCAAATGCCACCGATATCTGGTTGACCTAAAGAATTTTTTGGCGATTTGTAATCAGACGCAGCGTGAGTATTTGCAATGCATAAGGCTAAAACTCCCGCGGTTAACAATGTCGATTTTATTGTTAGGTGCATTTTATTTTTCATTTTTTCTACCCTCGCGATTATTTTTGCGCTGTAAATTCATTTATCTGTAATAAAAAATTAATTTTCTCGGGATGCTAATTCCATCATGACGAAGCGACTGACCGCATCGATCTGCGTGGCGGTTAAAATGGCCGACATCGCAGGCATTTCCGCGTTACCGGTGGTAATAATATTGCGGACCTCCTGAAGACTAGATAGGGAGCGTAATGCCGGAGCGTTTGAACCAGGGATTCCTTGCCCCGTTGTGCCGTGACAGGCTGAACAGTAGGTTTGGAAAGCACTTCTGCCTTCGGCAAGTTGCTCAGGTGTGGCAGTAATTGTTTCCGTTGCTGCACTTGTCTGAGTTGCCGCGGCAGCGTTTGAAGAAACATTTCCGGTCACTGAGACCGTTTCTTTATCGCCTTCTCTTGGTAAAGACAAAACGATGAGTTCGGCGGGATGTTCTCGCGTCGACAATGCCATTGCGATGTATTGTCTACCGTCGTGCTGATAAGTCATCGGCGCGCCAGAGGTTTTTTCGGGTAGTTCGATTTCCGCGATTACTTCACCGGTCACTTTGTCGTAAGCGCGAAACATCTTGCCACCGGGGTCGCCACCGATATTTGCAGACTCTGCCAAGAACAATAAGGATTTGGTCACCAGCGGGCTTGGTCGCACAGAAATCTGTCCCATGTTGTCCCAGTCGAGATCTAAATCTTTAATCGCTGGGTGGTTGCGAATCCAATCAGGTGCGCCACCGATTGAACGCGACCAAGTGTGCTCACCTTTATTCATGTCCGTTGCGGTGACTAGTGCCCAAGGTGGGCGATTAACCGGTAGGCCATTCGGCAAATACATAAGTCCGCCGCCCCGCGCTGGTGTGTATTCCCAGTCGGTTAAGCTTGGGTCGGTCTTTCGCAAACCAATGGACATAAAGGTATTGCGAGTGGGTGTGAACAAGGTGTTAGTTTCTTTATCAATTGCGGCGCCGTGCCAATTGGAACCACCACCATAGTTCGGGTAAACGACTGTGCCCTTGGTTGGGATACCATCACCAACCAAGGTGGGAGGTGTATACATCGGGCCTTTTACATAATCGTCCATCATCGCCAAGGCTTGGGCTTTTAACTCCGGCGTAAAGTCGATGAGATCTTCTTCGTGGTAGCCAAGGTTCGAATAGGGCGCAGGTTTGGTAGGGAAGGGTTGAGTGGGGGAAAGTTTCTCGCCAGGGACGCCCATCTCGGTGGGGACTGGGCGCTCTTCGATAGGCCAAACAGGCTCACCAGTAACGCGGTCGAAAACGAAATTCATGCCCTGCTTAGTTAATAAAGTTACGGCTTTAATAGTTTTGCCGTCTTTTTCTATGTCATGGAGAATAGGGGCCGCAGGTAAATCGTAATCCCAAACGCCGTGATGAAGAACTTGATAATGCCATACACGTTCGCCCGTTTTTGCGTCGAGACAAACAATTGATTCACCAAAAAGCCCGTCACCATCGCGTTCGCCGCCCCAAAAATTGTTGGTTGGACTTTCTACCGGTAAATACACGTAGCCTAATTCTGGATCTGCCGACATCATCGACCAGACACTCGCAGCACCGGTATGTTGCCATGCATTTGGGTCATCCCAAGTATCGTGACCAAATTCACCGGGCTTGGGAATAGTGTGAAACTTCCATAGCTCTTCGCCAGTACGAATATCGTAACCGCGTATGTAGCCAGGCGTACCACCAATTTTACGCGGTGTGTCATTACCAATTACTTGAATAACAATTACGTCGCCAACAACAATACCTGGAGCAGTCGATCCCATATCTTCAGCTTCACGAGGGTCATCTTCATCAAGTAGGTTTGCGACGAGATCGACAACACCCTGATTACCAAAACTTGGATCAAGTTCGCCGGTAGCAGCGTCGATGGAAAATAAACGCCCATCAATAGAGTTGTGCAAAATTCGCGTTTTTTCACCGTCTGTCCAGTAAGAAACTGCGCGGCTTGATCCAGTGAAGCGACGAGTACCAACACGCAAAGGGTTGGGTGTGAACAACCATTGTGTTTCACCAGTACCTGCGTCAATGGCTGCAACTTTTGATCCGCCAGTCGGAAGGTAGAGAACACCATCGATATGCAGTGGTGTGGCTTTCCAATTTGAGTCTGGTCGATTGGGTAGTTCTTCCGCCTGCCAACGCCAAAGTACTTTGAGGTCGGAGACGTTTTCTTTGTTGATTTCGTCTAAAGCTGAATATCGTGAATTGCCCAAGTCGCCACCCCAGGTGATCCATTCTCCCGTTTTGGGAGTGAGGGAATTCCAGCTGGGAGCACTCGAACTTTTTTCACCAGCGGCGTTTTCTTCCGGTGTGTTTGAGTTTGGTTGTGAGCAACCAAAAAGAAATACCGCAACGGCGATGGCAATAGGGATATTTGCTTTCATTCATTAACCTTTATTATTAGGGGTTGATCAGGCGTTTGTGCGTGACCCTTATTGTTCGATTGGCCAAAGGCCTAACAAAAACTGAGTCGCCGTGTTACTGGTTTTAAAAACGCAAAAGCTGCTTTGGATAATATGGAAAACTGATTATATTTAATATTTTCCGAGTTCTGAGGATTCTATAGAGGCAAGCGTAAATGTCAATTAGCAGGGGTGTCGTTAATGATTAAGATCAATTAAGGGGGCGCAGTTAGGGAGTACGCGGGCTTAGATGATAGTCATCTTTGCGTTTCTTTGCGCTTGATAAGGTGTTTTAAATAATTGACTTAACAGAGGTATTCTTGGGGCAGGTGGGTGGATTGATGGTAAAAAATAAGAGTTGTCGTCACGGCGAAAACCTAAAAGCGTTAATCGTGAATTTTTTATTTATTTTACCTCAATCAAGACACGAGATTTTTTCAAAAAATAAAATTCTGACTGAAGGAAAATGTTATTTATCAAAAGCGAATTTAAACGCATTCAAACAACGTTCTTTACCTTCTTTTAAGTCGACGATAGGTTTTGGGTAACCTTTTGCTAGAACTTCAGGGTGTCCTGGTTGGTGAATAATTTTGGCGGGAACGGTTTTTAATTGCGGCAGTTGGTTTTTGATAAAGATTGCCTCTTTGTCGAAGCGTTCTGCTTGTCGAATAGGGCTGAGAATTCGAAAATAAGGGGCGGCATCTGATCCTGTGGAAGCGCACCATTGCCAGCCACCATTGTTTGCTGCGAAATGGCCATCGATGAGGTTTTCCATAAAATACTGCTCACCCCACCGCCAATCGATAAGTAAGTATTTCGTTAAAAAAGTCGCGGTTACCATCCGCAGCCGATTGTGCATCCAGCCTGTAGTGTTTAGTTGATGCATTGCGGCATCAACTAAAGGATAGCCCGTACGTCCTTCACTCCAAGCGGAAAAATCTTTTTTGCAGTGACGCCACGGCACCCGTTCAGTTTCGGGTCGCAAGGCTTTATGTTTTGAGATATTTGAATTTGCTGCAAGTAAATGTGTATAAAATTCTCGCCAAATCAACTCGCTTATCCACGTGTCGATTCCTTGCTGGCCGTCGTACAGCTGACCTTGGTTGTGCATTCTCGCGGCATTTAGGCACGCTCTAGGGGAGATCAAGCCTACGGTTAGATAAGGTGATAGTAGGCTAGTTCCGGAAAGCGCAGGGATGTCTCGATCAATGTTATATTTTTCTATCGCGTCCTCGATAAACGCTTGTAGATGTTTGTAGGCTGCGGACTCACTCGCCACCAGCTCTCTGTGCAACATTTTATCCTCCTGAGTTGTTGCGTCTGCGTTTTGGTCCTGCAAAGCGTTAATTTTTCGGTTTATAAGCAAATTGTTTTTACTGTTCTTGGGTGTTCGAGAAGTCGAGATAGCTGCTGGTATTGGTAAGGGCTGGCGATCAAACTGTTTGAGACGGTTAAGCCAGGCTTTCTTGTAAGGCGTAAAAATTTTAAAGGGCGTCTTGGCAAGTGAAACAATTTCTCCCGGAGGAATAATGACATTGCCATGACTATAGCTAACATGAATATTTTTGGCGCTACACATTGCCATTATTTTATCATCACGTTTTTTTTCGTTGAGTGCGTATTCGGCATTCGCATAAAGTGCTTGGCAAGATAAGGAGTCGAGTTGCTCAGCGATGATAGCCGGTATTTCGCTAAACCAATCACACTCTTTAATGAGTAGAGGAATACCAAGTTTTGCCAGTGATTGTTCGAGTGATGCCAGCGCCTGATAAGTGAAGGACTCTCGGTGTGCTGAAAGATGATGTGTTTGCCATTGTTTGCGAGCGACGAAAAACACTGCTGAAACTTTTTCGCTGCGTTGACAAGCAGATGTAAGAGCTGGGTTGTCTGTTACCCTAAGATCATTTCTAAACCAAACCAAACTATGTTGGAACGTCAATTTTTTCTTCACGTTTCTCTCTTTTTTACGATCTCGTTAGTGTTATCGCGAGCGGTGTTTATACAATTAGGGTTTATGCGATTTGAGTTTATACAAGTAGCGTTAATACAGGTGGCTACGTAAAGCCAGTTCATCAGGGTAAGGCTGCATGTAGGTTTGGTTTTCGATATAGGGGTCTGGTTTTTGTTCAAAATGATGTTTTAATAATGTGATCGGCGTGATTAATGGAACGATACCTTTATGGTATTGCTCGATAAGCGTTTTCAGTGATTGTTTCTCTTGTTTCGATAGGCTTCTTTTTAAATAGCCCTGAATATGTTGCAAAACATTAGTATGGCTGCGAGTTGTCGCCACTTTTTTAAGTGCGGCCATCATTAAGCTTATCGTTTTCTCTGCCACTTCTTTGATCGGATCGGCGTGAGCATTAGCTAGCATGGGGCCGAGTTGTTTATAAATCGGCACTGAATGCGCCATAACGGTATATTTATACCGAGAATAAAATGCAGTCACTTTATCTAAGGTGATTGCGCTTTCATTGAGTTGTTGCCAATCGTGATAAAGAAAAACTCTAGAGATAAAACTTTCTCTCAGCCCATGATCATAAAGACGACCGTCTTCTTCAGTGGGCAGCAATGGATTTCTATCGATTATTTCTTGCGCGTAAACCCCTGAGCGATCGCTCGCTATAGTATTACCCTGAGCATTGTAGCGAGGTACCCGTTCCAATCCGCAACTGGGTGAACCTTTTACTAATATATATCCGCTTAAGTTGGGGTGTTCATTTATTTTTTCTCGGGCATAGTTTTTTAATTGTTCGGTATAATCAATCGTTTGAGTTTCGCTATCTCGGATGTAAATTTTGTTTTCAATTTCTACTAGACGAATGGCTTCTCTAGGCACACCCATGCCGATGCCGACTTCTGGGCAGAGGGGTACGAGATCGGCATGTTGCTGTAGTTTTTCAATATGCGGATTGTGTCGCTTGTGGCCACCGTTAAAACGTACGGGTTGTCCCACAAGGCAGCTGCCGACGGCGATCAATGGTTTCATATTTAATTCTGAATCTGTTTCGTTCATTGAGTAAGGGAAAGCGTTCAAAGGTACTTGCGGATTATATGCTCTTTCAGCGATCTTATACGATAGGGAAAGGGACTTGGATCACAGAGAAGCTATTCTCGAAAAAGTCGAGAGAGATAAAGAGGCAAGAATATACCGTCCTCCCCAACTTGCAGGGAGGTGGCATGAGCGAGTGGAAATGTTTGATGCGTATTATTTCGCGATGTAGCGAAACGTGTATGATCGATATTTTGTTAGCTACCAATCCAAGAAAACTCTTTAACATTACCCCCGGATGTTAAAGCGCCATTAATTTTTGTACGGTTAGAGGCATCGGAATTAATGGTGTAAAGTTCTAATCGCCCGCCGGTATTTTGATCGGCATGATATAAGACTTTTGAACCTTGAGGCGACCAAGAAAAACTTTCGACATCGCCACCAGTTGGTAGTGAAGTGTTTAATCGAATGGGAGTTTGCGCGCCGTTCGCATTGACGACGAATAGCTCGTAAACGTTTATTGTATTTTGATCTGCGCGATACAAAACGCGTGTGCTATCTGGAGAAGGTTTCCACGCGTCAGCGTCGGGAATACTTCCTCCCGTAACGAAACTAGAATTCAGTTTTACGAGATTGTTGCCATCGGGTTCAGTGCTATAGAGTTCGTTAACACTTAAGGTTTCTTGCTCCGCACTATAAAACACAAGACTTGAATCAGGCGCCCACTTCACTGACTGAAAAGATCCGCCAGTGGCCAGCGGTAAGCTTAATAGTGTTCTGTTGTTTCCTGCGGGGTCGACGCTGTAAAGAGAAAATTCTGCCAGCCCGGATTGATCGGCGACATAAGATAGCAATGAGCTGTCTGGCGCCCATTGCCAATCCACAACGTTACGACCAGTGCTCAAATCAGCGTTAACCTTAACCCTGTTGCTACCATCCGCGTTTACCGTAAAAAGTTCGGCGACGTTGTTGGTATCCTGTTCCGCAAGATAAGCTACTTTTGTAGAGTTAGGGCTAATTTCCCAAGATTCAAGCACATCTCCACCGGATACCAAACTGCCATTTAGTTTTACTCGGTTTGTGGCATTGGGGTTAACTTTATAAAGCTCGAAAACCTGATTGTTATCTTGGTCGGCGCGATAAACGATAAAGTTATTATCGGGAGACCACTTCCAATCAGTTACGTCACCGTTGCTGACCAAGCTTGCATTAAGTTTTACGCGGCCGCTACCGTTTGCATTCACACTATATAATTCAAAAACATCATTGCTACTTTGATCTGCAAGGTAGGTTATTTTGCTGCCGTCCGGTGACCATTGAATTGACGTTACGTTGCCGCCGGCGACGATGCTGCCGTTCAGTTTTGTTTCGTTGCTCCCGTCAATTTGAACACTGTAAAGCTCATTAACGCCGTCCGTATCCTGGTCTGCAATGTAAGCAACATGAGAATTGTTAGGAGAAACTAAAAATGAAATAACGTTGCCGCCACTTATCAAACTGGAATTTAATTTTACTTTGTTGCCTCCGTCGGGGTCTGCGCTATAAAGCTCGTTTACGCCAGATGTATTTTCAGACCCGGAGTAGACAATTTTATTTAGGTTTTTCGTCCAGGTGACGCCAGTAATGGCATCGCAGTTCGCCAAAGTGTTGTTTATTTTACTGACCGAGCTAGAAGTAGGATTAAAACTAAATATTTCGAATAGTTCGTCGACATCCTGGTCCGCGACATACAGTGCAACATTGTTTTCAACAATTGGCGTTGGGCTAACTACTGGGTCGGGATCAGGGCCGGCGTCTGGCGCTGGCTCCGTTGTTTCTTCAGGTTCAGGGTCGGGGTCAGGATTCGAGCTGACCAATCCCGCGTCGGGATCACCATTATTCACAATAACTTCGTCGTCAGAATCACCTTCTCCGCCGCCGCAAGCGGCAAGAAATAATACGAATATGTATATGAAGAAAAAATTCTTATATTTATTTAGTATTAAATAAAAATTATTCACAGTATCCACCGCTCACTTTTCTTCTCGAAAATAGTGGCTCAAGAAGAATAAAAAATTGATTTCAATTTCAGTGTATCAGCGGATTTTGATCACGCATTTTGATTGTGTGCGGCTCTTCACAATGTCAAATGATTTTTATTTTTAAAAATTAATAGTTTTATTTTCTGAAGAATATCTCTGTTAGTGGAATTAAAAAAATATTTATAAATCTAAATTTAAATTATTAAGTTGGATAAATGTAAAAATACATTGACGTTTTTTGACTGCGGTTGGAAATAGGGCGAGGAGTGTCAATTAATTGACAATATGGAATTAAAAAATTCACACATTAATTAAGGTTAAATTGAATATTTCGGGTAAGCAAAAGGAGAATTATGCCGCTATAGTATAAAGAAGAGTGTCCCAAGTCGCCTAAGTCGCGGTTTGTTGAGAGAGATGGCTATAGGGCTGTCGACTTTAGTGCCATCAAAAAGGTGCTATCGAAAAAATTTTTAATTATGAAGCTTATATTGATGCAGGGTCCGATGATGTTGCGAGTAAAAGTGATACTGCGAGTAAAAGTGATGCTGCGAGTAAAAGTGATACCGTGAGTAAAGATGTTGTAGAAAAAATCTGCGCTGTAGTCGCAATGCTCTCTTTCTTGGCAATTGGAGCTTTTTGGTTTTTGGTGCCTGCGAGTTCTTTTTCTTGGCTATCGGTATTCCTCCTTGCGCCTGGTTTTTTGAGCTGTCTGACTCTCTTGGTGATAACGATGGGAGAGAAAAGATATGACGAGCAAGTCGCTTTGTTGCGCCAAGCTAATCAGGACCACGCCGATTTACGTCATCTGATTGAAGTGGGGTCGGATGAGTTGGAGCGCGATGGTTTAACACAAGAGATTAATAGATTCATTACTCGCACTAGCCAAATATTATCTCTACTGCTGAAGCAGAGTATCAAGGTGGCGACCGCTTCGGCGGACGCTAGAAAGATTTCCGAACAATCTCAGACGCGTACTGATCGTCAGGCAGAAGTCGCCGATCAGATTTTTACTGCAAGTGACCAAACCAATCAATCGCTACTAGAGTTGGCAGAACGAACTACTTCTATTGCTGGAGCAAATTCTAATAATCTAGATGTTGCGAAGTCTTCATTAAAAGAGTTTGGAAGGGTCTTAGAGCACATTGAATCGACATCAACGGTTATGGGTGAGTTCGAAAACACTGTAGACCGATTGGTAGAAAATTCCAAAAACATCGCTGGTATTTTAGAGACGGTACAAAATTTCGCAGCACAAACGAATATGCTTGCCTTGAATGCTGCAATTGAAGCGGCACGGGCTGGTGAACACGGACGAGGTTTCGCGGTAGTGGCCGATGAAGTGCGAGCGCTTGCGGGTAAAGTAGGTGGCGCAGCCGACCAAATAGGCCAGCTGGTAACGGATATGAGCGCAGTGGTGAGTCAAACCGCAAACAGTACCACCTCTATTGTAGAAAGTACTGATGATGCAAAAGAGACTGTAAGCTTGACCTTGTCTGAATTTAAAAAAATGGTGGCAAACTTTGAAAACACACATCAAGACTTGTTGATGGCCAGCGCGACGGTAGAAGAATTGTCGTTGACCAACACAGAAGGTCTAGAGCGTACCAAGGAAATTCGGAGTCTAAGCGTGGACATTCGATCGAGTATGCAGGAAACATTTGCACAAGCAGATTCTATGCGTGATATGGCGAATATTGCCATCCAGAAACTGGCTCGCTTTAGATTGCGAGATGGACCCGTTGAATTTTTGGTTGAACCTTTATTGGAAAGGGCGCAGATAACTGCGCGGATACTAGAAGAGTTAAGTGCGAGTGGCGTAGATGTTTTTGATCGAAATTACATTCCGGTTCCCGGTTCAAAAATGGGTAAGGTCGACGTGAGTTGGCGAGTGCCTTTTCGTGAAAAAATTCAACCTTTTGTTGATGAGTGGCACGGCAATCAAAACGCGAAAGATATTTTGTTTTGGCTTCCCGCTGATGATCGTAGTTATATGGCGGTTAACACGAATGCTCTGTCTCATCCGGAGACCGGTGATTTTGCACTAGACATAAAGCAAAGTCGATCTATGTATTTTTCTATTACTAACAAGCAAGAATTAGTAAACATTAACAATTGTGAAGATGTCAGTATGGGCAGTTTTGTACTTCCCACCGGACATACCATTATTACTATTTTTACGCCTGTGGATGTAAATGGTCGACGCTGGGGCGTGTTTATTGCGGGTGCTTTTTTAAGTGCCTTTAATATTTAAGCGGCTTTACTATTTAAGTCCTTTACGAGTTAAGTTCTTTACTAGTTAAGTAAGTGGGATTGGAATTTAAATGATGATATTGATGTTAGCGGGTTTGAAAGTGATATTGTGAATAAATCCCAGCTAGAAAAGCTTTGTAGTCTACTCGCGATGGGTTCATTTCTCGTCGTCGTAGCACTGTGTTTATTGTTACCACCCGCTTCTTTAAAGTTAGCAGTTTCTATCCCAGTGATTATCGGAACCGTAAGTTGTGCTACGCTTTTTTACCTCTCGTTCAAAGCCGGCGAGTATCAAAAACAAATGGCGTCATTGCAGCTTGCGAACCAAGACCACGCAGATTTATGCCAGTTAATTGATGAAGAGTCTGATGATGAAGAAAAGACTGGACTTAGCCAAGAGATTAATCAGTTTATAACTCGGACCAGCAATATTCTTGCTCTGCTTTTAAAACAAAGTTTAAAAGTTGCCGTTGCTTCTGCAGATGCTCGTAAACTTTCCGAACAATCACAATCTCGTACCGATCGTCAAGCTGAAGTAGCGGATCAGATTTTTACCTCAAGTGATGAAACGAATCGTTCTTTATCAGATCTGGCGGAACGCACAACATCTATTGCCGGAGCGAACTCTGCTAATTTAGATGTTGCACGTCACTCTCTACAAGAGTTTGGGCGGGTCCTAGAGCACATCGAATCGACATCTACCGTTATGGGGGAGTTCGAGAGTACGGTAGGACGATTGGTGGAAAATTCAAAAAATATCAGCGGTATTCTAGAAACCGTGCAAAATTTCGCTGCGCAAACCAATATGCTTGCGTTGAATGCCGCAATTGAAGCCGCGCGGGCCGGTGAACACGGCCGAGGTTTTGCGGTAGTGGCTGATGAAGTAAGAGCGCTTGCAGGGAAAGTTGGTGGCGCCGCGGACCAGATTGGCCAACTGGTGACGGATATGAGCGTAGTTGTGGGACAAACTGCTAATAGCACGGCCTCCATTGTAGAAAGTACTGATGATGCGAAAGAAACGGTTACGCTGACCTTAAGTGAATTCGAAAAGATGGTGTCTAATTTCGAAAACACTCAGCAAGATTTGTTGATGGCCAGTGCAACGGTTGAGGAATTATCATTAACAAACTCCGAGGGTTTGGAGCGCACCAAAGAAATTCGAAGTTTGAGTTTGGATATCCGATCTAAGATGCAGGAAACATTTTCGCAAGCGGATTCTATGCGCGATATAGCTAATATTGCTTTACAGAGGCTGGCTCGATTTCGCTTACAAGGCGGTCCTATCGAATTTTTAGTAACACCCATGTTGGAGCGAGCGAAGATAGTAGAACAAATTTTAGAAGAGCTAAGTGAAGAGGGCGTCGATATTTTTGATAGGAATTATATTCCAGTTCCCAATTCGCAAATGGGTAAATTTGAAGTGAGTTGGAGGGCGCCGTTAAGGGAAAAGCTACAACCTTATATAGAAGAGTGGCACAGTAACCAAGTGGCGAAGGGGGTGTTGTATTGGCTTCCTTCTGATGACCATAGTTATTCACCTCTCAACATCAATGCTTTGTCTCATCCGGAGACAGGGGATTTGGCAGTGGATAGAACACGAAGCCGTGTCATGTATTTTTCAGTGACCAACAAGCAAGAGTTGGAAAATGTAGCTAATTGCAAGGATGTAAGTATGGGCAGTTTTGTTATTCCTACGGGGCAAACAGTTATTTCCATATTTACCCCACTAATGGTTGACGGTCGACGGTGGGGAATATTCAGTACGGGTGCCTTTTTACATGCCTTCGATATTCAATAGATAAAAACTCGGCGTTTCGACAAAGAATGTCGTGTTCGAATCTGCATTGCGGAACTTTTGTATCGCCCTACCTGCTTTGTTTTTTTCTTTACATTACAAAATAATCCAATTAGTCAGTTTATCGCCGAGCAATTTTCTTAGAACTTCCTTAGAATAGCCTCTTCTTATAATTCTGTTATTTTCACCGTTGAGAAGCATTCAGGAATCCAGCAATTGCACAATACCTTCACAAGCTTAAGAGACGAAAATATCGCGAAGTTGTCTGACCGAGAATTCGATGTATTGATTCTTGGTGGCGGTATCAATGGTGCTGTATCCGCCGCTGCACTTACTGCGCGCGGTGCCAAGGTTGCGCTCATCGATCGGCGGGATTTTGCCAGTGGCTCCAGTTCAAATTCTTCAAATCTGGCTTGGGGTGGGATTAAGTATTTGGAGAATGGCGAACTATTCCTTGTTAGTAAGTTATGTCGTAGCCGCAATCATCTTATGCGTCACTACCCCTCCAGTGTCAAAGAGATCCGTTTTTTTACAACGATTCGTCGTGGTTTCCGTATGCCAGCGATTTTTGTGTATTTGGGCGCGCTTTTTTATTGGTTTATTGGTGGTTGTTTCACCAAGCCGCCACGTTATCTGAGCCGAAAAACGATTAAGAGTGAAGAGCCTATTGTTGAAGTGAGTGATGCGATTGGTGGGGTTGAGTATTCAGATTGTTATTTGCCGGATAATGATTCTCGATTTGTATTTAAGTTTATTCAACGGGCACTGCGTTCTGGGGCGGTGATCGCAAATTATGTTGAAGCTTTGGGTTCATCTTATTCCAAGGGAATGTGGGAAACGAAAATTAGGGATGCAAATTCGAATTCTGAAAAGCTTGGGATAATTCGATCGAAATCAATTATTAACGCCTGCGGGCCGTATGTAGATACCTACAATCAACTGATTGGCCAAGACACAGAGCACCGACATGTTTTTTCTAAAGGTATTCATTTAATCATTGATCAAATATCGCCGAGTAAAAAGATCCTCACTTTCTTTGCCAGCGATGGACGATTGTTTTTTATGATACCGATGGGCAATAAAACCTGCATTGGTACCACAGATGTCAGAGTGCCGGAGCCAAGTAGTAGTGTTACCGATGAAGGACGTCAATTTGTATTGGATAACGTGAATGCTCAATTAGAGCTCGCAACACCTTTGACCCTTGACCACATCATTGCCGAACGCTGCGGCGTGAGACCATTGGTGCTGGCGAAAGTGGATATGAAGGAAGACCAGGATTGGGTAAAGCTCTCGCGAAAACACGTTATCGATAGCAATGCTAAGGATCGCTTTATTAGTATTTTCGGAGGGAAGTTGACGGATTGTATTAATGTTGGCAACGAAGCCGCCAATTTAATTCAAGACTTTGGTTTGTGTTCCGCCGAGTCCGAAGATGTTTGGTACGGCGAACCCAGTGCGAGCTTGAAACAAGAGTTCTTGACGAAAGCGCGCGAAATGAATTTAGACGCTCAAACGCCGAGCTCTTCTCTCGAACCTCTGTCCGAGCGATTTTGGCGTCGTTATGATGAACGTGCGTTCGAATTGTTGGAGCTCATTAAGAATGATTCGAATGCGTTAAACAAACCGATTGAAGAAATTGAATATACTGTCTGCGAACTACAACTCATGGCGAAGTCAGAAATGATCACGCATTTGGATGATTTTTTACGCCGTCGAAGTAAAGTGACTCAGGTTGTCGCCAGTAAAAATGTTTTAGCGGACTCGGGCTTGGTAGAGATTTGCCAGATATTATTTGGTGAAAATGCAGATCAAAAACTACAGGAATACAAACAAAGATCTACCTAAATAATACTTAGTCGGGTGGGAATTCACTTAATAAAAACCGATCTATCTCCACACCTATCCCCGTCATGCTATGGCCTTGATTTTTCCGGTATCTAACATGCAGATCCATAATGTTCCTTGCCAATCGAGCAAGAGTTTTTGCTGGTGAGAAATAAATATCTTTTTCCCCGAGAATCAACAACACAGGGCAAAGTATTCTTGCTAAGGACTGATCCTTGAGTAAGGGCAATTTTTTAAGTTTTGGTTTAAAGCGTTTATGAATTTGCAACAAAAAGTCATTAATACGTGGATCAGTATTGGCGCCAGCACGTATTTTGTTGAACAATATTTTTTGTCCCCAGCCCGCCAAGAAAAATAAGAAAAATCTTTTAAGCAGCAAACGCTTTTTTTTGCTAATTCCTGGAGGATTGATCAGCACTAAGCGTGATACACGGTCTGGCCATTGACAGGTAAATTGCAGAGCAATCCAAGCACCCAGTGAGCTGCCGATGACCACCGCTTCTTTCGGCGATAGCTGACTAAAAATATCATCCATCCAATCTACGTATGCAGTGGATTTATAGTGTGGTCTGTTAGCTGCGCTGTGGTTCGCTTCGCCGATAATGTCGATTGCAAATACTCGGTGGGTTTTGCAGAGTAGATCGATGTCTTCCATCCAGATGATCGAGTTGTTACTTGCGCCGTGAAGTAAAAATAGGGGAGGGTTGTCTGGGTTGCCGCAGGCTATGATAAATGTTTTGCCGTGGCGAGTTTCGATAACGAGTTCTTCTTTTGCGATCGGCCAGTGTCTCAGCAATTCATTATATTTGGCTTTGATCTCGCTTTCGCTTTGCGCAGATTTATACAGTTTGTTTTGCCCCATTGCTGGGTTCCTTTCTAATTAGGAGTCAACTTTCTAACGTCCATTATTAATGAACATCATCGAAATAAATTATTGATAGACATTGCCGGTAATAGCTATCGTCCCTATTTTTATTTGATGCTGGTCAACCTCGATTGTCTTGGACGAGTACTTTCGGATAATCCCAAACAAAAGAAGCTGACATCGACACGAAGTATAGACGAATCTTAGCGCGTTAAGAGCGTGCAGATGTTTGTGATTGGCTAAGCAAAATATTGATATGTTTCATCATCTGATCAGTAAATTCTACTGATCCAAATAACAACACTTTTAATTTCGCTTCATTAGAATAATAAATGCAATCCGCGTGAGAGAGGGTGCTTTTGTGCACAGTATTCATGATTTGTCGGGTCATGTTGGCAGCCATGGCTCCGTTGACGCCTTTGATATCGAGAGTAGAGGAGACTTCGATTGAATGCTGATCAGTTCCTGCCGTTCCATTCAAACTCGTATCGATTGCTGAGGAAGTGGGCATTCGATCAGTGTTGTTTTCAGAATGAGAATTGTCGACCTGCGACTGCTGGCCCATAAAATGATTGAGATCATTATTTGCAACACGATATTGTTTCCCGAGTTTCGTCGCTTTCAGCTTTCCATCTTGTATATACCGCCGAATAGTTTTCGGGTGCATATCGATTAGATCTGCAATTTGATCGACGGTGTAGAAACTTGGCATTCTTAAACTCACTTTTACGCGGTGACGCTTTAGTGTCTCTGACGACGGGCTCGTATTCCTGCGTCTAATGACATTTTTAGGGCGATTTACCTGATCTTGTTGTCGCTGTGTAGGCCCCTCGATCTTTGCGGCTGTGCATGCACTGGCCGGTGAAAATCGGGTCCAAACGACACTGAATTGGTATTTTTTCACCCAATGAAATACACGACCACTGAAAATGGATAGAAGGTTTGCGGACTGACTTAGAAAGGGGCATGAGGCCTGAGATTAAAGGTTTTCGGCCTTTTTACCTTATATGCGGCGCTGTTCAGGGAATAATAATGACTGCGAAACGCCCAGGGTCATCCGGTAGCGCCGAGTATTCGAAAAATTAGCGAGTATTGGTGATCCGATTGAGCGGAGCAGGCTTAGAAGGGTATCTGGCTTCTATTTTTAGAGTCTGCTAGCAGCCCAGTCGAACGAAGCCTTTGATACCCCCTATTTTGACACTTCTACCTATATTCCAAGTTATAGCTCCAAGAGCTGAGACTGGAAGAGCACTGGCCCAGTCGGGGCTCCTGTTGGCGATCCACCGGCTGGCTCTAAGCTGACTGCTAGCCCGCTAGCGCTTCTCAGAAGTTCAACTAAGGCCTGAGGGATCTGGTTGTTGGTTTCTCCTTGCGCCGCGACGGGTAGCAAACCAAGGGAGCGAGGTGCTGCGTCTGCCCCTGGTAATATCCAGAGCTCGAAGGCTTGGCTGGCTTCAATCGCCGTTACGTTGAGCGCTTTGGCCTTTAACGAGCCCGTGTTTAAGTCGAAACTAACCAGCCACTGTGGTTCAGCCTGCTCACTCGAGAACACTGCCACATGATCGGCATTCGTCCCGGGATTCGTCGTCGGAATGCCAGTGGTAAATAAGACGGCAAAAATAGCGCAAGCGAATGAGGCCGCAAGACCCCAGCCGCGCCAAAAGCCAAGCAGTTTTTTGAGATTTTGGCGAGCTGCTAGTTCCGCCGAATCATTCTTACCAGAAAAATTGAGTCGAGTTCGAATGGATTGCCAAACATGTTTCGGTGGTTTTTTTTGCGGTGCAAATTTTCCTAAGGGGTTTAATTGGCATTCCCAGCTCCACACTGCCAATCGCGTTCGGTAGGATTCGTAGATCAAGCGCTCGAACCGATTTCGTGCTTTGCCTTGCAAAGTACCGAGTACATATTCGGCGGATAGGCGCTCAATGAGTTCATCGTTGTTGTAGTTCATCGCTCTAAACACCTTCTCAACAAAATTAATCCCCGCCGAACCCAGCTTTTAACAGTGCCCAATGGCGCACCGTAGTGTTGGCTTAATTCCTCATGGGTGAGCCCATCATAAAAAGCGAGGGCAATACTTTGTCTTTGCGTATCAACGAGTTCTTCGAGACAGCCGTTCAACACTTTGGCATCGCCGGCTTGCTGTATAAAAGAAAGTGGATCTTCTTTTTCATCGACAAGGTCGTCTTGGTGGTCATCCGCATCATCGTGTAAATGATCGCGCTTATTTTTTCTCAATTTATCGATTGCGCGGTAACGCAGAATACTAATCATCCATGTAAGCACTGCTCCGCGTTCGGAAAGATATTCTGAGGCGTTGTGCCAAATTTTTACGTAAGCCTCCTGCATAACATCGTCCGCTGATTCGGGATGGCGCATAAGACGCATGGCGACTGCGTACATCTTTGAGGAAGTTGCGTTATATAACTGTTCAAACGCGGCTTGATTTCCGCGAGCAGTATCTTGAAGTAGTGGTAGCAATTCGATCTGAGGATCCATGCTGGATGCTTCATTCATAAATGGATAATTCCTTTTGACTAATGACTACTAATTTATGGTCCATATTTCTCGTTGCACCTGGGTCTTTTCAGTGACCATAAGGTAACTCTTGCAGTTGTTGCTAACAAAGCTCTATACGATTTTGATCCTTGTCTGGATCACCGAAAAAAAATAAATATTTATTGCATCCATTGAAATGGCTGGGCGTATTACAAGCGAATAGAGCGTTTCGACACTTTGTCGAGGATATGATGCTGTAGTAGCCATCCTATTTTGTAGCGGAAATGTTCTGTGAAGATTCTGAGTGGAGTAGATCTAACTTTTAATTCAGCCCTAGGGGACATAAAAATGAGAGGATACAAAAACAAAGCTGCTGTTAAAAAAGCCGCGAAAGCCTTGATGCTGCTTGGTACAGGCGTCGCAATTTTTGCGAATGCTTCGAGCCATCGAGAAGCGCCACAAATTTCGGCAATGCCAAGAGTCGATGGCACTGATTTCTATATGTTTAGAAGTTACGAGCCGGGACGTGAGAATTTCGTCACAATTCTTGCGAACTATTTACCGCTTCAGGATGCTTATGGCGGCCCAAATTATTTTGATTTGGAAAAAAAAGCACGTTATGAAATTCATATCGATAACGATGGCGATGCGAGAGAAGATATTACTTTTCGATTCCAGATAAGCGATGTGATTAACGATGACTTGAAAGTGAATGCAGGTGGCGAACTGGTGTCGGTACCACTAAAAAACATCGACGCGATTGGCCCGAACAAAGAGGATGTTGGCAATGTCGTTTCCCGACAGACATATCGCTTGGATATGATTCAAGGCGATAGACGTTTTGGTCGACGGGACAGGATTCGTGGTTTAGATGGGTCACGTACTTTTCTTAAACCGGCGGATAATATCGGTAATAAAAGTATTCCTGAGTATGAAAGCTACGCACGTGATCATATTTATGACGTGAACATTCCAGGTTGCGGTCAAGGTCGTGTTTTCGTTGGGCAAAGAAAAGAGGGTTTTGTCGTAAACTTGGGAGAAATTTTTGACCTCGTGAATCTCAACCCGCTCGGCCCCGTCGATGCGCGACCAAATACGATTGACGATAAAAACATAACGACCTTTGCTTTGGAAATCCCGGTATCTTGTTTAACGTCTTCCAATGATGACGTCATTGGTGGATGGACAACAGCGAGTATTCCGCAAGCGAGAATTATAAATCCACGTCCAAATTTCGATCGTGGTTTTGATGCAACGATTGAAGGCGGACCTTTTGTTCAGGTGTCTCGTTTGGGAATGCCCTTGGTCAATGAAGTTGTTATTGGCTTAAAAGACAAGGACCGTTTTAACGCCAGTCAGCCGAGAAACGATGGTCAGTTTGCAACCTACGTTACTAATCCTGCATTGCCAGAACTTATCAACATTCTTTTCGGAAAAGCGGTTGCACCGAACTTAGATACCATTGCGCCTACCAATTTCCCTCGAAATGATTTGGTCGCTACATTCTTAACAGGCTTTTCAATTTTAAACCAACCTAAAAATGTTGTTGCAAGTGAGATGTTGCGATTGAACACGGCGGTACCGGCTTTGCCAACACGCGCTGATTTGCAATCGACATTCGGTGTTGCCGGTGATGATTTAGCGGGTTTTCCAAACGGTCGTCGGCCGGGAGATGACGTCGTTGATATCTCGCTACGGGTAGCCATGGGTGCTTTGTGTTATCCAATACCTGTTGGTGGCCAAGCAACGGATTTGGGTTTGTGTACCCCTGACGACGCTGTTGTTGGTAACGCCCCGTTGACTGATGGTGCAGCGGTAAGTGCTGCAGATTTCGATACGGTTTTCCCTTATCTCGTCTCGCCGATTCCTGGCGCGATCTCTTTGCCGAGTAATTAAGCGAGAACCTTAACAGTGGGAGTGTAGAAAATGAAATTAGAAAAACTGTTTTTGATAACACTATTTTCCGGTTTTAGTCTCGTTGCGTTGTCCGCATGTGGCAGTGGTTCCGGTGGATCGGCCGATGGAGTTGTCGCTGATCCATCTCCGGTCGCTGAAATACCGGTGTCGGACTCAGGTCCCGGGAATGAAGCAGCGGTTGAAATGGAATTCAATCCTTTCGTTAAGCAATTGGCCCAAGTTGATTTGCAAAGCGACGAAGTTGTGGATCGAGAGCCGGAAGAAATGAATACACAAGTTTGGATTTTCGATGATTCTGAAGATGCATTTAGTGATCTATTTGAGGAATAAGTCGAAATAAAAATATAGATTTTGGAGTAGTTCGTACAGATGGAAGCCATTTACAGGAGCTAAATGTAGTACGGTGAGTTTGCTAGGGTTTTTCCATTGGACGGGAAGGCCCTAGCTTTTTTTAGGAAGATGTAGTTGAGGTGATTCAGTCTATGGCCGTTAGAAAAAAAATATTGAAAGTTTTTCGAACCATTGGCGATGTAAAAGTTGCAGTGTTCGCGCGGAGCATTCTTGCAGTGTCACTGTGTTTGTTTTCGACGACCAAATTATTTGCGCTCGGCAATGCAATAAATCCAATTAACGCCGATCAAGTTATTACAGTGCTAGAGGTAGATAATATTTCACCTAAAATTTTCCAGCTAAAAGAGCGGCTCGAAATTACGCCTAATGATGAGGATAGCACTAGAGAATTAATCAACGAATATTTGCTGCTATCTAAAAAAACCGGCGATGAACGCTACTTGGGTTACGCGATGGCAATCGTTAATTACTGGCCTGAGCAAACGATGCCGGAAAGTATTCAGTTGTTACAGGCGAGAATTATTCAGCGTCAGCATCACTTCGAAGAAGCACTTCAGATTGTAAACCGAGTCTTGGAATTAAATCCTAGGTCAGGTGAGGCTTATCTATTGGCAGCGTATATCTATATGGCGCAGGGTGAGCTAGAGGCGGCAGTTAGATATTGTTCTCAGGCAACACGTTGGTTAGGTGCAAAGGAAGGACTCAATTGTAGTAGCCGGGTACAAGGTTTATCCGGACAAGGGGAAAAAGCTTTTCAAATATTGCGTGTTGTTTTAAATGAAGCAGCAGACATTGCTAATCCTGAGCAGACCGAAAGTTATTTAAATCTTGCCGAAATCGCGACGCGGCTTGGTAAAGAAAAAGATGCTGAAAAATATTTTCGTTTTGCAATCGACGTTTCAAATTCTCAATTTTCTACGCCAGACCCACAAGCTATATCTGGCCTCGCGGATTTATTGCTCTCGCAAAACAGATACCAGGAATGCATTGATTTCTTGCAGGCTTATGCGTCGTCGACTCAACTTCCGCTGATAAAAATACAAATTATGCTCGCGAAAGCTGCATTGGGACGGGAAGGTGAAATAGAGCGCGAGCAATTAGAAAATTATTTTGAGCTTGAACAGTTACGTAATGCGGATTATTCAAGCGGTGACCGGTCCAGTAGAGGCTATGCCAGTAGAGGCTATGCCAGTAGAGATTTTGCCCGCTATTTATTGGAGGTTGAAAATAATCCGGAGCAAGCATTTACAGTTGCTCTTGATAATTGGCAAACACAACGGGAGCCAGACGATTTATTGGTGCTTGTGAAATCTGCTCAAGCGGCAAATAAATACGATGACATTGCCGATGTGCTGGCATGGCGAAATGCTATCGGTCTAGAAGACCAAAGGCTCGATACAATTCTTTCAACGTTTAATTGATTAACGATTTATAGGGGTACGTTAGCGCAGCGCTAACCGGGTATTTGTTATGCGATATAAACAAATTTATGTGTATTTTTTGTTCGCCGTAATTGGAATGTTAAATTCATCTTTTTCTTACTCACATTCTGGAAGTACAAGTTATTTTGAGTTGGGAAGGCAAGAGCAAAACATTTTACGTGGCGATTGGTATGTGGCTCTGCAAGATCTTGAGCTAGTACTTGGTTTAGATATGAATCAAGATGGCAAAATTACCTGGGGTGAATTCCAAACTCGGCAATCGTTAGTTTCGTCGTATGCGAGTGCAAACATTAAGGCTTCTTCAGCAAGCGGTGCTTGCGATGTAGAAATCGGCCGCCCTGCCTTATCGCAACTGACGGATGCGGTTTATTCGCAGGTGCCATTGCAGATCCTTTGTTCCGAAGGCGAAGCAATTCGGTCGATGAGCTACAGCGCTTTATTTGCTGAAGATTTGTCCCATCGCGCCATCGTAAAGCTTAATCCCGGTTCGTCAAATGGCAATACTGGCGACGTGTTGGTTTATGTGATGTCTCCCGATAAGCAGTTGATCAATATTGATCAACACTATGCACAAGGAATCTCTTCGTCACTGGAAATGCTGCGACAAGGGGTGATCCATATTTTGGAAGGTTATGATCATCTATTGTTTTTGTTAGCGTTGCTGATTCCTTTGACTCTTGTAAAAGGAGTTTGGAAAACTGGAAAACGCGAAGTTATATTTAATCTTTGTAAAGTGATTACGGCATTTACTGTTGGACATTCCATTACTTTGGTCTTGGCGACTTTGTTTAATGTGCGCCCCTCTATCGCCATTGTAGAAACCTTGATTGCCGCATCTGTAATCCTCGCGGGCGTTAATATTCTATGGCCGTTATTTAGAGAATCGTCTTGGCGTGTCGCGATAGGTTTTGGGTTAATTCATGGCTTTGGTTTCGCCAGTGTCTTAAGCGAATTGGATCTTAACCCTTCCGCTCTAGTGGCTTCGTTATTCACATTTAATTTGGGCGTAGAGCTAGGACAATTACTGGTGGTTGTCTTGGTGACACCGCTTTTGATTTTGATGGCGATGAGGCGAACGACGATACTCTTAGCTAGATCTTGCGCGGCGATTGGTATCGTATCGATAGGTACCTTTTGGGTTATTGAGCGAGGGTTTTAATTTTTAGTTTTAGGTTTTAACGAGGCGTTTTAAGGTTTTGTTGTGAGGCAATCCTTATTCGAACGAGGGGACTCGAAACGGGCACTAGGAATTTCAACTGGTAAGAGTAATTCAAAAGTAAGGTGCGAACGCTCATAAAAAAAGGCCTCTGTTTTAGCAGAGGCCTTTCAGTTTAAACAGTTGTTCTAGCTTAGTTGGTTGGCTTCACTGAATGATAAGACCAATATCCAATAAACATTTCATCCCAACTTTGCAGACCAAAAGTTAATTCTTTACTTGGGTCAGGGTTTGCTGGGTTGTACTCAGAATTATCGAAAGCACCCGTTACGTGTACCTTTGTACCTTTAGGTAAAGTTACTGGTTTTTCCAATTCGTATGTTGGCTGCCAAGCGTAACTATAGTTAGGAACACTTAATAAGTCCGTCATTGTACCGTCAGGATATTCCGCAGTGAACTTCATGTCTTTACCGCGGAAGTGCATGTGTGCACGTAAGCCATGAACAACAACGTCTTCATTGAATGTGTACTGAGCGGCTGCTTTATGGTCTTTAGCATTCGGTGGGATCGTGAATTGACCCGATACAGAACGGTTGAAGTATTCATACTTGGGTGGCTCGTCATAAAAATACAAACCAAGCAGTGTTGCATCAGTCGCTGCTTTACCATTAGTGGTGTAATGGAATTGCATTGAAAGCTTGTGGCCTTTAGGAATGAATACGCCAACGTCTTTCGGGAATGTCATCGCGTCGACTTTCCCTGGCGCATAGCCTTCTAAGAAGCGACGTGCAATTGAGCGTGTATCACCTTCGCCACCTTCAAAGCCTTCAGCAGGCGCGGTAACGTAAGTTAAAAGGTGATGAAGAACGGCGGGATCACCGGGGATAAACTGAACCGCTTTCACCCACTTGTCTTCGTCGAAAGATAATTCAACATTTGCGTTGATGTAATCAACGACACCAGTCGCTGGCACTTCGTGAACTGGTGCTTTAACAACATAGTCGGGTTCGCCGAGCTGCCACGCGCGCATGTCAACGTGTTCAATACTTGCTAATGGGTCTGGACCTTTAATTTCGCTCGCAGGCGAGCCAGCGTCAATCCAATGCACAAGGGTTTGAAGTTCGAAATTAGAAATGTAACGCGCGTTGTTGAAATGACCAATGTGCGGATCTACCTGGGTAGGTGGCATACGCTTGGTCATCAACGTTTCGCGAATCATTGGAGACCAGCCTTTTAGCATTTCGTAGCTGTTCATTGCGAACGGGCCAATACCACCTTCGCGATGACAGTCGGCACAGTTCTTTTCAATGATAGGAGCGATTTCCATTTTGTAGTCTGGGACCATTTTTGCCTGTAAGGCTTTAGCTGGGAAGCTAAGGTCGCAACCTTCAACGGGCATTACCATAGTTTCTTCCGCTTTATTGCCCGCAGTAACATTGGTTAAACTCATCGTTACATGCTGGTGCAATGGACCTCGGTAGATGGTGGTAAGTTTGTTGGGATCGAGGATGATTAATTCACCTGCTTTGGAAATTTTTAAGGTTTCCGCAACAAGCTGTGATTCGTCGAGAAGAATCGGCAAGTCAATATTGTTGGCTTTAGCTGCAGTGCGAATCGTTTCAAGCTTGTCTTCGCTCGAAGAATTCATCAGTAGGAAGGCAACATCTTTGTCTTGCCATTGATCACGTAGATCGCTCAACAAGCCAACAGAGGTATTTGCTGAATCACAAGCAGTGGTGTGAGATAAAATGACCACGGCTTTTTTATCGCGATAGCGACTTAATTGGTGAAAGACGCCTTTGTGATCCAACAGCGCGAAATCACCAACTCGTTCCGGCTTCGCGAACACGTTCGCTGTTGCCAAACAAGTCAGTATCAAAACTGATAAACAAGATAAGATACGCATCACAGTACTCCAAAATACGGTTAGTGAGCCGTAGTTTAAGTGAAAATTCCTTTATAAGCTGTTAAGTATAGTCAAGGTTGGATAATGTTTTGTTCTTGAAACAACTAGTTACCTTAAAAACCTATAAATAGTTTTGATAACAAACCAAGGAAAAAAAACAAATCACTCTAAGAGTTTAACTAACGGTTATTGAACTAGGATCAACGGTTATTTTATGCAGGCAGTAATTCAGCTCGTCCAATTCGAAGAAAAATACAGGCAGAGTATAAAAGCGCTCTGGCAACGATGCGGCTTGACGGTTTCTTGGAATAATCCAGACCAAGATATTGACCGAAAAGTTCTAAATAACGCCGAAACATTTCTACTGGGTCTAATAGACGATCGCGTTATAGCCACGGTGATGTATGGTTACGATGGCCACCGCGGTTCCGTTTATTATTTGGGGGTCGATCCCGATTACCAAAGGCAAGGTTTTGCCAGGCAAATAATGCTGGAGGTTGAACGCCGAGTTCAGCTACTTGGCTGTCCGAAAATAAATCTTCTCGTCAGATCAAGTAACACCACAGTGTTAGATTTTTATAAAAACCTCGGTTATTCAGTTGATCCTGTCGTTAGTCTTGGGAAACGATTTGAACAAGACGAGCCATTTTAGAGATTACACGTGACGAGCCACCGTAATTATTTGGTAGCAAACGTTTTTAGTTGCAGGATTTTTCAATGTTTAAATTAAGTTTTTATGTTCCCGTCAGCCATGTAGACGCTGTGAAGGCCGCCCTGTTTGAAACTGGCGCCGGTCGTATAGGTGATTATGAGCACTGTTGTTGGCAGACCTTGGGGGAGGGTCAATTCAAACCGTTAAAAGGTAGCCAGCCTCATATTGGTGAGTTAGGCAAACTAGAAAAAGTGGCAGAATACAAAGTGGAGCTGGTATGTGATTCGTCAAATATTAAATCTGCTATTACCGCACTGCGGCGTTCGCACCCTTACGAAGAGCCCGCTTACGACATTGTTCAGCTAGTGGACCTTGATAAGGTCGAAGGCAAGCTGTAAACGAATTGATTAACTGGGCTTTGTGTTGCCTTTGGGGCGGTAAAGCAAATCTTCACTACGCAAAGGAAAGTGCTGATTTTTTCGATCGGAAAAATAGTGTTGCAAGGTTTTTTTAACAACCGGAAAGGCAAGCTCTTCCCAAGGGATTTGCTCTTCGCTGAATAAATCGACCTCTAAAGATTCGGCGCCCGCTGAATAATTTAAATTCGCTAGGTTGCCACGATAAAACATATAAACCTGATTGATGTACGGGAGGCTAAACAGCGTATATAGGCCATCAACAATAATTTCAGCGCGTGCTTCTTCCCAAGATTCTCTCAATGCGCCTTGTTCAGTTGTCTCGCCATTTTCCATAAATCCCGCGGGGAGAGTCCAAAAGCCTAAGCGTGGAGCGATCGCTCGTTTACACAATAAAACCTTATCTTCGAAGATAGGCAGGCACCCTGCAATTATCCGAGGGTTTTGATAATGAATGGTGTCGCAGCTATTGCATACATGACGTTTGCGATCATCGCCACTTGGGATACTTAGCTCGACGGAATCACCACAATTACTGCAAAACTTCATATTCATCGTCCATTTGTAGATCTTAAGCAATCCGTGAGTATGAAGGATTGCATACGCAGTACTAAAATTCGGGGGGCGATTATAATACGGAAATTTTCAAAAGCGCTAAGAAACGCGAGAAATGGACGAAGAAAAGACTGAGAGCGACAAGGAACACAGTCGGAATGGGTTGCGATCGTATGAGTTAAATCGAAAGCCCGGCGATAAACCGGACTGTTTAGAAATAGGAATGTCGCAGAGAATTAAGATTGAAACTTCAATATTTTAGCGGGCACGATAGCCTCTTTAACGGTGGTAGTGGTTTCGGCGCCCACTAATTTCAAGGATTTTTCCTCGATAACCCCGTTAAGCATGAAGCGCATTTCGCTAAACGACTCGTACATCATTTGAGATATTTTTATACAGGCAGCAAGTGGTGCAGGATGGAGTTGGCGTTGCGCATCAATCTGAAACTGTAAACCGCGTAATCTACGCTGAATTTTTTCAGGCGCATTGTCGATAATTTCGTTGACGTGTTGTTGTCGGAGCTGCTCCAATCCTTCCGGATCGTTCTCTGCCATATCTTTTAACACATCAAAACTAGGCAATTCTAATTGCATCAGTTTTGTTAAACCCCCGTTTACATTATAGGATCGATCATTAACTCCGGCCCCCGCTGAAGTTAACAATACTGCCGATTGCCCAGGCTCTATTTTTGAATTTGCTATTAATTGCTAATAGCGCTCACTACTTGGTCTTGACTCCGTTTTGCTTTGACATCGACATTTTTGTTGCGATAGCTGTGATGTCGAAAAACATACTATCAAAACACTTGGTGGAATGTGTAGGTAGCTATTTAGAACGAGTTGTTATATGTTCGTTTTCGACAATATCTGATGATGAGCCGAAAAAAAATAGCCATTAAAACAGCGGCTTAGAAAATTTTGACTGGAGTGGATTTTGCGTTTATCTGCGACTGAAAAGTCTATTCCTTTCACGCAAAGTTGAGATGGCTCAAAACACGCGATAATAAAATTCGCTGCAGTGTAAACATCACGATCAAGCGGTATTGAAAGAAATAAATTTATACTGTCAGAGTAAACTGAGCTGATAGTTTTTCATTAGATAAGCCAAAATAGACGATTGTTAATGACCACATTGTTTATTTAAAAGTTGAAAGAGTTTTTTGAATGATTGAGCACTTGCGAAATAACTTTGCAGTCGATCGAAACAGTATCGAAGAAGCGGGGGAATACAACGGAGAGGCGGCAGTCCTGGTGCCGGTCACTGACCACCCGACGAATCCGCAAATCATTTTGACGCGCCGAGCGGATCATTTGAATACTCATAGTGGCGAGGTTTCTTTTCCCGGCGGTAAGTGGGAAGAGGGAGATGATTCACTGATTGTCACAGCATTAAGAGAGTCTTGCGAAGAGGTAGCTTTACCACCAGATTTAGTCGAAGTTATCAATGTTCAACCTTCGGTGTATTCGCTGTGGGGGATAAAAGTCACACCATATATCGGAATCATTCCCAATGATTTGCCTTTGGTAGCAAATCCAGATGAACTTGATTCGGTGTTTAATGTTCCTGTCGAATTTTTCCTGCAGGATCAACGAACATCGACTGACGTTTACTTCAATCAGCAACGAGAATCATGGTCGCCGGTTTATCACTATGAGGGTTATAAAATTTGGGGATTGACGGCGAGAATTCTGGTGGAGTTTTTGAATGTCGCGTGGGGTGCCGGAATCAAAAGAGAGAACTCAGCGCCTGAAAAAGCGCGTAAACCACGCCCGACAACTTTTCGTTAAATTACTGCACCTAGCTTACTAGTGCTGTTCTTCTTCTTCGCTTACACTTTCTTCGCTAACAATTGCCTTTACTTTCGCAAGCTCAATCATTTTGTCGGATAAGGTCGCGGTTTCGAATCGATATTTTCCAATCTGGAAACTCGTGTTGCCATCAGGAATATTTTCTAAATATTCCATCATAATGCCATTCAATGTTTTTGGTCCGTCGATGGGTAAATCCCATTCCAAGCCGCGATTGATGTCGCGTATCGAGGTGCTGCCTTCAATTAAATAAGAATCGTCGCCAATGCTAACAATGTCTTGTGTGGTTTCTTCCGCGAGATTCGTGGTGAAGTCACCGACAATTTCTTCCAATAAATCTTCAAGCGTGACGATTCCCTGAACATCACCGTATTCATCGACAACGATGGCGATGCGGCGTTTTTGTCGCTGAAAATTCACTAATTGAGTATGAAGTTGGGTGCTAATGGGTACGAAATACGGATCGCGGGCAAAGCGTTTTATTGCGTCGTGCGTTACCTCTCCGTCATCGCCGTACATAAAACGAGATACATTTCGCAGATGCAACATACCGACGACATTGTTGATGTCGCCTTGGTAAACCGGCAAGCGAGTGTATTCACTTGCGCGAATTTTCTTAAGTAATTCTGGAATATCCTCATCGAGATCCAAGCCTTCAACTTCGTTGCGAGGAATCATAATGTCTTCGACCGTCGCTTTTTCTAGATCGAGAATGTTGAGTAGCATTTCTTGATGTTGATCGGGGATTAAGTCGCCTGCTTCATCGACCACGGTTCGTAATTCTTCAGGGCGTAAGTGCTCTTGGCCGTGATGATTTGATGGGTCGATGCCGATTAGTCGGGCGAGATAATTTGAAATGTGGTTGATTGTCCAAACGGCTGGATAAAGCAGCTTCAACAGAGGTTTGAGAATTAGGCTCGCTGGAAAGGCCACTTTTTCGGGATATAGAGCGGCGATGGTCTTAGGTGTGACCTCTGAAAAAATTAGAATGACCAGGGTAAGAAGGACTGTAGCGATAGCGATTCCAGCATCGCCGTATAGGCGCAACGCGATGACCGTGGCAATTGCAGAGGCCAAAATGTTCACCAGGTTGTTACCGATTAGAATCACGCCGATTAAACGGTCCGGACGCTTAAGTAGTTTGGTTGCGCGTATTGCGCCTTTGTTTTTCTTTTTTACCAAGTGTTTTAGGCGATAGCGATTCAAAGCCATCATCCCGGTTTCGGAGCTAGAGAAAAAAGCGGACAGAAATATCAGAAAGGCTAAAGTGGCAAACAGCCAGCCGAGCGGCGCATCGTTCAACGGGGGAGTAACCTGTATGACTAAATTGGATGAGTATCTTGCAATCTTGCCGGCAAATTAGCAACTTTTAATAATTGAGATTCCACAGTGTATGAGGTGCTCGCATTTGTTGCGTTTGAGTCTTGAGGCTCTTGGATGACCTCATAAACAAAGCGAGTCCCAAAATAAGCGACAAGTAAAGTGGCAAAGCCACCAATGGCCCAGCGCACAGCTTTATTCCCACGCCAACCTTGTTGGTGTCGACCCCAAAGTAATACGGCGTAAATCAACCAAGCGATAATTGAGATCACCAGTTTGTGAGCTAGCTTTTGCTCCATGAGATCCGTGGTAAAAACTAAGCCCGAAATGATCAATAGGGTAAGTAGAATTTCCCCTATCCATAACAATTCGAACAATAAAGATTCCATGGTTTGCAGTGGCGGGAGCAGCTTGATTAAGCCGGTTGCGTGCTTGTGTTTAAGTTGATGATCTTGGTAGGTCAACACAAGGGCTTGCAGCGTCGCTAAGATTAGGATGCCGTAAGCCAATACCGCTAATAAGATATGACTTGCCGCGCTCGCGTCGACTGGGGTGACGGGGCTGGTGCCCAACTCCGATAATAAAATCGCTAATGCTGACAGCGGGAACAAAAATACGAAGAGGCTATAGAGTTGTTTCTTTAAGCCACTCAACAAGACGAGAAGATTCACCACTAGAAAAATTAGGGTCGGTAGCTGAAACAGGCCGAAGTGAAATCCCTCATCGACAATAATTAAACCTTGAGCGCCCACGACATGAAAAACCATCGCGACAAGCGTGATCACGATTACATGTAGGTTTTTTGCGCTGCGCTGATTGGCGAAATTAATCACCAGGTAAGCACTTCCTAAGAGATAAATCGCTAACGCAAGATAGTTGAAGAGCGGTGCCATAATTAGTCTGCTAAAAGTCCGGTGTCTTTAATTGAGTTCGAGGTGATTTTGTCGCTCGTGTTTTAGTCTTTATTCCAGTGAAATACAGCAGCGGAAGAGTGTGTCATAAGGGCGCTGCAAATAGAAGAGATTGGCCATTTTCACGCGGACTTTTGATTTTGTTGGTAAGTGCTCCGCAAGGGCCATTTTTGTTCCGGGAGTGTTTCGGTATAATGGCCGGTTTACGAACTCAAGCTCATTGACTCACTGCGGACGCATTATGTTTGATAATTTATCTGAACGAATCTCCAAATCGCTAAAGACCGTTGTCGGCAAGGCGCGATTGTCGGACAAGAATATCCAAGACACCTTGCGAGAAGTCCGCAAAGCCTTACTGGAGGCGGATGTTGCTTTACCGGTGGTGAAAGCCTTTGTCGAGCAAGTCCGCAAACGTGCTTTGGGACATGAGGTCTCTCGCTCTCTTAGCCCTGGCCAGCAATTCCTAAAAATTGTTGAGTCGGAGTTGACTAGTGTAATGGGTGAGGCCAACGAGTCTCTTGATTTGGCGGTGAAGCCTCCTGCCGTTATCTTAATGGCCGGTTTGCAGGGCGCGGGTAAAACCACATCGGTCGCGAAGCTGGCGAGGTTTTTAAAAGATCGTGAAAAGAAGAATGTGCTGGTTGTTAGTGCTGACGTATACCGGCCAGCGGCTATTGAGCAGTTGCAAACTTTAGCGGCTGAGATAGAAGTTGATTGCTTCCCTAGTACCAGCGATCAAAAGCCTGTTGATATTGCTAATGCCGCAATTGATCACGCGAAAAAGCAATTTAAGGATGTTGTTATTGTCGATACTGCAGGTCGCTTACACATCGATGAAAACTTAATGTCGGAAATCCAGGCTCTCCATAAAGCCACCAACCCTGCGGAAACACTTTTCGTCATCGATGCGATGATCGGCCAAGACGCAGTTAATACGGCCAAAGCATTCAACGAAGCCCTGCCGCTAACCGGCGTTATTCTTACTAAAGCTGATGGCGACGCTCGCGGTGGTGCGGCCTTGTCCGTGCGCCACGTTACCGGTAAGCCGATTAAGTTTTTGGGGGTCGGGGAGAAGGTTGACGCTTTAGAGCCCTTTCATCCCGATCGCCTGGCGGGCCGAATTCTTGGTATGGGGGACATGCTTTCACTGATTGAAGAGGTGGAGCAAAAACTTGATAAGGCCAAGGCCGAAAAGCTGGTCTCTAAAGTTAAAAAAGGCCAGAAATTCGATCTTGAAGATTTGCGAGATCAGCTACAGCAAATGCAAAACATGGGTGGTATGGGTTCAATGTTGGAAAAATTACCCGGCATGGGTAACGTTTCTGAAATGATGGAACAAGCAAACGCCACTAGCCAATTCAAGAAAATGGAATCCGTCATTAACTCCATGACCCCTGGAGAGCGCAGTAATCCTGACATTCTCAATGGCTCTCGCAAGCGGCGTATCACTGAAGGTTCCGGTACTCAGCTTCAAGATCTCAATCGCTTGCTTAAGCAGCACAAGCAGATGGCGAAAATGATGAAGAAGATGAAAGGCGGTGGGATGGCAAAAATGATGCGAGGAATGGAAGGAATGATGGGCGGTGGCGGCGGTCTTCCTCCTGGATTTGGACGATAAGCGAACAAATCACCCCCTCAAAAAGCTAGTAAAATCCATGTCAGCCGGGCTATACATGCTTGGGTGATTCCCGTACAATGTCGCGCCTCCGAGAACCCGGATATTCATATTTGGGATTTCGGCTCAGTTTGTAGGCTGGTGTTTGATCGGTCTCATTCGGCAAGATTTCAGATGGCATTGATTATCTGTGCTCTATTACAAGCGCGATAATTTAGGTCAAAAATGTATCTATCGGCAGATGTCGATACTAAAGCAGACAGGAATAAGGTACCCATGGTAACTATTCGATTATCACGAGGCGGATCTAAAAAGCGCCCATTTTATCATTTGACGGTTTCTGATAGCCGCCGCGCGCGCGATAGCCGCTACATCGAGCGAGTTGGATTCTTTAATCCAGTTGCTCGTGGCAACGAAGAGCGTCTTCGTATTGATAATGAGCGTATTCAATATTGGGTTGGTCAAGGTGCTCAATTGTCTGAGCGCGTTGCTGGTCTGTTGAAAGCCGAAGCCAAAACAGAAGCTGCAGCGTAACGCTAGGTTCTCCCATGGTGATGCAAACGAGTGATCGCATCACGGTTGGAAGGGTTGGCGCCGTTTATGGCGTTCGTGGTTGGGTCAAGATTCATTCTTATACTTCTCCACCAGAAAAAATTTTAGATTATCAGCCTTGGCAGTTAAAGACTCGCCACGGCTTGAAAACAATGCCTTTGGCCGATAGTAAAATTCAGGGCAATAACATTGTTTGTCAGTTTGCGGGCTTCGACGATAGAGAAGACGCAAAGCAACTAACCAAAGTAGAAATAGTTGTTGAGTCGACTTGCTTCCCGAGTCTGGCTAAGGGCGAATACTACTGGCATCAATTGGAAGGCTTGCAGGTTGTCAGTCTTTTTGAGGGCAAAGAATATCCCTTCGGCAAAGTCGAAAGGATGTTAGAAACAGGCGCGAATGACGTATTGATTGTCAAAGGCGATCCCAGCGATGCTCAACACGCAATTGATGATAAAGAACGTTTGATCCCGTATTTGCCTGGTCAGTCTGTCATTGCGGTGGAGCTAGATAAACAGCAAATCGTTGTTGACTGGGATCCAGAGTTTTAAAGCTCAAGAGTTAACATTCGGGGGAGTGGTAAGCGATATGAACATCGCCATAATCAGCCTGTTCCCAGAGATGTTTAAAGCCATTACGGAATATGGCGTCACGAGTCGAGCCGTAAGCCGGCAAGTGATTGAGTTCAAGTATTTTAATCCTCGTGATTTTACTGAGGATAAGCATCAAACCGTCGATGCTCGCCCGTATGGGGGTGGCCCAGGCATGGTGATGTTGGTTGAGCCTTTGCGTTTGGCAGTAGCAGCCGCGAAAGCATGGCTTGATGAAAATGAACAAGGCGATAGCGACCTTGTAAAAAAAGAACCGATAAAAAGTGCAGCTGCAAAAGTAATTTATTTATCGCCACAAGGGCAGCAGTTTTCTCAGCGTGCTGCGCAAGATTTTGCAGAGCAAAAGAAACTAATTTTTATTGCTGGTCGTTACGAAGGTATCGACGAGCGAGCAATACAGTTGTTAGTTGATGAAGAATGGTCAATTGGCGATTACGTATTGAGTGGCGGCGAATTGCCCGCCATGGTGATTTTAGATGCAGTTGCCCGCTTGTTACCTGGTGTATTGGGCGACGAACAATCGGCGGAACAAGACTCCTTCGTTGAAGGTTTATTGGATTGCCCACATTACACCCGTCCTGAAGAGTATCGGGGTGAAAAAGTCCCAGCCGTTCTAATGTCTGGAGACCATGAAAAAATTCGTCAATGGCGCTTAGGGCAAGCACTTCGGCGTACGCAGATCCGGCGACCGGATTTGATGGTAAATCGAGTACTGAGTGACGAAGAGCTGCGTGCTTTACAAGTTCTAGAGGCGGCAGACGAGTAAACAGTTTGTATTAAATGTTATTGGCTTATCTTCCTTTCAATGATTGAAAGACTTATTGAAAGGTTTTGCCGATAAAATCAGTTGAATAAAAGCGTTAATAAAAAACGTTTTGTGAGGAGTAGGAAATGGCGACCAACAAATTAATTCAAGAGCTTGAAAACGAGCAATTGAAAACTGATCTACCAAAGTTCAGCCCCGGTGACACTGTTGTTGTGCAGGTAAAAGTAATTGAAGGCGACCGCGAAAGATTGCAGGCTTACGAAGGTGTAGTAATCGGTATTCGTAACCGCGGTTTGAATTCAGCCTTTACTGTTCGTAAAATTTCTCACGGTGTTGGTGTTGAGCGTACTTTCCAAACTCACAGCGCTTTGATTGCCAGTATCGCAGTGAAACGTCGCGGTGATGTTCGCCAAGCCAAGTTGTACTACTTGCGTGAATTGACTGGTCGAGCAGCTCGAATTAAAGAAAAGCTCAACTAAGTTTAGGTTTAGCTATTTTCTATTAATTTCTCATGAAGTTAATAGCGTTTTTAAAAACCACAACATATCGTTGTGGTTTTTTTATGGCCGACGATTTGCCATAGATTTGAATCGCCATCTGTATTTTTTGCATTTTTGGGTTGAGTAAGCTGGCAAGGTAGAGAGATTTCAGGGTTAAAGAACTATTTCTTTCTTAAGTCTTATTCCGTTACAGTAGCCCAATGCAAAACCTAGATGATGCCGAAGTACAATGTATTGACCGTTACTTAGATGCGATTTGGTTAGAGAAGGGTTTGAGTAAAAATACCATTTCATCTTATCGTCGCGACTTAAGTCAGTTCGCACTCTCAATGGCTGAGGTGGACTTAAACCTGCTGTCTGTTGATGGAAAGGCGCTGCAAGATCATTTGGCTAAACGGCTTAAGCAAGGCTTGTCGGCACGTTCCACTTCACGATTTCTTTCTTGTATTCGCGGCTTTTACCATTATCAAGTTCGTGAAAATATTCTCAACGAAGACCCTACCGCCCATATCCAAAACCCCAAGCTAGGCAAGCCATTACCCAAATCCTTGAGTGAGTCGGACGTTGAAGCCTTGCTTGCTGCGCCAGAACTGGATGATGTGCTCGGCTTGCGCGATCGCACTATGTTAGAAATTTTGTATGCCTGCGGTTTGCGTGTTTCTGAATTGGTTAATTTAACCTTGGCGCAAGTCAATTTACGCCAAGGTGTGGTTCGAGTGTTTGGTAAAGGCAGCAAGGAACGACTCGTCCCCTTGGGTGAAGAAGCAATGACTTGGATCACTCGTTATTTGCGAGAATCTCGACCCTCATTGTTGAAAGATTCGAGTAGCAATATTTTATTTCCCAGTCGTAGAGGTCTGGTCATGACCAGACAAACTTTTTGGCACCGCATCAAATACTGGGCAAAGGTCGCGAACATCACCAAGCCATTATCGCCCCATACTTTAAGGCATGCTTTTGCCACTCATCTGCTAAATCACGGCGCGGATTTACGAGTGGTGCAGCTGCTATTGGGCCATAGTGACCTTTCCACCACGCAAATTTATACTCACGTCGCGACTAGCCGTATGCAAGCCCTACATAGTGCTCACCACCCCCGGGGATAATCTCTTTAATCTGGCGGTCTATACTGTCCCTTAGAGCACCTCGCTTATCACAAATTTACGGCCTAAAGCCCTAATTTACTGGACTGTGGTGGTAGAATTGCCTGACTTTTTTATTGTATAGATGGATGTAACCATGATTGGCCGCAGAAAAAATCGCTTTGCTTTGATGTTTGTTTCACTCATGTTTGCTTCGTCGACGTTTATGTTCGCGAACGGATTACAGGCTCGGAGCTACACTGTGTTACCTGGCGATACACTTTCTGATATAGCCTTGCGAAATCTACCTTCCCCTGAAGCCTCGTTGCAGCAAACAATCATCAATATTCATACGCTAAACCCTGAGGCCTTTGCGGGTGGCGATATAAACCGACTTAAGCCGGGCCAAGTCTTAACTCTTCCCGATGCTTTAGGTGTTCAGGTCGCGACAAATTCAGTGGTTCTCCAAGCGCCCCAGGAATCCCAAACACAAGCGGAAAATACTGAGAGCCCAGCAGAAATACACAGGCGTATTATCGCCAAACTTCGCTTATCAAGACCTGATTTCAACTACAACACGCCGGTAGAATCGCAAATCCCCGGGCTCTACGAAGTCCAAGTTGTAAACGGTCCTATTCTCTATGTTTCCGCTGACGCTAAATTCCTAGTGGCGGGAGATTTATACAGTGTTCAGCCCGGTGAATTTGTGAATCTACAAGAAAAAGCGCGAGAAAAAGATCGTGCCGCGATCATGGCCGCAATCGATAAGAAGCAGCAAATTGTGTTTTCACCAAAGGGTGAAACCAAGGCCTTTGTACACGTATTTACGGATGTAGATTGCACTTATTGCCAAAAATTACACCAAGAAATCGCCGAGATTAACGATCTTGGAATAGAAGTTCGTTATCTCGCTTATCCGCGGGCCGGCATAAATTCAGAGTCTTCTCAAAAACTGGCGACCGCCTGGTGTGCGAATGATCCTCAAGCGACTCTCACTAAATTAAAAAATCGAGAGCGAGTTCAAACCGCCGTTTGTGACGATAACCCGATCGCCGCTCAATACCGATTGGGAGGGTTAGTCGGAGTTAATGGAACACCGAATATGGTGACTGAAGATGGCAAGATGATCGGTGGTTACGTTCCTGCGGAACAGTTGGCTGAAATATTGGGTGTGAAATAAATAAGGCAGCGCTATTTAGTCGTTAAAAAAAGCATTTTTGATCCCCTAGCTGTGATTTAGTCTTTGCGAGCCTCGATTCCTCGCTCGCCAAAAACCCTCAACAAAACCCGCCCAATAAGTTAATTGACAGCTAATTGCGGTGTCAGTATCTTTGCCGTCCTTTTGCGAATCCCTCAGTATCTGAATGATCAACCTAGGTTCTGAGCTGCGAGCATTGCAACTATTGTTTGATTTAATTGGGAGTAAATTTTGAAGTCCGTCAATCTTGGCATTTGTGGCTTGGGAACTGTGGGTAGCGGTACTTTCAATGTACTGCAACGAAATATTCGCGAAATCGAAGCGAGTGCGGGTTGCGAGCTCAAAGTCGTTCATATTGGCTCACGTCGTGACAATCCAAATTGTGATACCGGCACAACTAAAGTGAGCCGCGATGTATTCGCCGTTGCCCGTGATCCAGAAGTTCAAATCTTAGTTGAACTGATGGGTGGAACAACCACCGCGAAAGAATTAATCCTGGAAGCCATTAGTGCCGGTAAACACATTGTTACCGCTAATAAAGCGTTAATTGCAGAACATGGGAATGAAATATTTCGTGCCGCTGAAGAGCGGGGTGTTTGTGTCGCATTTGAGGCGGCGGTTGCCGGTGGAATTCCAATTATTAAAGTGCTCCGAGAAGGATTGGTGGCCAATCGAATAGAATGGTTCGCCGGAATTATTAACGGCACAGGTAACTTTATTCTCACCGAGATGGCACAAAAAGGCCGAGAGTTTGCTGATGTGCTCGCGCAGGCACAAGAGTTAGGGTATGCAGAAGCAGATCCCACATTTGATGTGGAGGGGATTGATGCTGCTCACAAGGTCGTTATCCTCGCATCCATAGCTTACGGTATGCCCCTGCAGTTCGATCGTATCTATACTGAGGGCATCTCGAAAATTGAGCCCCAAGATTTAGCCAACGCCAAAGAGTTGGGTTATCGAATTAAACATTTGGGTGTGGCGCGCCGCCGTGGCGATGAAGTTGAAATGCGTGTGCATCCAACCTTGATACCGGAAAAGCGCTTAATCGCCCACGTAAACGGTGTGATGAACGCGGTAATGGTAATGGGCGATGCAGTGGGCTCGACCTTGTACTCCGGTCCGGGAGCAGGGTCTGAACCGACAGCTTCTTCCGTTGTTGCCGATATAGTTGATATTGCCAGAGAGCTTGCCTTGGGTGCGACACCTAGTGTGCCTCATCTCGGTTTTGAACCTGATTATGTCAGCCCGATAAAAATTCAGTCAATGGATGATCTTGAAACTGCATTTTATTTGCGTATCAATCTCGCGGATAAGCCAGGTGTATTGTCGGAAATTACGCAAATTCTAAGTCAGGCGGGTGTTAGTATCGAAGCGCTGATTCAAAAAGAGGCCGATGACGAACTTGAATACGTGCCGGTAGTTTTACTAACTAACCGAGCTATTGAAGGCAAAATGAAGCGAGCAATTCAAGCCATCGAAAAGCTTGATCATGTCGCAGGTGAAGTCGTCAGTATTCGCGTTGAGTCATTAGTTTAAATTTTTATTTTTTAGAAATTAATAAATAGAATCCTAGGAAAAACTGTGAAATATATTAGCACTCGAGGCCAGGCACCAGCTTTGTCATTCGAAGACGTTTTATTAACGGGCCTTGCCAATGATGGCGGGTTGTATGTCCCAGAAAAATTGCCGCAATTTAGTGTTGAGCAAATCGAAGCTATGGCAGAGATGAGTTATGAAGAACTCGCCTTTACGATTATGTCTCCTTTTGTCGCCGGTGAAATTCCAGATGCTGATTTTAAAAAAATAATTGCAGAAACCTACGCCGAATTTCGTCATGATGCCATTACTCCCTTAGTCCAAACTGCCCGCAACGAATGGGTGCTTGAACTTTTTCATGGTCCCACGCTGGCATTTAAAGACGTCGCTTTGCAATTATTGGGGCGTGTTTTGGATTACGTGCTAGAGAAACGCAATCAAAAAGTTGCAATCATTGGTGCGACTTCTGGCGATACCGGTTCCGCTGCAATTGAAGGTTGTCGACATTGTGACAATGTCGATATTTTCGTTTTATATCCTCATCAAAGAGTGTCTGATGTTCAACGTCGGCAAATGACTACAGTTATTGCGCCGAACGTTCATACCTTGGCGATTGAAGGAAATTTTGATGATTGTCAAAATGCCTTGAAAGCCAGTTTTGCTGACCAGTCCTTTTTGCCTGAAGGCCGACAACTTGTTGCGGTGAACTCAATTAATTGGGTGCGCATCATGGCGCAGATCGTTTATTACTTTTATGCGGGAGTCGCTTTGGGTTCTCCCCATCGTAAAATGACTTTCTCTGTACCCACTGGAAATTTCGGTGATATTTTTGCGGGCTATCTTGCCAGCAAAATGGGTTTGCCAATTGAGCGCTTAGTCATTGCCACTAATGCCAACGACATTTTGCATCGCTGCATCAGTGCCAATGATCATAGTAAGCAGCAGTTGGTACACTCTTTATCACCCAGCATGGATATCATGGTGTCTAGTAATTTTGAGCGCTTGTTGTTTGATTTGTATGATCGTGATGGTGCTGAGATCGTTAAATTAATGGAAGCTTTTAAATCTGGTCATATGAGTTTGAGTAACGAGGCCCTGAACAAAGCGCGCGAATTATTTGTTAGTTGTCGTCTTGACGACAAAGAGACCGTTGCGGCGATTAGCGAAATTTTAAAAGGCAGCGAATATTTAGCAGATCCCCACACGGCAATCGGAATTGCCGCCGCACGTAAAACTTGTGGAGACATTGACGGCCCGGTGATTTGCTTGTCAACAGCGCACCCGGCGAAATTCCCGGAAGCTATAGAGAAAACCGGATACAAATCTACTGCAGAATTGCCAATGCATTTGGCCGATTTGTTTTCAAGGCCAGAAAAGTTTGATGTCTTGCCGAATGATCTGGAGGTAATCCAGAGTTTTGTTGCGAAGAATTTACGCGCTTAATTCAGTTGTAAATATAAAGAGCTAACAAAAAAGGCATCCAACTGGATGCCTTTTTTGAACGTATAGATTAATTTTAGTATCTAATATGCTAAAAGTTACTGCGTATTTTTAATGCAATTTTTCTACCGTCACCTATACAAGAGCTTTCGACTTCTTCAAAAACTCCGTCAGCGGTAGCGCCAACAAAGCGAGTTCGTTTTAAGCATCGTTCACCATTTAAGAAATTCATTGTTTCAAGGCGGAAAGTGATCCCGCCAAAAGCGACTTTCTCAATAAACAAAGAAGAAAACGGATCTCTTTCACGCTGGCGAATTTGATCAATGTCGATGGTGGTATTGTTCCCGCGGATTAAGTAACGATAATTACCACCGTAACTCAGATTCCAGCGTGTGACATCATGCCGAAATCCCATGCTGACATTACCTCGCCCTTCGCCCTCAAGGCGGCGATCAATACCTAAAAATGGATCAGTAACTTCAGAGTCTTGGACAAAAGCACCTGCAGTTACCAGAGCATCGGGTACGCCGAGGAAGCCTAATCGAATACTCGAATTAAGCTCTAAGCCATAACGTTTGCCTTTACCGATATTTCCTTTGGCAGAGGTCAGTAAGGGTGTCGGGTCCGCTACTGATGGTGCGGGAGTGACATCGACAAGGTCAATGACATCGTCAATATCATGGTAAAAAATTCTAGAGTTCAAAACACCCGCGTCATCTGCTAAACGATATTCTAGATTAAATTCATATTTCCAGGTTTTTTCTTGTTCTAAGTTGAAGTTTCCTTCCGTGATATTTCGGTTCGGATCACCACTTGATTCAGGAACGAAGTCACGTAAATTAAGTTGCGAGATATCTCTTTCGAGGGTCGCGCGAAATTGCAGAGACGGGCTAATGTCATAGCGATAGTCGAATTTCGGTTTTATGAAATCGAATTTTTTGTTGACGCCTTCTGTCTCTATCGCTAGAACTCCACTCGCGTATTGTGGCGGATTTCCTTGTTGAGTGACTTCTGAATACTCGACAACTAATGTGCTTTCGAGGGCCATGTTAGATGCTAATTGCCAGTTATGAGTTATAAAAGGTTCATAGCGGACTTCATCAATAGAATTGTTATCTAATCGCCATATATTAAAACCACCAAAAGCCGTTGATGGGATTGTACCTAAATTCTCAAGACCTAATTTCAAAGAAGAATCTAGAATTGTTTCCGCTCTTTCGATACCGACTTCGACATCTTGATTCTCGGATAAACCTTGGCTGTAAGAGGTGCGGAAAATTCTCTCTCTTGATCGATTAAACGTTTCAATGAAAAGGTACTTACTGTTGCCGGTAGTTAAAACGTCAAAGCGATCTTCTGTATTGTTGTCCGTAGAATCATTAATAACGAAAATTAAATTATATTTTCCGCCATTATCTAATTTGTAAGAATAATTCCCACCAATTTCCCATTTGTTGCGCTCAGACTCTCTATCTTCAAGTTCAGAGGTTGTGGCCGGCGTTGGCGTTGTTAAGTCAACAATGGTTATTTCGTTTTCTCTTGGTCGATCATTAACTTGGTACAAGGCATTCAGCTGAATTGTACTTTTGGGAGAAAACTCATAGCCAATATTGGTACTTAACTTGTACTCGGTTTCGTCGTGGGTGCGAATTTCCTCTCGCGTATCATTGGGCACAATAAAGCCATTTGCGTCAGCAATTAAACTTTCTTCATTGCGAATTTCGGCTTGGTAGCGAGGCTCAATATCTAGGCTCGCTAAGTAATTGAAACGTCCTGATTGACCGCCGAAAGAAATCTTACCGCCGGGTTGAACATAACCATCGATAGAATGGTAATCCGCATTGATTTCAGCAGAGATGCTCGAACGCCCTGCGCCTTCTTTCATTACCACGTTGACGATTGGGCCGGCACTGCGGACTTCAAGTTCAGAAGATGTGCCGCGGATAATTTCAAAATAATCAACTTGGCTCGCTGCGATTCTCGCTAGCGTCTCTCTGCCACTGTTTTCTTTACCGGCAATACGTTTGCCATCAATAAGAATATTATCACCGCCAGCGCCAAGCCCCCTTCGATCGTTGCCACCGCGACCGCCGCCTAGAATAGAATCAATTCCGGGAATTCGATTTAGCATGTCCCTTGCTGATACAGGCTCGTACTGATCAAAAAATGAAGCAGGGTAAGTAATTGTTGAGTCCAGAGCCGATTCATCAGTTGGACTTGTTTTGCCGTCCACAGGCTCGAAAAGCTCATCCTCTGCACAAACTAGGGAGGGCGCCGTAATAACTAGCCCCGATAATGCGGCGGTTTGTGCAATGATTCGCAACAACTTCATGTTGATTGACTCCATACTTCTTTCAGGTTGAATGTGTAATTGTAGTGTTTTTTAAGGTAAAAACCTTCACCGCTGATGCTGCGCTATGGGCAGGCTATCCAGTGATTTAAGTATTGCTTGGAAAATATCGTTACTTTTGAACTTTCCGCAGAATTATGCGTAGATTCCAATCGAGAAAAATAAAGTTTCGTATTTTATGCGTTATCAGTTCCTTACATTTCCTACGCTCTAATCGTCAATTTATTGTCGAGAATTCGCCTGTAAAAATGTAAGGGAGCAAAGCAATTTATTCGCGAGCCCCATCTAAAGAATTCAAAATTTCTAATCAGACAACGTTAACGCAATAAAGTTACCCGCAGATTTGCCATCACCAATCGCCATGACAATATATTGTTTGCCATCGTAGCTGTAAGTGATTGGTTGGCCAGCCTGTGTGGCGGGTAAATTAATTTCTGCGAGAATTTCTCCGGTTTTTTTGTCGTGTGCGCGAAATACGGGTGTGCCTCCCCAGCCTTCTCCGGCGAAGAGCAAAGTCTTCGTCAGTAACAAGCCAGAACGCGTAGGTGTACCTGTTCGCGGTAATTCAATATTTTTTAATGCAGGATTTTTCGCAATGTCTTCAGGCGTGTCTGCATTGGCAATCCACCAATTGTGATCGCCAGAATTTAAATCGATGCTGGTGATTCTTCCCCAGGGTGGCTTAATCAGTGGCAAGTTCTTGATCTTAGGAATTCGGCCGCCGCCACCATAAATAAAATCGATACTTGAAGCGCGAGGGTCGTTGGTTAAAGCCAGGAGCGAGACCTCGGTGAAAGAGGGTACGTAAAGATTGCCGGTTTCAGGGTCGAAAGCACCGCCTTCCCAATTGGTGCCACCGGTGGCAGATGGCAAGCTCAATGTGCCGCGAGTGCCGTCTGGAGCTTTTCCTAACGAGGGTGGTGTAAAAAGAGGACCCATCCGAAAGGGTTTAACTGCTTTCTTTGCGGCAGCAAATAATTCTGGAGTGAAATCGATTAGGTCTGCTTCACTGATTCCTTGGCGATCATACGCCGCTGGTTTAGTGGGGAAGGGTTGCGTCGCTGAAGTCCACTCTCCGGGAACGTCAGTTTGAGGAACCGGTTTTTCTTCTATGGGCCATATTGGCTCCCCGGTTTCGCGATTAAATACATAGGCAAATGATTGTTTAGTTAGCTGGATTACGATTTTTTTACCGTCAGGTAAGTCTGCCAAAATTGGCGCATTGGGGTTGTCCCAATCCCAAATGTCGTGATGAATAATTTGAAAATGCCACCGTCGCTTGCCCGTTTTAATGTCGAGGGCAACAAGGCTGTTTGCATAGAGATTGTTGCCGGGACGATCACCACCGTAACGATCGCCAGTGGCCGATTCGATAGGCAGGTATACGAGCCCCAGTTCAGGGTCTGCAGACATTGGCGCCCAGACACCCGCATTACCTGTGTATTTTTCAGAGCCATTTAACCAGGTCTCAGAGCCGGGTTGGCCACTTTCAGGGATGGATTTAAAGGTCCAAAGTAGTTTGCCAGTTCGAGCGTCAAAGCCCCGAACATCACCTTTAACATTAGAAGCGGAGGGTGGTCGAAATCCAACGAGGTGGGCAGCGCCGACAATCACGACATCGTTCACCACCAAGGGCGGCACGGACAAGCCGATATCAAGATCATCACGACCTTTGCCTAATCGTAAACCTTTTTGTAAATCTACCCAGCCACCAGCGCCAAAACCTAGATCTGGCGAGCCGGTTTCTGCGTTTAGCGCGACCAGGTGATAGCCGGGGGTAACGGTGAAAATACGTTTTAGAGCGCCATCACGCCAAAATGCGACGCCGCGACCTGAGCCCGGTCGTGCTGCTTTTTCGAAACGCTCTCCTTCGTTTGGACTCCACATCCATTTCAATTGGCCATTGCCAGCATCGATGGCCACGACGTTTCGCGTCGAGCCTGCAGTGAGGTAAAGGGTGTCATCAATGGCAATTGGCGAAGCCGTATTTTTAAATTCGGGTGAAGGGCCAAAAATTCCCGCTGGAAAAGACCAGGCGACCTTCAGTTTGTGAACATTGTCTTTATTGATTTGCTCAAGCTCGGAATAGCGAGTTGCCGCAAGCGTGCCGTTAAAATGTTCCCAGTGGGTATTCGCAGACGTATCTTGGGCATTTTGTTTGGCGGCTGGAACAATCGCGATTTGGGCTAAATCTTGAGTGGTAATTTCTTGCACAGGGAGTACAACGTCACCAACTTTTAATATGTATGCGGCGACATCTAAATATTCGCTGTTTTTTAGTGCGCCGGGAGTTTCGCCAGGCATCGTGGTTTTTATTTTTTGATAAAATTCTTCAGCAGTACGACCGGCCCACATCGTTTTGATTCTGGTTTGCATTTCTAAGGGCAGGTGGCAACGCGAGCAATGAGATTGAAAAACAGCTTCACCGCGTTCAACATTGCTTGAGCTAGCGTGACTCAAAGAGGCACTTGTGGACATAAAAAAAGCCAGAATGGCGAGCGCGGAAGGGGTGAATAATTTATTCCGATTGAAATTGAACAAGCGCTTCTCCAGACAACGCGAAAGCGTTTTTATAAGCTTGGCATTAAAGGCGTATCACGTATTTTGAGGCCGCGAGTTTACAGTGTTTTGCCATGGCAAGAAATGCAATTAAGGTTTAATAGCGTGTGAGAAGGAGATAGCGACGTAAGTTTTTGTAAAATACTGTGCGGGCATTGAATTGCCATTATTTCCTTAACACATGTTTACTAAGCGCAGATAAAAACCAGCGGAAAAAGCGCTTTTTTTTGAGAATCATCCAAGTTGTTAGCAATCCAGGCTATATCCTTAGCCAAGTATGTAATAATCTCTCGGCTGTTGACCTTCATCCGATAGTATCGATTCACTTAGTTTCGATGTGTGTTGAAGGTATTAATTAGAATCAAATTATCTTAATTAAATAAGAAGAATAATGATGAAAATTAAGCCCGGTAAATACTCTTCAATATCCTGGTGTTTATTCTCCTCTTCAATGATAGCTTTCTGCCTAACATTATCTTTATCGGTCAATGCAGAAAGCATTTTTTCTGCGCGCTTGTCACCATTGCCCGTCACGCTTAGGACGGTTGATAAAATCACCGGCTCAGGGAATGTGGAAGCGATACTGAAAGGGCCTCAATTAACGATTCGAGGGGATTTTAAAGGGCTTAGTGGCCTTGCTAGCGAGGCTAATATTCATATGGGTGAGTTGGCAATTCCTGGTCCAGCGATAATTAAACTGGACATTAGCGCGGCGAGTTTTGGTGAAATTAAAGCGCAGGTTAATTTAAATGCAGAGCAAATTACGCGTTTGCACGAACACGGTCTTTACATCCAGATTCATAGCGACGTTGCGCCAGAGGGAAACTTACGTGGTTGGTTGTTAAAAACGGAAGGCGATAACAATGAATAACTCTTTGAACAAAATTTTTCTTCCGTCAATTTTAATTTCATCAGCGCTGTTTATATCTTGTGCTGGCTCTGAAAATAAAAGCGTCGTGAATAATAGTAGTTCTCAGGTAACCAACGCTGTTGTCAGTTATTCGGATGATCAGGCCTTAGCGGGAAGAAGAATCTACCAAACAAATTGTTCTGCTTGTCATGGTGATAATCTAGCGGGTTCTGAATCTGCTCCGACCTTACAAGGCGAGGTGTTCGCTAGTCGTTGGGGAAAGCGCAACATACAAGATTTAATTAGTCTTATAAGTACTTCAATGCCGCCAGGTGGAAACGCCACGCTCAATGATAATAATTATCGTGAGGTCGTTGCATATGTTTTACAGAGCAACGGGGTTAAAAGTACTTCCCAAGCTTTAAGTGCTGAATCCGAATATCTATTTTCAAATTTACCTTCCAGTGCTGATGCTTTAGCGGCAGCGACCGCCCCCTTAGGTGTCATCGTAAAGGGGGAGGTTGAGAATTTTAAAACGGTTTCAGATGAGCAACTGCGCAATCCAAGTCCCGCGGATTGGTTGATGGTAAGAGGTAATTATCAAGCGTGGAGTTACAGTGCTTTAGATCAAATTAATAAAAACACGGTAAAAAATTTGCAGTTGGAATGGGTTTCGCAAATGCATGAAGGCAATTCAGAACCCTCACCACTGGTTTATAACGGTGTTATTTATTTGATTAACCCAGGCAATGTTATCCAGGCAATTGACGGAAAGAACGGCGAGTTAATTTGGGAGCACTGGTCCGGTCCTTCTGATAACCAAGATATGCGTAACATTGCAATCTTTGAAGACAAAATAATTCATGCAACCACCGATGCTCGATTGCTGGCACTCAACGCTAAAAATGGTGAATTAATTTGGGAAACGCGTATCGCAGATTCGAGCAAAGGCTTTGCGAATTCGAGTGGACCAATTGTAGCCAACGGTTTAGTGATTCAAGGGTTGGCGGGTTGTGCGCGTTACGATGATGAAAGTTGTTTTGTAAGCGCTTATAACGCCAACACGGGAGAGTTAGTGTGGAAGTTTGAAACGCTGGCACAAGCTGATCAGCCAGGTGGTGATACCTGGGGAGGTCTCGACAACATGTTTCGCGCCGGTGGCGAAACCTGGATAACCGGCAGCTATGATCCTGAGCTAAATCTTACTTATTGGGCACCATCTCAAGCAAAACCTTGGGTGCCGGTCAGTCGTCACATGTCGATCGATGATAATGCTTTGTATACCAATGCAACCATTGCTCTAAATGCCTCCAATGGTAGTTTAGTGTGGCATTTTCAGCATGTACCTGGTGAAGCGCTTGATCTGGATGAATCATTTGAGCGGGTGTTAATTGATCGTAAAGGCGAAAAACTTGTTTATTCCCTGGGTAAACACGGAATCCTCTGGAAGAATAATCGTGAAGATGGAAAATTTTTAAAACATAAAGAAACCTTGTTCCAAAATGTTTTCGATAATATCGATGCAAAAACCGGCGCGGTAACGTATCGGAAGGATATTGCGGAGGCTAAAATTGATCAGTGGGTTTCGGCTTGTCCAAGTAGCGCAGGCGGTAAAGACTGGCATCCAATGAGTTATAATCCCGACGCTGGAATTCTAGTCAGCCCTTTAGTGCAAGCGTGCTTTGAAAATGCAGCCCGTGCTGTTGAGTTGAAAGAGGGTTCCGGTGGCCTAGCGGCGAGTCGCCGGTTTTTCGAGATGCCGGGTAGTGATGGCAACCTCGGAAAACTTTCTGCATTTGATGTTGATACCTTGGAAGAACTGTGGAGCGTAGAACAGCGTGCCTCTTTTTTAACGGGGACTTTATCAACAGCCGGGGGACTGGTATTTGTCGGAGATCTTGATCGGTATTTTCGTGCTTACGATGTTAAGACGGGAGAGTTACTTTGGCAAACTCGCTTGGGTACTTCCGTGCAGGGTTTTCCCGTATCATTTGCGATTGATGGCAAGCAGTATATTGCGGTGACTGCCGCAGTTGGAGGTACGAGCCCTAGAACTGTACCTCGCGTTGTGACACCGGAAATTCGTCCGCCGAATCGAGGCAACGCACTTTATGTGTTTTCTTTGCCGGAATAAACGAAGTGTTTCGGAATAAATTGTAGGTTTTAATTTTTTTATTGTTAATAAATGGTGAGAATATGTCTGATTTAAAAAATAAAAATATTGTTGTAGTTGGTGGAACGTCGGGGATTGGTTACGGAATCGTAAAACTCGCCGCAGAACAAGGTGCAAATGTTTGGGCTTTGGGGCGTTCACAAAAATATATCGATGAAGCAAAAAAAATCTCTCCCGCGAATGTAGAGTTTGCTTCCGTAGATATTCACGATACCGATTCTTTAAAAGCAGTATTTGAAAAAGTCGGAACTATTGATCACTTGGTTGGTAATGCTACCGGTGCAAACCGAACCATCGCGCCTTTTGTCGAACAAACCGCTGAACAGTTTTCGGAAGCCTTTGGAAAATTTTGGGGTTACACCAACTTGGTAAGAACAGGGTTTCCTTACCTTTCCAAGCAGGGTTCAATCACCTTAGTGAGCGGTACTCCGGCGCGAAAATGTAAACCAGGCATGTCGTCTATTAGTTGTGTTGGTAATGCGGTCGAGGGACTGTGTCGAGCCATTGCTCCGGAAATTGCGCCGGTTCGAATTAATACTGTCGCACCGGGGGCAATCGATACAACGATGCATAGTTGGATGGGAGCCGAAAAAGATCAGCGCTTAATGGCAATGACCGCGGAGCAAGCGATTAAGCGACCAGGTACACCAGAAGAAGTGGCTGGTGCGATTATTTATTTAATGACTGCCGATTATGTGACGGGCACGAATATCGATGTTGATGGCGGGCAGTTACTACCTTAGTCGTAACCAAACACATTTTTTCAACAATATAAAAAAGGCGTCTACCAATGACGCCTTTTTTATCTTTGATGATTTTCGTTTATTATTTCGGCATTTCAGGTTTCTTTTTAGCGGGACTCTGCGGGTAAGCCGTTTTCATCCAGCCAAGTTGTTCATTCGTCATGATGCCTTCGCAGCGTTCGACCAATAAGGCGAAAAGATTTTCCTCATCTTCTGCATAAGGTCCGCTCCGTGTTAGGTATAAATATTTTTCACGCCGCAATGATTCTGCGCAAGCTCGATATTCTACCCAGTTTTCTTGGAATTTGTTTAAACTTAAAAAACCACTAATTATCGCTATCAATGTACCAAGTAGGGCAATAATAAAACGAAATACCGTATCATATTCTTTGAAGCTTATTGCGGTTAATAATGGAATACACGAAGCGAAGATAATCGACAACATTTGTAATCGTTTAAAACGATGTTGGTTTAGAGAGGATTTTTTGTCATACCAATTTATCTGGTCTTCTACACGTTGCTTTAAGTAGTCTTCCGCCTGTAATTCCATTGTTTCGCTTTCCATCGTTTGATAATTTGATTCGAAGTCTTGTTTTTTTACAGCGTATCCGTCGGTTCTGTTTTCATTGTTATACACCAGGTAATCACCGGGCGAATAATCAGATGTTCCTTCTTTGGTCGAGATTTTTCCGTTTACGTCTGCAACTTCAGCCCATACTGGTGTTACTTTTTTATATTGGTTCGCTTTAATGTGCTGATAGGTATTTTTAAAGCTCTCTGCTTCGACTGTATAGCTATCATCGGTACTTTGGACGATCCAGTCACCGCTCTTGGCGGCTTGTTTTCCGCCCCATTTTTCATAACTTATCTCACAACTGGGAAGTGTAATTCGCGTCGCATTAACGACTTGTTTTTTTATATATTTTTTTAACATCGAATTAGAGATGTCCCTGTCATGAGCGGCGTAAATTATTGTCTATAGTAAGTGATAGGAATTCTTTGCCCGGAATTTGGTTCAAACAATTCGAAATACAATGCATTATTGTTTGCAGTACCGGTGCCGTTAAAGCTTGAGTCGAAAAGGCTATTGTAATATTGAAACTGGAGCGAACCATTTTGAATATTTCCCTGTCCGCTACCAACTTGCGCGCCAAATGCATTGATGTCGATGAAAGAAAAATTGTTGCCATTATGAGTGACTTGTATTGTTGAGGTTGGTGAGACCCAGGTACCGTTCAGGTTACCCGTGTTAATGGTTTGGTTTTGTAGTAGTTGGCTGGAGTTATTTGAATAATCTAATTCGTTATATGTGTCGTAACCACCGGACATTGAAAAGATGAGAGATCCGATTAAATAGCACACCGCTGCGATACTGTTTATTGAGATACCCGTAATCGCGCCTTTAAAACCTGTGGTTTTTCCCTTGTTTATATCTATTAGTCCGGCAATACATAAACCAGCACCGACAACAAGAATGAGGCACTCGAAGAGTATCTCTCCTGCATCATCCCAACCTTCAGTCGAGGCTAACAAGACTAAGACAAGTAAGGCCAAGCCACTAATAACTTTGTAGCTATAGTGTTTTGGTGCGGGCGCCGGTGGCGCGGGATTTGGACGAGGAGTTGGTGGGACATCAGTCTTGGCCAGGTTGGGATCAGCTCGTTTTATATTTTCTATTAGTCGATTAACGTCGAAAGACCAATGGGTTTGTGATGGCAGCAGGGTGAAAGCGTTTAATTCAGTAAGGCCACGCATATCCTCAGGTAATTGACTCGCTAAGGGCATTTTCGCACCTTGCACTAAGACAGGAATAACTCTTGAGTTTGCCGCTAATGCTGCTCTGACTTCTTGTCTAACCCAGTCGTCATGATTTTGCAGCCTTGGTTCTCCCGCATCATCTTTCACCGTCGCCCATTCAGGGCCAATCATTATGAGTGCAACAGAGCTTTTAGCGAGGGATAGCTTTATTGCTTCAGCAAATGGGATGCCAGGATCAATTGATTCTACATCGAGAAAAATATGTTCCGGCCCAAACGCTCTGCGTAAATCGTCGACTAAGCGATATGTGGTGGTACTGGTGCCTGATCTGCGGTAACTAACAAATATCCCTGGCATGTTATTGACTCCATAATTAGCGAATGAAAATCGATTAATTATTATTCGAGCGGCTTCGAATTCAACACTAGGCAGTTGGGTTTAGCAATTAATTTTATAATCTGTCGCATCTTATCAATTCAGTTTGCTTAAAAACAATGTATTTTGCGTCTGTTTCCTAATAGTACCCGGAAAATTTGATATCCAATCAGCACAAAAAAAGCGCTAACTTCCGAGGAGTAGCGCTTTTTTCAGTTGAGTCTATTTATAAAAATAGCTGGTATGCCGCGAATTAACTTTCCGAAACACCAGCAGTAGTTTCGCCGTCTTTCTCTCTTTTAACTTTTAAGATCACAGAAATAGATTCTAGAATGACCAAAATACTGACGACTAATACAATGATATCAATAGCAACCAGCAACCAATTCCCTTGTCGATAAAAGTCAACTAACTGAATAAGGCCTGCAATAAATGCCATGGTCAAGATAAATACCATCGGTATTAATGTGTAGTAAGCAGGTCTTCTCAATTTAATTAAATAAACCGATAACACTAATAGCGTTAAGCTGGCGAGAATCTGATTGGTTGCGCCAAACAATGGCCAGATTTTCATGCCACCTGTTCCAGAAGAACCACCGGCGCCGAAGGCAAGTAATAGGCAAGTGCCAACAGCAATGAGGGTTGCGACTAAACCGTTTCTCAAAACACCGATATTAAAAATTTCGCCCCATTCTTGGAGAATGTAACGTTGCAAGCGAACACCAGAATCCATTGTGGTGCCGGCAAATAAAACTACCATCACCGCCAATAAGGTTGTTGCGAATTCGACGGGAATACCCCAGCCAGCGTTCACCATATTTGCGCCGCCTTCAATAAATTTCCCAGCACCGCCGGCGGAAAAACTGGAATAAATTTCACGCCATTGTTCGGGTGAAGAGGCCAAGGCTATGCTGCTCACGGCTACAATTGTGATCAACGCTAGAGAACCTTCTCCAACCGCACCAAGATAACCAACGAAGCGACCATCCGTTTCTTTGTTTAATTGTTTTGAACTCGTGCCGGAAGAAACAATGCCGTGGAACCCGGAAACTGCGCCGCAAGCGATGGTAACGAAGAGTAGGGGGAATATACTCGGCGTACCTTCTGCAAGCTGATCATTAAAAGCAGGTGCGGTGATGTCCGGCATAAACAAAAATACTGAGCCGTACATTAATACCAAGCCTACCAAAAGTTGCATGCCGTTAATAAAATCTCTCGGTTGTAACAGCATCCACACCGGCAACAATGACGCAATAGCTGCGTAGACAAATAAAATAATTATCCAGCTCGCGTTTGGCGTTAAGCCAAACATTTGATCAGGCAATTCGAGGGGAAGCTCACTGCCAACGTAAATTGAAAAATACAAAGCAATGACGCCAAGAACAATAAGTGCAATTAAATTGAATTTGCGATGGATTAATTGTCCGATGATTAGCGCCACAACGATCGCTGACCAAGCGGGAAACACGGCACCCGGAGTGCCGACAAAAGAGTTTGCAATGACAACGCCGAAAACCGCGTTAACCATCAGCAACACTAAAAACACCACTGCCATAAATAACAATCGCGCTTTTTTGCCGATGACTGATTCCGACAAGGCTCCCATAGATTTGCCTTTGTGTCGTGCACTGGCCCAGAGAGCTCCCATGTCGTGAACGCCAGCGAAAAATATCGTGCCGAACACCACCCACAACACCGCGGGTACCCAGCCCCAATAGATTGCGATTGCCGGACCTACAATGGGCGCAGCGCCGGCCACAGAAGTGAAATGATGGCCCCACAAGACGTATTTATTGGTCGGGACATAGTCTATGCCGTCCTCTAGCTCATGTGCAGGAGTGACAAAATCAGGGTCGAGCCGGAAGATTTTGGTGGCGATGAATTTGGAATATACAAACCAGCCGAAGCTCATGCCTGCGATACCAAATAAAACGATCAATAGTGAGTGCATGAAAGATTCCTTTGTAATTATTATTGAATGCGCTGATATCTATGGTCTGACTCGCCGTTAACGAGGCTTAGCCGAAAAATTACGCGTTTTGCATAATACAAACTTCACTACATTCATTCAAACCTTTCAGCTTTAAATCGCTGATGTTCTTGTTTAATTGGTTGTGAAGTTAATGTGTTATGGGCAAATTACTTCAATAGTTTATGCAACAAAAAAGGCGACCCAAATGGGTCGCCTTTGATCAGACAGAACTTCAGTAATTAATTTTGTGAAACTCGTCGAGGTGCTGCTCGGGTTGGAGATTTGGTTTTGTCTTCAAGATTTGTATAAGTGAAGTAACCAATAAACATCTCGTCCCAGCTTTGTGCGCCACCTTTCACTACAGTACTTGGATCTGGATTACCTGGATTATATTCGCTGTTATCAAATACCGCATCGGTAATTACACGAGAGCCAGCAGGTAATAGTTTAGGTTCACTCAGACGGTAAGTAGGCTGCCATGCGAAATTGTAGTTCGGTACATTCATGAGAACTTCGCGTGTTCCGTCAGGGTAGATAACGCTAAACTTGAACGACTTACCACGGTAATGCATGTGTGGTCGCAATGCGTAAAGCATTGTGTCGTGATCAAACACAAAATGAGAATTCATTGCGTGATCAGCTTCGTTTGGACGCAACACTAGGTTGGTGCCACCAAAAGATACAGGTTTAGTTAAGAACTTGTATTCAGGCTTCTTATCGTGAAAGTAAAGTCCAACACGAGTTTTATCAACAACCGCCTTACCAAAAGTGGTGTAGTGCATTTGCATTGATAAGTTGTAGCCTTTAGGAATAAATACACCAGTGTTTTCTGGGAAGACTGTCGCATCAGTTTTACCTGGCGCATAGCCTTCTAAAAAGTCACGAATGTTTTCTTCGTCTAGCACTTCATTGGCTTCGCTTTGTTCTGGCGAAACGATATAGGACAACAAGTGGTGAAGAACACGTTTGTCACCAGGGATAAATTGAATTGCTTTAACATATTTATCTTCTGGGAAATCGAGATTCACGACGTTGTTGAAGTAATCGAGAACGCCTGAAGCCGGAACTTCAAATGCAGGAACTTCGACAATCATGTCAGGCTCGCCTAACTGCCACTCTTGCTCAAGAGGTGCCACGGCTTGCAGCGGATCAACCTTGCTTGTTCCGCGAGGCGTTTTCGCATCTATCCAGTGAATTAGAGCTTGCTGATCTTCAATTTCTAGATAATTAGCGTTATCAAAATGGTTGATGCTTGGGTCAACCTGCGCTGGAGGCATACGCTTGGTCATAACGACTTCACGAATCATCGGTGCCCAACCGCTAACCATTTCATAGCTATTCATTGGGAATGGTCCGATACCACCTTCAACGTGACAAGTCGCGCAATTTTCTTTCAAGATTGGCGCGATATCTTTCGCATAATCAGGTGCTGCTTTCGCGTGCATTTCTTGGGTTGGAAACTTAATGTCGCAACCGCTTTTAAGTGGAGCAGAAGTTGATTCAACTTTTTCGCCAGCAACCATTTTCGCCAATGATTCATTGATAGGGCGAGAAACAGGCTTAGGAGCTTCTTCTCCGGGACGGAAACGAGGCGCCGCCTTATCTAGCGGTCCGCGATAAACTAATTGCAAAGTCTTTGGGTCGATAACTAAGATCTCACCGGCCTTGCTAACATTTAATGTTTCGGCAGCGAGTTGAGCATCGTCATACATAATTGGGAAATCGATATCATAAACAGCGGCTTGTTTTCTGATCGATTCTAGATTGTCCTCTGGAGAAGAGTTCAACATTAGAAACTTAACGCCCATCGGCTCCCAAGTGGTACGCATCAATTTGTACTTTGGAAGAGACTCAATATTCTCTTCGCAATTAGTTGCTTGAGAAATGATAACCAAGGCTTTTTGATGGCCAAGGCGAGTCAGTTGGTGTTGAACACCCTGGTGATCGATAAGACCAAAATCTCTTACTTTTGTCGTTTCTGCATTAGCAGATACCGCAATAGCAAGCGATGCCGGCAGCAGCAAGCTCGAAAGCGCTTTATTGATCAAGGCTTTACTTTTCATAACAGAGTTCCTCCACTAAGGATGGGTCGCATATTGTAGTTAGTATAATAGCTTTTTCATTTGCTACTGACTTAATCGTCGCTTACAGCTACTGTCGATCTTTGGCTTAGCCCGTTAAAAGAAGCCCCATGAAAATCGACATTAAAGTAGAAACATTGTGATTAAAGTCAGTTAACGTCTTGAAATTTATTTATATTTTGCTTTCTTAAACTGCTCAGTTTTACCTAAATTCGTAGTTTTATTAGTTAAATTTGATCTTTTAGCCAGTAAAAAACGAATTTAAGAGCCAAGTCGAAAAAGTTAGTTCTCTCAACGATGCAAGGGATTATATGCCTCAGATTCACAATATCAATCCTGTACCTACGTAAACCTTTGTAATCCCCTAATTTTATAGGTGATTTTGGAATTATTAGCGCGCTGATAATGGCTTTAATAGAGACTTTTACTTGGAGATCCAGTAGAGTCTGACCGCTCAGTTAATAACAATAAGAACGCTTCTCAGTACCTAATAAAATTCCAATCAAAAAGCGATAGACCTCGGAGGAAACCTATGAATTCATCTTTACCTATGCGACGAACTAAATACATAAAGCACTTGGCACTTTTGCCCCTGTCTTTTTTTATTTCCTTAAATGCGAACGCGCAGCTCGAAAACCCAAATCACACGCCCAATCCTTACAACACGGTGCCCGGTGTTTGGGCGGAATTGCCAGATGGGCGAAAATGGGGAGCTACTAGTACGGTTTACTACGCAGGCGACGATAAAGTGTGGGCCGCAGAACGCTGCGGAGACAATAGTAATTGTTTAAATACGCCAGATATCGATCCAATTATGCTGATCGATACAAAGTCTGGAAAAATCCTAAAAACGTTTGGTAAGGGTTTGATCGTTTGGCCACACGGTATTCACGTAGACCCCGATGGCAATGTTTGGATCGCTGATGCTCGTGGCGATGCAGAGCGTAAAAAAGGCCATCAAGTTCATAAGTTCAGTCCTGATGGCGAGCTATTAATGAGCATAGGTACAGCCGGTGTCGCTGGAAAAGACAAGTACATTTTCGATGCACCTTGCGATGTTTTAGTTGCACCTAATGGTGATATTTTTATTGCTGATGGTCACTCTGCGACGGGTAATAATCGAATCGTGAAATACAACAGCAAAGGCGAATATCTCTTGGAGTTTGGCGGCACTGGTTCGGAAGATGGTGAAATACGAGTCCCTCACGCTTTGGCAATGGATTCGGAAGGACGGCTTTTTGTTGCTGATCGCTCCAATAGTCGTTTACAGATATTCGATCAAGACGGAAAGCATCTTGATACGTGGACTCAGTTTGGCCGTCCTAGCGGTTTGTATATCGATAAAAATGATGTTCTGTATTCGGCGGACTCTGAATCGAATACCGGTGCTCGTAGAAATCCAGGTTGGTATCGCGGAATTCGTATCGGTAGTGCTAAAACGGGTTTCTTAACAAGTTTTATTCCTGATCCAAATTCCGGCGCCGCTCGCGGTACGAGTGTTGCCGAAGGTGTGACAGCTGATGACGACGGCAATGTTTATGGTGCCGAAGTCGCGCAAAGAATGTTGCGTCGGTATGAGCCTAAAGAGTAAATAAATTTAAGATAGGTCATACAAAAAACGCGGATCAGATATCCGCGTTTTTTTTTGTCTTGGAAAATGAACAGCCTCGTTTTTATTTACCGCTATTCGCTGTTAGCTTAAAGCGCTTAAATATCTCTGACAGCAGCCACAAAATACCCACTGAAATAAGTATCAAGATAAGCCAGCGAGTTAACGCCGCGAAAAAGCCGTAGCCTAGGCTTGGCGATGAAAACTCGTATTGGAAAAGTTGCTCGCTACGTTCAGACATCCAATGCCAGGCGCTGTGAACGACGAACGACGATAGCAAAATGACGCCAACCCTTTCTGGGATGCGTAACTTAAAAAAGCCCATTAGGATCGGTATGACTATAATTAGCACTAGCAGCTGACCTAATTCCACGCCGACATTAAATGCTAAAAGCGAGGTAAATAAATGAGACCCCGCGAATTGCATCGAATCAGCCAAGACAAAAGAAAATCCAAAGCCGTGAACTAAACCAAAACCAAAGGTAATCATCCAGCGTTTGCTAAGGTCGGCACCAAGAATGTTTTCACAGGCCATGTACACGATGGAAAGTGCAATGAGTGTTTCGATCAAAGGCGGGAACCATAATGCATTGGGTGCAATGCCAAAGGCTGAAGAAATTAATGTAATCGAATGGGCGATAGTAAATGAAGTAACAACGGGAATTAGTGATTTTAGATTTCGTAACGGAATGACCAGGCAGAACAAGAATAATAAATGATCCAGTCCGTCCAAAATATGAAAAAAACCAAGTTCAATAAATCGAAAAATCGCTTGGAAGAAGCCTGGGTTTAAAGAAACCAAACCCGGATCACCAAAATAATTAAACACTCTTTCTGAGCCGCTCGGTAAAATAAAACGCAGCACTGTATTCGTCTCAACACCGAGCTGGCCTAAGTCCGATTGTATTGAAAACTTGGAATCTTCCGATGTGATCGGGTAAGTCACCAATACATCCATCACACCTTGAGCCCAATACAGCTCGGTATTGGCTGGAAGCGGCGGGCTGAGAATGTTCTCGATTGCCGAGTCGTATTGCGTGAATGAGCGGTTTGAAGGTAAATCAATTCTTACAGCTTCGATATGCTTTCCCGTCAGCAAATTTTCACCTTCATATAGGTGAATAGATTCCTTGATATAGACTTCCGCGGCGTCGTGCATCGCGGCATCAACTTTTGAGAAATCTAAATACCCTGGTCCTTTGAGCGGGAAACTAATTTCGCTTAGGGCTTCCATTGGTACGCGTACCATAGCTTTAAGCTGGTTGCCTTCGGGTTTTACGTAGACAAAAAGTGTGACTTTTGAAGGGATATCGTGGGCATTGGTAACGGAGCAGAAAGAGACTAAGAAGAGCAGCGATAAAAATAGTAAAGATTTGTTTTTAATAGCAGTGAGCACGAGTATTACACCGGTTTAATTGTGAGTGGAAGAAAATTCAAAACAGGAATCATTGGTCAATTTTGGTCTGTTTTTTAGGTCTAAAAATGCAATTTGCCTTAATGTTATTAGTTATTGTCTGTGCAATTAGCGAGTAATGTTTTAAGTCATAGAGCGAGTGTTGTGGACCAATTTGCCTAGAGCGTATCAGTATACTGCCGGATATGAAGTGAGTATACTTCGCCCAGCTCAATCATAATCAAAGCTATATAAATTAAAGCACGGGCAATAAAATCCTTGTTTAAAAGGGGAAAATAATGACAGTAAATCTCAAATCAATTCTTGGTATCTCTTTCGTTTCCACATTAGTTGTTCTTGGCGCTTGCGAAGCCATTCTAGACCAACAAGCCGTTGCTGCTGAAGGTGAGGCTAAAGTAGCGCCGTCTTTTCAGGTTGACCCATTTTGGCCGAAGCCACTGCCAAATCATTGGATCCTTGGTAACACTATTGGTGTTGCTGTAGATGCTCGTGATCACGTATTCATCGTTCATCGCGATCAAGACAATATTTTCCTCGATCGACGTGAAATCGGTTTAAAACTAGGTGGTAGCGAATGTTGCGCGCCAGCACCGCCAATTTTGGAGTTTGACCCTGCGGGAAATCTAGTTAATGCCTGGGGTGGTCCAGGTGAAGGCTATACTTGGCCAGCGTCTAACCACGGTATCGAAGTCGCACCCAATGGTGATATCTGGATTGGTGGCAACGGTAGCGGTGACTCTCATATGTTGGTTTTCTCTCGCGACGGTAAATTCCTGAAAGAGATTGGCAAAGCAGGGGAAAGCAAAGACAGCAATAGTAAAGAGCACTTTTCGCAAGTGGCTGAAATTGCTATCGACCCAAAAGCGAACGAAGCTTACGTTGCGGACGGTTACGGAAACAAGCGCGTTGCCGTTGTTGATTCCAATACTGGAGAATTTAAGCGTTACTGGGGTGCTTACGGTAATACGCCAAGTGATGATCGCGTAACTTACACTCCAGGCGAAGCGCTACCTCAGCAGTTCCGTGGTCCGGTACATTGTGCTGAACCTTCAAAAGATGGCCTGATTTATGTTTGTGATCGTGGTGCTGACCGCATCCAAGTATTTAAGCCAGATGGAACCTTCGTAACTGAAAAACAAATCCTTCCCGAAACATTGGTTCAGGGTTCTGTATGGGATATCGCGTTTTCAAAAGATGCTGAGCAAAAATACATTTATGTTGCTGACGGACAAAACCATCGGGTTCATATTTTAGAGCGTAAAACCTTAGAAATATTAACCACCTTTGGTGATGGTGGCAGACAACCTGGTCTGTTTTTCGCGGTTCATAGTATTGCCACAGACTCGAAAGGTAATGTTTACACGACAGAAACTTATAACGGTCGTCGTTTACAGAAATTTGATTACCAAGGTTTAAAGCCTGTTACTAGTGAAAATTCCGGCGCTTCATGGCCAGCTGATAAACTATAATTTGTTTTATATTTATAATAAAAAACCCGCTCAGTTGAGCGGGTTTTTTTATGCCGGTTGTTTATTTTTTTAGTCTTGATTAAAAATAAACACAAGAATTTTATGCCTACATTAGTCAGCAATAATTATGCTTTCCATTGAGCCATCTTCATGGTTGAGAGCAGTTTCGCCGCTTGGATAGTTTAGTGTGGAAAAAATATAAGCGAGTACATCAGTATATTCTTGGAGTAGCAAAGCCCCAGGATTATCGCCAGGCATGCTTGTGACAATGCTGTCATAAAGTCCGCTCAAGGGCTGGTTTTTCCAGACATTTAACTTGTCTTGGTAAAATGCAGGAACGTGACAGGCAGAACAAAATTGCTGATACACAGCTTTGCCACTTTCTGCCTGTTCAGCAGTGTAGACCCCATCTTTCAAGCTTTTGGTTTCAGCATATAAAACCTCTGGCGCGCTGGCTGCAAAAACCAGTAACGCTGCTGACGTCAATTTAACGACTTCTTTCTTCATAAATTACAACTCCAAAATCTACTGTATCTACCTAATTCTAGCTATTTCACCTCGATATCAATTCTAGCCTCTCAAGCTGAACCTGGGCTGAACAATCTAAATGGATAGGGGGTGGCTATTTAGGCGCGCTAAAGTAAACCACAAGTCGACTTTAAACAACAAATCTCAAGAGACAAGAAAGGTGAAGTAGGGAAAAGTAATCATTACGCTGTTGTTAGTGATTTAAACACTAGTCTGTTGGTTAGCTTAACCGTGAAGAAGAGCTAATTCATTTAATCGGGAATAAAAAAACCGCATGTCTCTTTTGAGGCATGCGGTTTTGGTATCAAGGAGTATTCGAATTTGGCGTTTTAGTGGCCTCCAGATTCCTCAGCAGCATTTGGATCTGGTATTGCTACGGCGGTAAGTTTGCCACCGGTTTGCAGCATTACATACTGTCGACCGTCATGCACATAAGTCATCATGCCGTAGCGACTGCCCGCAGGGACGGGTACTTTGCCAAGTTGTTTGCCGGTCTTTTTGTCGATAGCGAACAAATGTGGGCTGCCGTCTGAGGCGTCACCCGCATAGATCAACAAATTCTTGGTAACAGTCATTGGCGCAACGCGACCAGTTCCAGTATCGCCAACATCAACACCCTTAACAGCTGGGTTGTTTTTAATGCGATCAGGGGTCTCTCCCACCGGAATGTACCAAAGGTGCTCACCAGTGTTCATGTCAATCGCAGTGATTCGGCTATAAGGAGGCTTGAACAGAGGCAAGCCAGCGGGACCCCGAACACCTTGACCACGCAATACAGCGTATTGAGAAATCGTACTACCTGTAGTGTTTTTCAGGATCGCATCGCGCTCTTCACCGGGGGCAATTATGCGTGAGGTGCAGCCTTTGCGAGATGTGACATACAAAATACCGGTCTCTGGGTCTGCAGCAGCGGGGCCATCAATGTTTACTCCACCGACATCACCTGGACACCACAAAGAGCCTTTTTTACCCATATCGTTGTCGCGATGTAAGGGCGGGGTAAAGAGTGGGCCAATTTCATAGTCAGAGATTGCTTCAATAGCTTGCGCACGCAACTCGGGCGTGTAATCAACTAAATCGTCATGGGTCAAACCCTGCATGTCGTAGGCCGCTGGTTTGGTGGGAAAGGGCTGAGTTTTTGCCAGCTTCTCTCCTGGTACCTTAGACGCAGGAACAGGCTTCTCTTCAAATGGCCAGAGCGGCTCACCAGTTTCTCGGTTAAAGGCATAAGCAAAGGCCTGTTTGGTTACCTGAACAACGGCGGGGATTTTCTTGCCGTCTTGGGTAACGTCTAACAAAACTGGAGCCGTTGGAATGTCGTAGTTCCAGATATCGTGATGGACTAACTGGGAGTGCCATACACGCTTACCGGTTTTAACATCCAAGGCGATTAAGCTAGTGCTAAAGAGATTGTCGCCAGGTCGGAAACCGCCGTAAAAATCGACAGTTGCGCCGTTGGTTGGGATGTAGACGATACCTCGTTCAGCATCAGCCGAAAGCGGCGCCCATGAGGAAATATCACCAGTCCACTTCCAGGCATCGTTTTCCCACGTTTCATGGCCAAACTCACCAGGTCCAGGAAGTACATTGAATTTCCAGAGGAATTTCCCAGTTTTTGCGTCATAGCCAAGGATGTCGCCAGGGATATTCTCAATTCGAGACTGGTTGTAGCCTTGTTCCGCTGAGTTGCCGACAACTATCACGTCATTGACAACAATCGGAGGAGAAGATGAAGTGATATAACCTTTTTCTAAAGGAAGACCTTCATAGGGGTCATACTCATGGCCCAGATCTTTTAATAAATCGATGACGCCAGTTTTAGGGAATCCATCAATGGGGACAGGCTCACCAAAATTTTCCAGCGGAGCTCCGGTTTTTGCATCTAGCGCAGTCAGGAAGAATCCAGGACTGATGATGTAAATAACACCACGTCCATTTACCTTGCCGTAAGCAACACCTTTACCGTAATCCTTGCGCATAGAGTATTTGTAGCGCTGGGTCGTGGGTTCACGGTAAGACCAAACTGTTTCGCCGCTTGCAGGGTCGATAGCGACCACATGGCGTCGTTCACCGGCTACGGTATAAAGCATTCCATCAATATAGCTGGGGGTGGATCGACCGCTTCGCGCATTGAAGCTCGCACCATCCCAAACCCAAGCGGTTTCGATTTCGCTAAAGTTTTCTGCGGTAATTTTGTCAGCAGGGGAGTAGCGAGCGTGATCGGCATCACCCCCCAAATGTGTCCACTCAACTGATTCGCCACTAGCGTGATTTGCATGGGCGTCGCTGGTTTGGTCAGCAGCGCCAGATTCCTGGACGGTACAGCTAATAGTCCCAATCAGAACGCCAATCGTTAATGGCATCCAACGGAATAATCTGGATGAGCCAGACTGTCCCGGTGGGACACCTAGGGTGTGTTTAGTCTTCATTCTTAACTTCTCCTCGGAGGGTAGAGCTTGCTTTTACCAACATAAGTTTCAAATGCTAAAAGTTGAAGAAACTCCATCTCGCGCATGTCACTTTGTTAGCTTTATCTTTTTTGGATTTATCGTCTGTGTTCGCAACGCACCGGGTTCATAGAAGCGAATATTATTAATAAGCGGTAGAGTCGATCGAGATATAGGTTGCTAATTATTGTCTATGTCCGGCGAGGCCGAGTCTATCCCGTTGTGCGGTTTAAGTACAGAGTTTGCACAGCGAACTTGCTTACTGTGGTTAGCGATAATGGGCCGATGGATGTTATTATCCTGCGTCGTACTTTTACTTTGCTTTTAAGCGTGAAATTTTTATGAGAACTCTCTTGATGTGTAAATTTTTGTTAGCGACCACCTTCGTTTTGTTTTCGATTTCTTGTGTGGCAGGCGATGCTGTAACGATCGACTATAACTATACGAAAAACCATGGCGTGGATTTCAGCACGTCTAGCCGTGGCAGTTTAAAAATTGAAAATTTCACTGATCAACGAGGCCAAGGGGCGGACCTTATTACCGAAATACTAAATGGTGATAATGTTGAGCGCTATAAAGCGCAGCATGCGCTAGCCAGTATTTTCCAAGACGCATTTGTACAAGCATTCGAAAAAGGCAATGCGAAACTAGTAGAGTCTGGTGAGACGCTCAGATTACTAGGGGAAATCGTCGAAGTGAAAGGTAATGTAAAAGGCGAGGGAATTGAATCTAAATTTGAATTAACAGTGAGATTAAAAATCGCTTTATTTAATACCAACAACAATAAAAAACTATGGGAAAACACTTTGTTCAGTAAAGCAAGTTCGTCTCAATCAGAAGGTATTGGGGCGGCACTTACTATCGTTATGGATAAATTGATTGAAGAGCTTATGTATGACGATTATTTCTTGATAGAAATAGCCGGTTAAATCCAACTAAAATTCTGCTGTAATTTTTCTGTGAAATTTACGCGTTCACATTGAACTTTATTTTAATAACAGCAATGCCGATTTTTATTTCTTAAAATGTATCGCATATTCGACTAGTGTCGACCAGTGAGCCCATGTCATTTTCAACCAAGAAAATTATTCAACGCCGAACCTTTGATTCCTCAAAAGCTAAATTTACTAAACCCTTAGCCCCTGTCTTAGAGCGTATCCTTGTTGCCAGGGAAGTGTATTCCGACAATGAGATCGAGATGCGTCTCGAATATTTATTAAAGCCAGATAGCCTTAAAGGTTTGGATGCGGCGATTACTTTATTGCTGGAGGCAGTGACTCAGCAGCAGCGTGTTCTTATCGTAGGTGATTTTGATGCTGATGGCGCAACTAGCTGTGCGTTATCGGTGTTGGTGTTGCGGGAAATGGGTTTGCAAACTGTCGATTATCTAGTGCCCAATCGATTTGACTATGGTTATGGTTTGACGCCAGAAATAGTTGCTGTTGCCGCAGGTGGAAAACCTGATCTTCTAATTACGGTTGATAACGGGATTTCAAGTATTGAGGGAGTTGCCGAAGCTCAACGGCGCGGCATAAAGGTTATCGTGACCGATCATCACCTTCCTGGTGATGTGCTTCCAGCAGCCGATGCAATCATAAACCCCAATCAGGGCAATTGTTCTTTTCCAAGTAAAAATCTCGCTGGCGTCGGCGTAATTTTTTATGTGATGGTGAGTTTGCGAGCTGCGCTAAGAGAAATAAACTGGTTTAAAGACAATAATATTCGTGAACCTAATTTGGGGGATTATTTAGATTTGGTAGCGGTGGGAACGGTTGCCGACGTCGTCCCGCTAGATTTTAATAACCGCGTTTTAGTGCAACAAGGCCTGCAACGAATTCGTTCGGGAAAAGGACGAGTTGGAATCATGGCCTTGTTAGATATTGCGGGTCGACGTTTTTCAAACATCGTCGCCTCGGATTTGGGCTTCGTTGTTGGTCCGCGTTTAAATGCAGCAGGGCGTCTCGATGATATCTCCCTTGGTATTCAGTGTTTGTTGTGTGACAGCGCAAACTTGGCAAAAGAAATGGCTTTGGAGTTGGATGATTTAAATCGAGATCGCAAAGCGATCGAAAGCGGTATGCAAGATGAAGCCATCAAGTCATTAAATGATTTACAACTCGATGATGAATCTGAATTACCTTGGGGTTTGTGTCTTTACGATTCGAATTGGCATCAGGGTGTCATTGGAATTTTAGCGTCGAGAATAAAAGATAGAGTGCATCGCCCGGTGATCGCTTTTGCGGATGCCGACAGCGGCGAAATAAAAGGGTCCGCCCGCTCTATTGAAGGGCTGCATATTCGCGATGCCCTTGATGATGTCGCGACAGGAAATTCCGGCTTGCTGAAAAAATTTGGCGGCCACGCCATGGCGGCGGGTTTGTCTTTAGAAAAAAATAAATTAGAAGAGTTTAAAGTAGCCTTTGATCAAGTTGTTCATGATCGACTGCGAGAACAAGATTTGGAGGCGCAAATCCTGAGCGATGGCGAACTGGCAGAGGATGAATTATCTATGACCTTGGCGCAAACATTGCGCGACGCTGGTCCATGGGGGCAACACTTTCCGGAACCACTATTTGATGGTGAGTTTTATGTTATTCAGCAGCGTTTGGTCGGCGAGAAGCATTTAAAGATGATTGTCAGCACCAAAGAAAAAAGCCAGATAATTTTTGACGCGATAGCCTTTAATGTCGATCTATCTGAATGGCCAAATCCAAATGCGAAGCGAGTCAAATTCGCTTACCGTTTAGATGTTAATGAATTTCGCGGCAAGCGTAATTTGCAATTGATGGTAAGTTATTTGGAGGCTGTGTAGATCAATCGTCTTTAATGAATAAGTCGAGAATGAAAAAAACAGGGCCAAGAATCAACATATACCAACAAAAAACAAATACTGTAGTCATGCTGTTGAAAATCACGTTGCAAATGAGTGGCTTGATAAAGCGATCATGAAATTCTGTAGCCGGGTAGCGCATTGGGCCAAGAGAGTTTCGGCGACTTACATCAACATAAAAGAACATCTGCCAGGAATTTTCTCTCACGTACTTGCCGACCTTATACCATTGAATAATTGAGCGACGTAAGCCCAAGTCTTTAGCAAGCATTAACCAAATTGCTTTAAAGAAAGGTGTGAGTTTTAGCTTTTTGGTTTCACTTTGTTCCGGATATACTTCTCGCGCTCGAATAAAAAACTCGTGAGTATTTGTCCAATAAAGTCCCATCATTAAGCTCATTAAAATATACCGCCGATGAAAGCCTTCATTTTCAAAACGTCGCCCAGATGTTGTAAGAGTACCTGGTAACACGACCCACTTTCCTGTTTCAAATATTTTTTTGGCAATACGTTGATCTTCTAAAATAGGCATGGATTCATCGTATTCACCCAGTGCATAAAAATATTCCTTTGAGATTAATAAGCCTTGATCGCCGTTAATTGTCTGTGGGCGGTTACATAAAGTTTTTTCTTCGATGAAACGAAACGCTTTGGCATTATTGTTGTGACTGCGTGAGAACTTAAGCGGGAAATGCCCTGCGAGAGGCGTGCGGGGTTTCTTGTCTAGATTGGGGCTTTGATGTTCAAGGTTTTGCTGTTCTTGAAAATAACGAAAAGCATTTGACAAGAATTTAGGGTCTTCAATTGAAGAATCAGCATGCAAAAAAAGCAAATGATTGTAACTAGCTTTGTAAGCACCAGCATTTAATTGCTTAGCTCGACCTCGTTCGGAGCTGAAGACAATGTTTTGGAAGCGTTGAGCGATTGAGGTGGTGTTATCACAAGAGCCTCCATCCGCAACAATGATTTCTAGATTGATATCCTCTTGATCGTCCAACTGTTGAAGTAAACATGGCAGCGTGTTGGCCTCGTTCAAGGTGGGTATGATGACGGATAAATGGGGAATCGTTGACACTTGCGACCTTGTGATAGTTTTATTCGAAGTGATTTTTAATTGCGCATCAAAAACTGTGAGTCTATCTGAACGAGCGAAAATTGAAATCACATGGGAAAAGTATTGTTTGTGAGACCGGTGCAACCAATTAACAATTGCCAACGTATGGTAGCAATTCAAAACATAAGAAATGTATATGAAAGCTTATCCTAGTAGTTTGAGCTTTATTTTTAGCGATCTAGGGTGCGACAAATTGCCGCATTGTATGTTTTTGGCTTGAACTATTTGGTCTGTAAGTCGGATAATTCGACTATTCCAATATTGGTGGACCAGATACCAACCGCTAGGAAAGTATTCCGATCCAGATCATAGAAGAGGTGAGAGATGGCAAAACAACATGATGGTGTTTCATTGGCGACTGCGGCGGCAGCTTTATTGGTCTCGTCTGCGGCAATTTCTCCCAAAGCAGTTGATGCGGCAGAGCCAGCAAGCACACCAGTTAAAGTCAGTTTGTGCCAAGGTTTGCATAGTTGTCATGGCGAGAGTGCCTGCAAGGGCTACGGAAATGACGTAGGCGCGGGTCAGAACAATTGTGGTGGCATGGGATTCGTTAGTTTTAGCAGTGGTAAAGCCGAGTTTTCTGCGCAATTGTGTGAAAAGTTGGGCGGCACACAGGTCGCGGCTAAAGCAATATCAGTCGAAGCGAACACCGCGTCCGACGACGCAATCAAAGTGACTTATTGCGACGATGTGTTTAGTTGTGGCGGTTATAGCGCCTGCAAGGGCAACAGCAATGCAAATTGTGCAGGCAAGAATGGTTGTGGCGGAGAGGGCTATGTGGGCATCTCGACGGGTAAAGTGGCGTTATCAGAAAAATTATGTGAAAAGCTTGGCGGAACTGTTATCAAAAAGCTGTAATATTGCCAGCCATTGTCTTAACCGTTAGGAAGGAAGTCTGCGGCGTATAAATCAAATAACGATTCGGCATCAAATGATATGGTTCGCCGAACTTGGCCGTCGAGGATTTATCTGTGCTTGGGTATGGCGTTGGGCTGCGGTCGGTTCATTACGACTACATATTAAAACATTGGCCAGCGGTTGATTGGTTCGAAGTTATTACCGAAAACTTTTTAGAACCCGGTGGCCGACCCCGCGCATTACTGAGAAAGCTCCGTGAACAATATCCCATCGTATTACACGGCTTGTCTTTTAATCTTGGCTCAAACGAGCCTCTCGATTACGAATACCTCGCTAAGTTAAAAAGTCTAAAAGAAGAGATTCAAGCGGAATGGGTTTCTGATCATTTGTGCTGGACTGGAATCAACGGTTTTACCTCTCACGACTTACTACCCATTTCTTACACCCAAGAAAATCTAGCACTGTGCGCAACGAAGATTCTTGAAATACAGGATTTTTTGCAAACCAATATTGTCATCGAGAACCCAACGACGTACTTGCAATTTCGCTCATCAGAAATGCCGGAGTGGGAGTTTATCAATCGTTTGGTTGAAAAAACTGAGTGTCATGTTTTGCTCGATATCAACAATGTTTTTGTTAGCGGTTTTAATCTTGGTTTTGATGCTAAGGAATATATTGACGCGCTTAATCCTCGCGCGATAAAACAATTTCACATGGCCGGTCATACGGACAATGAAACTCACCTAATTGATACTCATGATCATCCCGTACGCGACGAAGTGTGGGGTTTATATCGGCACGCTTGCGCACGCTTTGGTCCAGTGGCGACCTTGTTAGAGCGCGATGACAAAATACCTGAATTTCCAGAAATGCTAAGGGAGCTGCAACTTGCGCGAGAACTACAAAATCAAGAGTTAACACAGCGTAGTCGACGGTCAAATGAAAAAAGTGGTTCGTTATGAATGCGTCAGAAAATGAACAGCGCTTGTTTTGGCAATGGATAACGCAAAATACTTCTTTTGACGATGACCAAGCGGCAATTAACGATTTGTTTTTGCCGCATTCACATTTGTCTCAATCCGATGCTTTGTCGATTTATAACAATGCTTACCACAGTCGTCTCGTCGACGTATCGAAACAACTTTATCCAATAACCTATCACAGCTTAGGTGATGATGTTTATCGTAGTTTGTGGATCGATTATTTATCAGAATACCCTCCTAAACCGGGCTCCATAAATTTTATTGGCGAAAAGCTGCCAACCTTTCTTTTTGAGCATCAAGAGTTTAGAAAACTGCCCGCACTTGTTGATATCGTAAAATTGGAATGGCTGTTTATCGATTTGTTTGGCAAGGTAGATGAGCCTAGTTATTCCTTGGAGTCTTTACAAGTGCTGCCGGCGGAAGAGTGGCCGCAAACTGTTTGGCGGGCAAAGCAAGACTGGCGTTTGATTTCAAGCATCTATGATTTGCAAAAATATTGGCGCCAAGTACAGGAGTTTTATGTGGATGGTGTCACGGCGGGTAGCGCTGATTTTGCAATAGAAACCTGTACGCAGCCTCAGCGGTATCTAGTCCGTCGTAATGAATTCGATGTACAGTTTGAAGTTGTCAGCGAGCAACAGTGGACTTTTCTGGAGAAGATTAAAGAGGGGAAACAATTCGCTCACATCTGCGATGTGTTAGCACAACAGTTCCCCGATGAAGATGTTGCCAAATTGAGTTTAGAATTGTTGCTGAAAAGTATTGAGTTAAAACTCATAACACTAAGTGAAACAAGCAAGGTTTGATCGTGTGCGCTTGGGATTAATCTTCGATCTTAACTTAAAGAAGCGGTTCTAAATAAGGCCAAATATTGTCCACTAGCATACTTTGTGCTTCGGCTTTGGGGTGAATGCCATCGCTTTGCATGAGTTCAGGTTTTATCGCCACGTCATCCAAAATAAAAGGTACTAAGGGAACGCTAAGCGATTCAGAAATTAATTGGAAAGTGTTAAAAAACTCTTCGGTGTAACGTGACCCATAATTAGGTGGAATTTGAATTCCCACCAATAACACTTTTGCTTCTGCGGCGAGCGATAAGCGAGTAATTTTTTCAAGATTATTTTTTATTACCTTAATAGGGAAGCCACGTAAGCCATCATTGCCGCCGAGTTCAATAAGAACGATATCAGGCTTATGTTGAGACAAAAGCGATTCCGTTCGAGCTAAACCCATTCCGGTTGTATCGCCGCTAACACTTGCATTAACAACAGTAAATTCACCTTGTTGGTTTAATTTTTCGTCGAGCAAAGCCACCCAACCATCTTTAATTTCGATGCCGTAACCAGCACTGATACTATCGCCAATAATAAGTATTGTTTTGGCGTGGGAAGGAAAACTGATTGCAGTAATAATGACAATCGTGAATAGATACTTGAGCATAACTGAATTCCAAAAATTCATATAAATAGTCGAGATAGTATGTTGATCCGACACACTCTAGGCGACAAAGTTGCATCAATAAATGTAACGGCGCAACCATGCTTGCCTTCGGAGTTGCGCATCACCCTTCTTGATTCGATGACTCAAGAGCCGCGATAGTGGGCTTCAATTTGTGTAAGACATATAAGCTTGGGAATACCATTAGTGCCGTGATGACGAAAAACAAAGTCCAGTTACCGTTTAGCCAATTCACCAGAAGTCCGCTGGTGCTGGCAAATAAAGTTCTACCCAGTGTTCCTAGCGACGCTAATAAAGCGTATTGAGACGCGGTAAAGTTTCGATCACAGAGTAGTGAAATTAAAGAGACAACCGCCACGGTCGACCATGCGGCTGCAAAGCCATCAAAAATCACCAAGAAGGCGTATAGCCTTACATCTGGACCAACTTGCGCAATGACAGAAAATAGTAAGTTGGTCGCAGCCATCGCCACACCACTAATAAATAAGCCTTTCACGACACCGAGGCGCATATTTATATAGCCACCGAGTAGCGAACATACAATGGTGACTAATAAGGTCGTTAATTTTGAGTAAAGCGCGATGTCATCTTTACTGAAACCTATCTCAAGGTAAAACTGTAAAGACATTCTGCCGAGAAAAGCTTCACCTATTTTAAACAAAAATATAAACATCAAAATAAGTAGCCCGATACGAACGCCATTTTTCTTGAAAAAATCTTTGAGCGGTTGTACCAAGGTTACGATCATCGCAGCTAAAAATTTCTCAAACGAATTATCGTTTTCAGTGCTGATGCTGTGGTTAAAGTTTCCCGAATCAGGTGTCGTCCAAAGAAATCTGAGTATCGTTACGATTAAGCAGGTTTCAATACACAGGACGAGCAGAGTTATTCCCCACCAGTTTTTTACTTCTTCGATTAATCCCGGAAATCCAATAATCGACCACAGCGCAACTAGTGGAACCGCGCTTACTAAAATGAATAATAAATTACTGCGGGCTCTAGATTGTTCGGAAAATAAAAATAAATATTTGTTTTCGATTTCATGAGGATCTTGCTTTTGATGTTTTACTCTGGGTTTCATCATCACCGTCGGGATCATGACTAACACCATTAGCATTGCCATTAGAGGATAAATGTCTGGCCAATCCCACCCCGGACGGTTTGACAGCCAAATAGGAAATGCTCCAATTCCCGCATAACCCATCCACCAGCCCGCCGTTATCATCGAAGACCCGGCGGTAAGATATTTTTTTTCGGATTCGGGAAAGCTTTCAATTCGGTATGCATCAATAGCAATATCCTGAGTTGCCGCCGCAAAACCAACAACGATGCAAACGATAATCAAGGCGCGTAGGTGAATGTCAGGGGAGAAGTTTGAAGCAATTAAACAACCAAGGACGATGATTGTTTGCATGCTAAGAATCCATGCGCGACGGTTACCAAACAATTTGCCAATTGGGCCGAGGTTGAAACGGTCGAGCATAGGGGCCCAAAGGAAGTTTATAGAGTAAGCAATAAGAATGGCGCCGGCGTAGCCGATCGTGGCGCGATCAATTCCCGACTCCTTGAGCCAGATGGTTAGTCCAGAACTGATTATTACCCAAGGAAAACCTTGCGCAATACCAAGGAAAAAAATAGCAACGATTCGAGGATGAAAATAATATTTAAAATCGCCGAGCCAAGTTGCGCTTGTGTTTGCCAAAATGAAACCCTAATTTCAAATTCCGCACTATAGCATTATTAAAATGACAGTCGCGGAGTTTTTGAGTCGAAGTTATAAATCTATTGAGTTATTTTTAGGGCTGCCAGCCATAAATTTTTAAATTGATTTTGCCATTGATAAACGCAAGCCCTTCTGCTTCCAAGCGCGCTTTTTGTTTTTTACCTCCACCGTCCATTGGTAAGGAAATTTTACCGCTCGCGTTAATGACGCGATGCCAAGGTAGTTTGCTATCTTTAGGTAGTTTTTTAAGCGTCGTACCGACGAGTCTAGCGGCTCTTGCTAATCCAGCTAGTTCGGCAACTTGGCCATAGGTGGATACTTTCCCTTTGGGGATTTGAAAGATAACTTGAAAAATTTTCTCTCGGTGAGAGACAAAACTCTCCGCTTCTTCATTCATTAGCGTTGCTCAATCGCGCATATACTTGAAATAGAAATTGCCAGCAATATTACCGATTTTGCGGCAATCTTTCCCCGTTAAATACCAAGAACCTGGCGGAATTTACGCTTCTTACGTTGTATTCGGTGATTTCAGCCCCCATAGTCTTTGCAAGAGTGAGGAGTCTACCGTGCCCATTGCATTGATAATATTTGTCGTCATGCCCATCGCTGAGATGTGGTTGTTAATTGAAGTTGGTGGTCGTATTGGCGCTTTACCGACTATTGGCTTAGTGCTATTGACCGCGATGGTCGGCTTGGCTCTATTACGTCAACAGGGCACATCGACGCTGGCCAGGGCCAATCAGCGTATGCAAAGTGGTGGAATTCCCGCTCAAGAAATGGCCGAAGGTTTGTTTTTAGCGGTTGGGGGAGCACTACTGCTCACCCCAGGCTTCATTACTGACGCAATTGGCTTTGCCTGTTTAATTCCAGGCTTGCGGCAATGGCTGCTGGCGAGGCTACTTAAGCATTGGCAAGTTGTACAGTTTAAGCGCGGCGGTTCAATGGGCCGAGGCTTTGACCCTTTTGGCGCGAAGCCATCGAATAAGCCATTCGATAGGCCTTTCGATGACCCATTCGACTCTAAAGACTCCAAAAAACGCACTTCTCATACAATTGAGGGTGATTTTCGTCGTGATGACGACTAAATCGTAAAAAATTTAACGATTTCAGTTGAAATATCCCAAACCAACCCCATCATGCCAACACTTGGTTTTTTGAACCTCTCCCCTTAACAGCAATTCGCGAGATGGGGGCGAGCACTAGGGGTGTTCATACTAGACATAATATTAAGTATTAGTTGAACAGATCCTGAGCAAGTTGCCATTCAGGAAGAAGAGATTTGTCTCTTCCAAACGAAGAAGCAAAACAACAATGGGGTATTCCCCGTCATTACATAACTCAAAACGTAAGTTATTGGAGACAAATTCCATGAATATTCGTCCTTTACACGATCGTGTGGTGGTTCGCCGCAAGGAAGAACAAAAAACATCAGCTGGTGGCATCGTGCTGCCGGGTTCAGCGACTGAAAAGCCCAATGAGGGTGAAGTGTTGGCCGTTGGTAATGGCCGTGTACTCGACAACGGTGAAGTCCGTCCTGTCGATGTGAAAAAAGGTGACATCGTTGTGTTTGGCAAATATGCCGGCAGCGACACAATCGAAGTTGATGGTGAAGAACTCATTATCTTGAGTGAGTCCGACATTAAAGCTGTGCTGGTTTAATTCTTTGCGGAGTTAACCCACTGCTTTTTCCATTTCCTAATTTAAGAACATAGACATTAAGGAACATAATCATGGCCGCTAAAGACGTAAAATTTGGTGATGACGCTCGCCAGCGCATGTTGGCTGGTATCAACATTTTGGCAGACGCTGTTAAAACAACACTAGGCCCTAAGGGTCGTAACGTTGTACTCGACAAATCTTTTGGTGCACCTACCGTTACTAAAGATGGTGTTTCCGTAGCGAAGGAAATCGAGTTACAAGATAAATTTGAAAACATGGGCGCACAGATGGCAAAAGAAGTTGCTTCTAAAGCCTCTGACGAAGCCGGTGACGGAACAACAACAGCAACAGTATTGGCACAATCGATTGTCAACGAAGGTTTGAAAGCGGTTGCTGCTGGTATGAATCCAATGGATTTAAAACGCGGAATCGACAAAGCCGTTAAAGCTGCTGTTGAGTACGTGCAATCAATTGCTAAACCATGTGCTGATTCAACGGCAATTGCTCAAGTAGGTACTATTTCTGCGAACAGTGATTCTGACGTTGGTGAAATTATCGCAAACGCGATGGATAAAGTCGGAAAAGAAGGCGTTATCACTGTTGAAGAAGGTTCAGGTTTAGAAAACGAACTCGAAGTTGTTGAAGGTATGCAGTTTGATCGCGGCTACCTCTCTCCTTACTTCATTAACAACCAAGAAAGCATGAGTGCAGAGATGGAATCACCTTTCATCTTATTGGTTGATAAAAAAATCTCAAACATTCGTGAATTACTTCCTTTGCTTGAAGCAGTAGCAAAAGCAGGCAAGCCATTAATGATTATCGCGGAAGATGTTGAAGGCGAAGCTTTAGCTACTCTAGTTGTGAATAACATGCGCGGCATCGTTAAAGTTGCTGCTTGTAAAGCACCTGGTTTTGGTGATCGTCGCAAAGCAATGTTGCAAGACATCGCGATCTTAACCGGTGGTACTGTTATTTCTGAAGAAGTTGGTTTGGATCTTGAGTCAGCTACTTTAGAGCATTTAGGTTCTGCGAAGCGCCTAACAATGACTAAAGAAAATACCACGATTGTTGATGGTGCTGGTGTGGTTAAAGACATCGAAGACCGCGTTAATCAAATTCGCGTTCAAATCGAAGAAGCGACGTCTGATTACGACAAAGAAAAACTTCAAGAGCGTGTTGCCAAACTTGCTGGCGGTGTTGCCGTAATCAAAGTAGGTGCAGCAACCGAAGTAGAAATGAAAGAGAAAAAAGCCCGCGTAGAAGATGCATTGCATGCGACTCGTGCCGCAGTTGAAGAAGGCGTTGTGCCTGGTGGTGGTGCTGCACTAATTCGTGCTGCTGCATCAATTGCTGATTTAGTTGGCGACAACGACGAGCAAACTGCTGGTATTGGAATTGCACGTAAAGCGATGGAAGCGCCGTTGCGACAAATCGTAACTAACGCTGGCGACGAAGCTTCGGTAGTTGCAGACAAAGTACGTCAAGGTGAAGGTTCATTCGGCTACAACGCTGCGACCGGTGAATACGGTGATATGTTGGCAATGGGTATTCTAGATCCGGCTAAAGTAACTCGTACGGCGCTACAGGCGGCGGGTTCTATTGCTGGCTTGATGATTACTACAGAAGCAATGATTGCCGATCTACCTGAAGATAAAGGCGCTGCGGGTGGCATGCCAGATATGGGTGGCATGGGCGGAATGGGTGGCATGGGCGGAATGATGTAAATCTTTTCACCAGAGGTTTTTATCGTTAACACTATTTAAGTGCATGACGATAAAAACCGCACCAAATATACGCTTCAAAACACGGCCCCTACAGTATTAAACGCTAACGGGGCCGTTTTTATTTTTATTGTTTTTGAGTTCGAGTAAGATCATTTTTGGTTAAGCTTTTGTTGATTGATTTTTTTATTGAATCTTGGCGATAAAAACTTGAACTGTAGTGATTAAGCATCGTCTCAATGACTTAGTAATATTGAATTGGTTTGTTTGTTTTTTTGTAATTTGTAAAAGGAGAGTTTTTTATCATGGCAATTGAATTACCCGCACTACCTTATCCACAAGATGCATTGGCGCCACATATTTCGGTCGAAACATTAGAGTTTCATTACGGCAAGCATCACAAAACCTATGTCGATAAATTAAATGGCATGCTACCCGGAACAGATCTAGAGGGGAAAAGCCTGGAAGATATCGTTAAAGCGTCTTCTGGTGGTGTATTTAATAATGCTGCGCAAATTTGGAATCACACGTTTTACTGGAACTCGCTGAGTCCTAACGGCGGTGGTGAAGCAAGTGGTGCAGTAGCCGACGCAATTAATGCAGCCTTTGGATCATTTGCTAAATTCAAAGAAGAGTTTACAAATTCTGCAATTGGTAATTTTGGCAGCGGCTGGACTTGGTTGGTCAAAAAAGCAGATGGCAGCGTGGCGATTGTAAATACTGGAAATGCGGAAACACCGTTAACGGACAGCAGTGTTACCCCGTTGTTGACCGTCGATGTTTGGGAGCATGCGTACTACATTGATTATCGAAATGCGCGTCCTAAATACATGGAAGCATTTTGGGCCTTAGTCAATTGGCAATTTGCTAACGATAATTTTTCAGCTTAAATACCCTTACAGTTAGTATGTCAAAAGCCGAGCGATGCTCGGCTTTTTTGTTTCCGGAATACTAGCGCATTGGGTTTGGTTTTATTTGTCCCGTTTTACTGGTATAAAGCCGGACAGCAACACAACACTCTATGAAGATCACAACAACTTTAATAATAAATCTCAGCTTCAGCTGTAGGGGGTAGACGTGGACACAACGCAAATTATAGATTTCTTCGCTCGTTGGATGCATTTACTATTTGGTATTACCTGGATTGGTTTACTTTACTATTTCAATTTTATTCAAGGTGCCTATTTCAAAGCGGCGGGGCCGGAAGCATTGGCTGATGCGAAAGCAAAACTAGCGCCTAAAGCGCTATGGTGGTTCCGTTGGGGTGCCATGTTTACTTTCTTAACAGGTTTGGTTTTGTTGGGAAAATTAGGCCACGATAAAAACATTGATTACTTCATCGTCGTAGGCGCAACGTTGGGTACTTTGATGTTTTTGAATGTTTGGTTAATTATTTGGCCAAATCAGAAAATTGCACTGGGTATAAAAGAGGGTGATGGTCCTGCAGCGGGAGCTAAGGCTTTGTTGGCATCACGCACTAACACCCTTTTTTCTGGGCCGATGGCTTATGGAATGCTCGCATCCTCACACGGTTTTGGAGGAGGCGCCAACCTACTGTCAAATTCGGGTCCATCGTTAGGATTATGGGTTGCTTTAGGCATTATCGCTTTGCTCCAAATTAACGCGATTGTAGGCAAGCAAGGCCCAATGACTTCGGTGGTTGGTGTGATTCATTGTAGTATTGGATTAACGATTGTCTTGATGGGGATTTTACACTTCGTTTAAATCTTACCGCCCACAAATCAAAAAAGCCGAGAATCACTCTCGGCTTTTTTGTGTCTGAGTCTTGCTGGTCGATCACTAGAAGGCGCTCAGATCACTGAATATTGGCTTCTTATCGGTTAGAATACGGCATTTTTGCGAGGAAGCATTTCCAGGTTGAATATCAATAGATCTTCTAAACTTGGAAGCAGTGACCAAAGCCAATATTTAGAATTACGGATATTGTGGATATAATGCGTCCTTATTTGCGCGCTGGAATCCACCGAATCTCTTAAGGATGTAAGCGGAGCGGCTCGCTAAGATAAGGTTGTTCCGCAACGAAAACCGTTAATCATCTACTACTTCCAAATCAATTGAGGAATAAGACATGGCTGAACGTAAAGAGCCAACTTTGTCGGGTATAAGACCAGAGCGCGACGAAATTCGTAGTGGCGCTCAAAGTGGCGCTCAAAGTAATGCGCAAAGGGCCAGTCGACCACCTGGGGCGCAGCCTCGACAAGGATCTAGGCCTCCTGCATCGAGACCCAGTGGATCTTCACCCCTCGCTTTTGTTGCCATTATTATTGCCTTGCTCGGCGTTGGCGTCGGCGGTTATGGGGTCTGGCAAATGCAAGAGGCGAAAAAAGTTATGCAGTCCGCCGAAGTGCGCATAGTTGAGTTGGAAGCCCGTCTAAACTTATCGAATTCGCAATCAGGTCAGTCCGTTACCCAAATTTTAGAGCGTGTCGATAAAGCCGAAGAGCAATACGATTTGTTATGGGCAAATTACCGCAACCATCGCGATGGTATAGCAGAAAATAAAACGGCGATTACAAAGTTCGACAGTACCTTGAAGACCGCCGCCGCCGATGCAAAAGCCGCTAAGGCCGCATCTGATGAATACAAAAGTAAAATCGCCTCCTTGCAATCAAGAGCGTCGGAACAGCAGCTATTGTTGACGCGAGTTTCAGAAAATAATAGCAACGCTGAAAAACGTTTGCAGCAAGTAGATCAGCTTGCAAAACAATTAGAGACCAAAGTGAACGAAATGGCGGCGACTACCGAGAACAATGAAGAAGCGATTCGAGCGATAGATTCTTTTCGTCGCAGCGCAAACGCCGATATCCAGCAATTAAAACAACGTTTGGGAGCGCCCTAATAGGGAGTTACGTTAATTTTTCTAAACCTAATTAGAACACCAATTTAAAAGAGTTAATTATGCCCACTGTTATTCGCCAGCAAGATTTGATCGATAGCGTTTCAGACGCTCTGCAATTTATTTCTTATTACCACCCCAAAGATTTTATCGATGCGATGAATGATGCTTACGAGCGCGAAGCCAATCCTGCGGCGAAAGATGCAATGGCGCAAATATTAATTAATTCACGTCTTTGTGCGATGGGGCATCGGCCTATTTGCCAGGACACCGGTATTGTTACCGTGTTTGTGACCGTGGGCATGGATGTGCAGTGGGAATCTGAGCTGAGTGTTACCGACATGGTAAACGAGGGCGTTAGACGAGCATATATGTTGCCGGATAATGTATTACGAGCTTCAATTCTTGCCGACCCAGATGGCGCGAGAAAAAATACTGGCGACAACACTCCAGCGATAATTCATTACAACATAGTTCCGGGAAATACCGTTGACGTTCATGTTGCCGCGAAAGGTGGCGGTAGTGAAGCGAAAAGTAAATTTGCTATGTTGAATCCTTCGGACTCCATTGTTGATTGGGTTTTAAAAGTGGTTCCTGAAATGGGTGCTGGTTGGTGCCCACCGGGAATGCTCGGTTTAGGTATTGGTGGTACGGCAGAAAAAGCCATGCAGCTAGCAAAAGAATCCTTGCTTGAACCCGTTGATATTCAAGATTTACAAAAACGTGGTGCAAGTAACCGTGCGGAAGAGTTGCGTTTAGAGCTTTTCGATAAAGTGAATAAATTGGGAATTGGTGCGCAAGGCTTGGGTGGATTAACCACCGTACTCGATATAAAAGTAAAAGATTATCCAACCCACGCGGCGAATAAGCCCGTAGCCTTGATACCTAATTGCGCAGCAACACGCCATGCGCATTTCACATTGGATGGAACTGGCCCCGCATTACAAACGCCACCGAACGTTGATGATTGGCCAAATATTTCTTGGCAAGTGGGTGAAAATGTTCGTCGCGTTAATATGGATACAATTACCAAAGATGACATTCAAGAGTGGCAGCCCGGCGACACCGTTTTGTTGTCAGGGAAAATGTTAACCGGCCGTGACGCCGCGCATAAAAAAATGACCGACTTAATTGCAAAGGGCGAACCTCTACCTGTCGACTTAACAGGCCGTTTCATTTATTACGTTGGGCCAGTTGATCCCGTTCGTGATGAAGTGGTTGGCCCAGCGGGACCAACTACTGCAACGCGAATGGATAAATTTACTCGAACAATGCTAGAGCAAACAGGCTTGCTCGGTATGATCGGCAAGGCAGAACGCGGTCCTCTTGCTATTGAAGCAATTAAAGATAATAAGTCAGTTTATTTAATGGCTGTTGGCGGCGCCGCTTATCTAGTATCGCAAGCAATTAAGTCAGCAAAAGTTGTTGGTTTCCCGGAGCTGGGAATGGAAGCTATTTATGAATTTGACGTAAAAGATATGCCGGTTACTGTAGCGGTCGACGCAAAAGGTGAATCGGTACATCAAACTGGCCCAAAAATATGGAAAGCAAAAATTGAAGAGGGAGTCATTGCAGTTCGTTAAGGACTGCAATTAAAAACGTGATTAATTAAAAAGTTTAGTAAAAAATATCATTCGTGATATTTTTTCAAAACTAAATAATTCGTGGGTCGAGTTTATATTGTTCCGGCACATCATTTAGGCTATCTAGCGGTTCCATTAGTTGTTTTACCAAGCCATCGTGAATTGAATAAATCCAGCCGTGGATTGATAAATCTTGCCCGCGACGCCAGGCATTTTGTACCACATTGGTATGGGAAACGTTTGCTACCTGCTGCGCAACGTTGAGTTCACACAAACGATCTACTTTTTCTGAATGCTCGGCGATATCCTCAAACGCCACACTATTATTATAATAAGTGTCGCGAATATTTCTTAGCCAGTAATCGATGATTCCCAACTGTTTTTTTTCAAGCGCAGATTTAACACCGCCACAGCCATAATGACCACACACAATAATGTGCTTTACGTGGAGTTGCTCAACAGCAAAATTAATGACGGTTTGGCAATTTAAATCAGTGTTGAGAACGACATTCGCAACATTTCGGTGAACAAATAGTTCACCGGGTAAAAGCCCCACAATTTCATTCGCCGGTACGCGGCTATCGGAACAACCAATCCATAAGAATTCGGGTTCTTGTTGTTTCGCGAGACTCGGGAAAAAATCGGGATTTTCGCGCTTAATGTCTTCTGACCATTTAACGTTGTTCGCTATTAAATCTTCAAGCTTCACTCTATTCCACCCTTAAAATTTGGTTGCCAGGAAGTATACCGTGTTAGTCCGCGTTCTGAAAAGCCTAGGTTTTTCAATCAAGCTATAAGCGGGTGACAGTATTGTTTTTAAAATGTAGAGTCGGTTTTACTAATAAGCTTAATCAAATCATCGGCAGATTATTTGTTGTTGTATTGTTTAAACCTACTGTCGAAACTTAATAATTTTCTCAATTCAAAGTGATTTTCTTATGAATACCTTGTATTGGCACGACTACGAAACCTGGGGTGAGGTTCCAAATCTAGACAAGCCTTCGCAATTTGCCGGGGTGCGCACCAATGAAGAGCTAGAGATTGTTGGTGACCCACTGAGTATTTACTGCCAGCCAGCAAGCGATTGTTTACCCAAGCCTGAAGCCTGCCTGGTAACCGGTATTACGCCTCAACATGCGTTAAAACATGGTCTGCCAGATTATGAGTTTATGAGGGAAATCCATCATGAACTCTCACGCCCTGGCACCTGCGGTGTGGGTTACAACTCAATACGTTTTGATGATGAGGTGACGCGCAATGGTTTGTTCAGGAATTTTTACGATCCTTATGAGCGCGAATGGCGTAATGGTAATTCACGTTGGGATATTATCGATGTTGTGCGTTTAACCTATGCCTTACGACCAGAAGGCATTGAGTGGCCCAGACATGAAGACGGCAGCCCTAGTTTTCGACTCGAAGAGCTGAGTAAAGCGAATAAATTGGTTCATGAATCTGCTCACGATGCTTTGTCTGACGTGTACGCAACGATCGCTTTAGCGAAACTAGTAAAAAATAAGCAGCCTGGTTTGTATGATTATGCCTATAAATTGCGCGATAAGAAAAATGTTGCCGACCTAATAGATTTATCGTCCCGCAAACCTCTGTTGCATATTTCGTCCCGTTATCCCGCGAGCCAAGCTTGCGCTGCTTTTGTAGTGCCTTTAGCCATGCATCCTGAGAACAAAAATGGTGTCATTGTTTACGATCTTTCCGCGTCTCCGTCATTATTGTCAGATTTAAGCGTTGAGGAAATCTCAGAACGGCTGTTTACTCGCAGGGAAGATTTGGATGAAGGTGTAGAGCGTGTCCCACTAAAGGTAGTTCATCTAAACAAGTCACCGATCTTAACAACGCCAAAATTAGTCGACGCTAAAATTGCCGAACGGATTAAGTTGGATAAAAATATTTGCGAAAAACATTGGCAAGAAATTAAAGATTTGGATCTGACGGAAAAACTACATGCAGTGTTTAGTAGTAATCAATTTCCAGAGTCGAATGACCCTGAGCAAAGCTTGTATCAAGGATTTCTCGATAATCGAGATAAAAAGACCATGATGGATGTTAGGGCCGCTAGCGCAAAAACTCTAGCTAACACTACCTTTAGTTTTTACGACAAGCGTTTGCCGGAACTATTGTTTCGCTATCGAGCCAGAAATTTTCCGGATTCTCTCAGTGAGCAAGAAAAGTTACAGTGGCGGGAATATTTAAAAATTCGCTTTAATGATTCGGATGGCGCTACAGGACAAAGCGTAAAAGTATTTCGTGAAAAAATCGAATTGCTTCTAAATGACGGTACCTTATCTGCCGAAAAGAAAGAAGTACTGAAAGAATTGCTATCCTATCAGGAATCGCTGATCAGAAATATATTGTGATTGGTCGGGCGGTATTCGGGAATAAAAAAAGCACTCAATGAGTGCTTTTTAAATTTAGCTAATCTGCCAACTTTTGCTAACTTGGTTTTTGATTTACTCGGTCGATTTTCAACTCAAAATTTGTTGTTCCCAAAGTGGTTTCAAACATTTTTACTAGGGAATAATTACTTTTGATGATATCCCAAATTTCTTTTTGGTCCGCTAAGCTGGTTGCGGTTCCAAAGTGTACCGCTTTCAAATCGTCATTATTAAAGGGTCTGTCGAGATAATGTTTGTTTGGATCTTCGTCAATTGGTGCTTCACTTTCTTTTTGTTCAAAAAAACAACGCCACTCTTGTTCGCTTTTATAGCTCAGTGGTTTTGAGAGAAACTTCTCTTGGAAATAATCTTGGGGACGATGGCCATCATTAACCAGCACTGTATTGAGTTGTTCTTTCATGCTCGAGATGGCGGGTTTGTTATCTGAATATTTAACTTGTTCTGCCTTGCCAAAATATGCAGAACCTTCATTGTGAAAACGTAAAATCACCCCGCGGTGATTGTCGCCATATTTGTACCAAGAATTTAAATCGTCTGCCTTTGCTGAAAAACAGCAAATTCGCATTTTTCGAGTATAAGCCTTCCAGTCAGTAACAATTTGTTCAATTTCTTCAATACGTTGAGTCACCATTTGGGTGAGCAAGTCATGTAACACAGTTTCGGCTTCTTCTGGTGAAGCGAAACGCTCTTCATCGCGCCAGCGTCGAATTGCAGCCATTAGCGGTGCTCTTCCAGAAGGTGGATCTTTTGCGAAAATAAAGCTGGTCGCTGCCTTTATCGCGGCGCTTAATAAGTCGTCATTGTTGAAGGGTAATTCACTCTGGTAATTCAACTCCAAAGGGTCTGCATATAGCTGTGAGGCACTCCAGCGCAACGACTGTGAGGCAAGGATTAACTTTGCAGTTTCCGCTGAGCAGTATTTGTATAAAGTATCTTGAGAACGTTGGCTCACTTTAAATCCTTTTGTTATAGATCATCCTCTCTGAAGAGGCGTTTGGGCGAGCGATGGTTACTTCTGCGTCAATAGATATCGTTAACGAACAAAGTTAACGGAGATTACGTCCTGCCAACAACTCGTTAGTATGTCGCGCAAAATTCAATCGATCCAAAAAAGACGTTTTCTATCTCGATAATGCGATCTTACCAAGCTGACTGTATTGGTTTATATTGCAAACCGGTAATAAATAGAAATCGCTAAGCCCTATATAGTTATTAGCAACGATCCGTGAATTGTTCAACTTAATAGGCGGAAATCGTCTTAAACGGAGCGACTTCAAGGGTAAAAGCTCGCATAGCCAGGTTTTTGGAATAATTTACGCATGTCATTTTCTTGGCGTCGGCAATCAGGTAGGATGCCACTCCAGTTCATTCGGCAGTCCTGAGTCGACCCGCTTTGCTGGCGATCTAGACCGACCTTCTTCGATAAATTTAACCTGACACTTAACCCGGGGAATCCTGTGGAATTTACTGGCTCGCATATCCTCTCTATAGACCAATTCCAACGACCTGATATTGAACGAATTTTTACCGTGGCAGACGCCATGGTTCCCTACGCCATGCGTCAGCGGGTAACGCGCGTATTGGAGGGGGCTATTCTAGGCAATATGTTTTTCGAACCGAGTACGCGAACTCGGGTGAGTTTCGGTAGCGCATTCAACCTTTTAGGTGGCAACGTTCGAGAAACCACCGGCATCCAAGTATCTGCTTTGGCGAAAGGGGAGTCTCTATACGACACCGCTCGTGTTATTTCCGGGTACAGCGACGTGATTTGCATGCGTCATCCGGAAGAGGGCTCTGTAAGCGAGTTTTCCGGCGCCAGCCGAGTCCCAGTCATTAATGGTGGGGACGGCGCCAATGAGCACCCCAGCCAAGCCTTGTTGGATCTCTACACCATCGAAAAAGAATTGGCCGCACAGGGGCGAACCATTGATGGTCTGAGAATTGCGATGATCGGTGATCTCAAATATGGTCGTACGGTGCATTCACTGTGTGGTTTGTTGTCTCTATTTAAAAATGTCCATGTGACCCTCGTTTCTCCTGTTGAACTTGCGATGCCCGAGTACTTAGTCGACAAGTTGAAAAGTGCAGGCCATGTTGTCGATATTTCTCAAGAGTTAACGCAAAGTATTTCCCATGTCGATATTGCTTACTCGACACGCATTCAAGAAGAGCGGTTTAAGTCGAAAGAAGAGGCGGATAGTTATCGGGGGCGCTTTCGTTTAAATCAATCCATTTACACCAAATACTGCGAACCCAATACCGTCATCATGCACCCCTTACCTAGAGATTCACGGGCTGATGCAAATGAGTTAGACAGCGATCTAAATCAGAATCCAAATCTCGCCATCTTCCGGCAAACGGACAATGGGGTGCTGGTGAGAATGGCTTTATTTGCGCTGGTGCTAGATGTTGTTGATCAAGTTGAAAAACATTCTCGCCCAGTGACTTGGTATCACACACGAAAGACTTAGACGTTTTGTTTTAACTTAAAATTCTATAGATGGTAGTCAGCAAGTTGTCTGCTTCAATGGGTTTTTGAAGGTAGCGATTACTTGCCTTTGAAAATTTTGAGTTCGTTATCGTTTCTTTCGAACCGATGCTTATTGTCGGCATTTTTGCAGTTAGTTTATCCTCGGCAATATTTTCATGAATATTGACTTCACTATTCTGCTCTAGCGATTCATCTAGAATTAACAGATCAGGGTGAATGTTATGAATTATTTCCAAACATTCGACGCCATTGTTAGTGGTGAGGATGTTGTATTCTTTTCTGAGAACATCACTTAGCAGTGCGAGCATTTCATTATCTTCGTCTGCGATCAGTACCGTTTTATGTGGTGCGATTTGTCTTACTTTCGTGCAATTACGTCCGCTGTCTTTCGCTTCATAAAGCGCTTTATCTGCTTCCTTCCCTAGTTCTTGGCGCGGCAGGCCCGTGGTGTGATCGGCAGAGGCGCCGCCAATGCTCACCGTGACAAATTCTGAGTGATTCGATCTTTCATGGGGAATACCCGCATCTTCAATCGCTGTGCGCAAGGCATCAGCAACAACTTTAGCGCCGCTTAAGTCAGTATCGGGAAGTAAGGCGATAAACTCTTCGCCACCATAACGAGCCAGTATGTCTGCGGGCCGATGTAATGTTTGTTTTAATATTTGCGCCACTTTTTTAAGGCAGTCGTCACCGGCATGATGGCCATAGTAGTCGTTATACGTTTTGAAATGATCGACATCTATCATCAACACCGACACAGGGTTATGAGCTCTAGTGATCACTTGCCATTGTTTTTCAGCAATTTCTTCAAACGCACGGCGATTGTAGAGTTCGGTGAGTCCGTCATTTTGGCTTAAGTGCTGGAGTTCTTCGTTGAGCCGATGCAATTTATGCTGCATGGCAGTAATTCTTTCTAGCGCTCTTAGTTTCGCTTTCAGTACGACAAGGCTTATCGGCTTCGTCATGTAATCATCACCGCCAGCTTCAATTCCCTCGTGAAAACTTGCAGCGTCGCTCATACCAGTGATGAAGATAATAGGTACCCAATGCGAACCAAAAGTCTCACGCATCAAGCTCGTGGTCTCAAAACCATTTAAGCCTGGCATCTCTACATCCATGATTACCAAATCCACGGGAGTTGTTTCGATAAGTTGCAAGGCTTCTTCGCCGCTTTCCGCAACGACACTTTCGTGGCCGGCCTGCTTGATGTAGTTACACATCGTATAACGCAGCGTAGCGCTATCTTCTACGAGTAGGATCTTCATCGGTGGGCAAGCCATATCGAATGAAATGGCGCCAAGGCGAGGTGCTCGTTCACGAATAATCTGTTGGTGAACAGCGTTGATGCGATCCTGCAATACACGAGCGGTGCTCCATCAATTCTGTGGTGTTACCGCTAAAATTAAAACGGCTTGCTATACTCATTGTAGCCACAAAATGACCACTTTCCGATCTAGTACTTATCCATGAGAGATCTGAGGGCGAAATTATTGAGTAGGTGGTAATTTGTCGATGTTTTATGTATGTTTGCGCCTGCAAAAATTGCCTGGTTTAGCGCTTGATAACTGGATACGTAACTATAAATGACTAACTTTGATGACATCCGGCCCTATAACGATAGTGAAGTAAAAGCCGTCATTGATCGTGTGGTAAATGATAAAGAATTTCGTTTGGCCGTAGCGCGCTTACAGTACCCCAGAATCACCTCTATTATCCCCGGCGTTGTGGCGCGGATTGTTGGCTACTATGTAAAAAGAGAAGCAAGGGGAATAGATAGCGTTGAACAGCTGCAGATGATTGTGCGGCGTTATATCGACAAGATGCTCGATACCACCGGCAGCGAAGTTATTAGTTCTGGCATTGAACGCCTAGACCCCAAAAAATCCTATCTGTTTGTTAGCAACCACCGGGATATAACTCTCGATCCAGCGTTACTCAATTGGGTGTTAAATAAAAACCAACAAGAGACATTGCGCATTGCCATTGGCGATAATTTATTGAGTAAGCCCTATGTAACGGACTTGATGCGCTTAAATAAAAGTTTCATCGTCAAGCGTTCGGTAAAAGGTAATCGAGAAAAATTTAAAGCGGCGAAACATCTTTCTGAATATATTCACCATTCTTTGACGGTTGATAAAGCGAATGTCTGGATTGCCCAGCGCGAAGGTCGAGCCAAAAACGGTCTCGATAGAACCAACACAGCTTTGGTTGGCATGCTAAGTTTGAATAAACCGAAGACGCAAGAATTTGCGGATTATATTCGCGAACTTCACATTGTCCCAATCTCCATGTCTTACGAATGGGACCCTTGTGATGGAGATAAAGCGCGCGAAATTTTCGAACACAACACGCATGGCAAGTATGAAAAAGAAGAGCATGAAGATGTGCTCACAATTGCCAAAGGAATATCCGGATCTAAGGGTAAAGTGCGAATTGTTTTTGGTGATGAGCTAACGGAAGATTTTAATGATACCGATGAGGTCGCCGCAGAAATTGATCGCCAAGTAATAAACAATTATGCGATACAGCCCAGCAATTATTTCGCGTACAAAAGTATTTACGGCGAGTTTCCGCCAAGTTTTGTCGACGAGAATAATGTTGCGTTCAACGAATCTGATCACCCCACAGAAGCTCGAGCATTTGTTGATAGACTGCGAGCAATTGAACCTAAATATCGACAACTTGTTCGAGAAATGTATGCGAACCCAATTGTGAGCAAATTGCAATTGCGCGATGCTGATCATCTTCCCCAGCAAAAAAGCGCCTAGTTGCAAGCGGGGAACATGCTCTCACCTGATACCAAGCAAGCCATCCAATCCGCCTACAGCCAATTCTTAAGTTCCAGCGATTTAAAGCCTCGTTACGGTCAAAAGCTAATGATTGCCGAGATTGCAAAAACGTTGGGCGCGATCGAACTTGATGAAGAAAAAGTGAGAATTTCAGATTCTCATATCTGCGTGGTCGAAGCCGGCACCGGTACGGGTAAAACAGTTGCATACCTACTCGCCGCGTTGCCGATTGCCAAGGCCCTCGGTAAACATTTGGTGGTGTCGACTGCGACAGTTGCACTGCAAGAACAAATTGTTAACAAAGACCTGCCCGATTTAAAACGCGCCTGCGATCTAGATTTTTCTTATTCTTTAGCAAAAGGACGCGGTCGCTATTTGTGTTTATCAAAAATGGATCGCCAGCTTAATGATTTGAATTCCTCACAAACGGGACAGCTTGGATTCCCAGGGGGCGATGACTTTCGTTCCGATGAACAAACCTTAAGTCTGTATCAATCGATGATGGAAGCTCTGTCAGCGAATAAGTGGGATGGTGATCGTGATAACTGGACGAAAACCATTGATGAAGATCAGTGGCGACCAGTCACGACTAACCATCGCGAATGCAGTGGCAGACGTTGTTCGTTTGTTTCAAATTGCAGTTTTTTTAAATCCAGAGAACAGATGAGCGGTGTCGATTGTGTCGTTACCAATCACGATTTAGTCTTGGCCGATCTCGCTCTTGGGGGTGGTGCCATTTTGCCTGCACCAGAAGACACAATTTATATTTTTGATGAAGGGCACCACCTCGCAGAAAAAGCCTTAAACCATTTTTCTCATTACACGCGTTTAGAATCGACACAAAAATGGCTTGATGAATGTAGTCAAGCCTTGCCAGCCGCAGTGCAGCAAATTGGTGAGGCAGGAGATATCAATCGGAAGCTAGAACAATTGCCCGGTGTGATTGCCGATTGTAAAAAACAACTCAGTTACATTCAGCCGGTATTGCTCGATTGTTTTGATGAGATAGTGGAAGACGACAGAGATAGTAATCGCTATCGTTTTGCTCATGGTATCGTTCCCGCGTCGATTGTTGATTGCGCTGCAGATGCAACACAAACATTTGGTCGTTTAGTTGATGTATTGACTCAAATTTCCGGTGAACTATCAGAATCAATTGAGGACGCTTATACGTCTGTACCTAAAGTTGATTTGGAAAATTGGTTTCCACTGATTGGGTCTTGGCTTGCTCGCGCAGAAGCAAATCTTGCGTTATGGATGAGTTATTCCACTAACGATATCGCTGAAGTTCCGGAAGCGAGATGGTTAGAAAAAATTGACAACGCAAGTGGTAGCGATTTATCGATTTCGTCTAGTCCTATTTTGGCTGCTGAAACTCTGGATGAGTTGCTGTGGTCTCGTTGTTGTGGTGCGGTAGTGACGTCGGCAACCTTAACCGCGCTAGGTGTTTTTGATCGCTTGCGGATGAGAGTTGGCACACCGGCGAATAGTAATTACCAAATTGTACCTAGCCCTTTTGATTACAAGCGGGCAACCTTGTCGATTCCGGCACAGGCTGTTGATGCTGGCAATGCAGAATTGCATACCCTAGAGCTCATCGAGAATTTACCAGATTTGTTAGATCCCTTTGATGGTAGTTTGGTGTTGTTTGCATCAAGACGGCAGTTGAATGAAGTCTATGAAAGCTTGGATGAATTTTGGCAGAAAAAAATACTTCATCAAGATGATAGGCCCAAACAAGAAACCCTCGTTGAGCATCGCCGCCGAGTTGACGAAGGAGAGGGTAGCGTCATATTTGGTTTGGCGAGTTTTTCCGAAGGTGTCGATTTGCCGGGTAAATATTGTAGCCATGTCATCGTCGCGAAAATTCCTTTTTCAGTTCCTAACGATCCCATTGAATCTGCGCTTTCAGAATGGATTAAAGATCGTGGTGGTAATCCTTTTATGGAAATAAGCGTTCCTGATGCGTCTTTAAAATTGATCCAGGCTTGCGGGCGTTTACTTCGTAGTGAAAGCGACACCGGTAAGATTACGATTATGGATAATCGTTTGACGACGCGTCATTATGGGAAAGCGATATTGGATTCGTTGCCGCCGTTTAATCGGCAGTAGGTTTGGTGGTTTCAGCCGGGCTGTTTTCATTATTTGTGATTTTGTTGGTCGTCCGACGGACGAGGTGGCCGGTTTCGCCCGGCTGGCGAGTTCATTTTTCTTACTCGCATAAGAAAAACGAACCAAAAAGAAGTGCGCCCCACTTCGCTGTCCCCTCACTCCGAGCAATTTCGACAGGTCGGTTTGATGTCGCATCCATGCGCCAGCAAACCTAAATTGTACGTCCTGTACAATTTACCTCTCGAAATCGCTCTCCGTTCAGCGCTCTGTAAGGGGGAATTAAAAGCAAAAAATCATTTCTCTCTGCCTCTTAGTAATTAATTTACAGGGTAAGAGTTTGAGTAAACAGCCGAGTTCATGGTCGTATTTTTTTAAGGAAAAAATAGTTTGAAAAGTTATTCGTGGCAAACGCCTAAAAATTTATTGTTGTTGATGTCCATCGCAATGCCGGTCGCATTTGCGACGTGGAGTGCGTTGCTCAATAATTTTGTTATTGAGAAAGCGGCGTTTACCGGCGCGGAGATTGGCATGTTGCAAAGTCTGCGAGAAGTGCCTGGTTTTTTGGCATTTACTGCTGTTTTTGTTTTGTTGATTCTTAAAGAGCAGCGCTTCGCCTTGGTCTCATTGCTGGTTTTAGGTTTGGGTGTGGCTATTACTGGATTGTTTCCTTCGGTTATTGGTCTCTATTGCACTACGGTATTGATGTCGATTGGTTTTCATTACTTCGAAACTATTAAGCAATCTTTATCGCTGCAATGGTTGAGTAAGGCGGAGGCGCCTAAAGCTTTGGGGCAATTTATATCCGTTGGTGCTTTAGCATCTTTGGTGGTTTATAGTTTTTTATGGTTGAACGGTGAATACTTTCATCTGGATTATTTAGCAATTTATTTGTTAGGTGGCGGTACGTGTATTTTGCTCACCTTGTTCATGTATTTTGGTTTTCCCACCGTTAAGACTGCTGTTCCGCAACACAAACACCTTGTGTTTCGTAAACGTTATTGGTTGTACTACGCATTGACTTTTATGAGTGGCGCGCGACGACAGATATTCACCGTGTTTGCCGCATTTATGATGGTTGAAAAATTTGGTTATGGTGTTTCCGATATCGCTGTTCTGTTTTTGATTAATCATTTAGTTAACTGGTTAATCGCAGGAAAAATCGGCGCATTGATAGGTCGAATTGGTGAGCGTCACGCACTAACGTTCGAGTACATCGGCTTAATTGGTGTTTTTGTTAGTTACGCCTTCGTTACCAATGGTCAGGTTGCTGCGGGTTTGTACATTGTCGATCACATGTTTTTTTCTTTGGCGATAGCGATTAAAACATACTTCCAGAAAATAGCTGATCCAGAAGATATGGCGGCAACAGCAAGTGTGAGTTTTACGATTAATCATATTGCTGCCGTAGTGATTCCTGTGTTGTTTGGCTTTCTTTGGTTGGTTTCGCCTAGTTCGGTATTTTTATTGGGTGCAGGAATGGCGGGGATTTCTTTGGTACTAGCACGGAATATTCCGCTGGTTCCTGAGAAGGGGAATGAGGTTGTGGTGGGGAGGCGTTTTATTGTTGGTGGAGTGAAGTCCTCAGCGTAGTTTTGTTTGCCTGATTAACCTTCTCTTGCTCTGCAATTCAGCTCAGTTTTTTTGGCGCCTCGTTCGGCAAGTTACAAGAGACATAAGCTGTTCTGGTGTTTTGCCATTCTCATCTGGCCTCAATTAATTCCAGAATTCCTTGGTTTTTATCAAGTAACTTGTCGATCTCCTGAGTGATACGCAGTTGTTCTTGTTTCTGGGATTCCGATTCCTTGCCCGATGACTCAATCAATGCATAAATGTCTTCCTGAGCTGAGATCAGTTGAATAATTTTTTCTCTATCCTTTTGGAATTCGCTGCGTTGCTCCGCATTCTCGAAAGCCACGAAAAATGCTCGCTGGTAAGTATTGGTGTTTGCAGGCTGCCATTTTCCATTGTTACTCTCACTACATCGATGAATTTTAGATTTACGCTGTAGCGGCGTGCATTCCGAGTCTATCGCGGACTGACGAGTGATAAATTCCTGCTTCTTAGCAGGGGCTAATAATATTAAATTCGCGGGCTGATTTTCCTGTAATGGCGATGCTTCTTTCGGTTTGCGTGGTTGTGGAATTGAGCTGACCTGGGAAGAAGATATTGTTGTTTCAGTTGTTACCGGATCGAGCGGAGGTTCACTTTGGTGGGTGGCGGGTGAGATCGGAGCCACTAATGTAAGGGAGATGATTTTTTTAATTTCCGGCTTAGGTAAGTGGTTTTCGGCAGAGAACTGATAAAGAAGCAGTAGCACTATCCCATGCAGTACTGCACTGGCCAATAGAGCCGCAGATAAATAGTGATTGCTTAGACCGTCCGAGGTATCTGGAGAGCTGATCTTCTGAGGGTAAATTGAGATCATAAAAAGCTTATTGCTTAATATTTGTTTTTCTACGACAGAAGCCAATAAACAAAGTTCCTTGGAGATGGGCCCAATTATTTTCTATTGAGATTTATTTTTTGATTGGCTATCTTTGCTTCTTTGGGTTCATATTTCGGAACATATTCTTTGCGGAGTGATTTTTGAATAAGCAGCCAAGTTTGTTACATGCGCTCGTTTGTTTTGGTGGGATTTTTCTTTGTATCTCTTTTGGGCTTTTCTATTTTCAAGTCAGCTTACATGCGCTGATGTTTGTATGTTTGTTATGGGCCTCCTTTCATAGTTATCTTTTGGGTTATAAGTTCGTCGAGATTCGTGAAATGATGAATCGTGGCATCACTAAAGCTTTGCCGGCGATTTATATTTTTATTTTGATTGGGATGGTGATTGCGAGTTTTATGCAGAGCGGTACCATTGCGAGTTTGTTATTTTATGGTTTGCAGTTTTTAAAGCCTTCTATCTTTTTAGTGGCGAGTTTGGTTTTGTGCAGTTTTATGTCGGTGGCGACGGGGACTTCTTGGGGTACGGTGGGTACTTTGGGTGTTGTGCTGCTGGCCATCGGCGATACGTTGGGAATGCCTTTGCCGTTAGTGGCAGGGGTAATTATCTCTGGCGCAACATTTGGTGATAAGTTATCGCCGGTATCGGATACGACGAATCTTGCGGCAATGAGTGCCGGTACTTCGCTTTATCGACATATTTATTCAATGTTGTTTACAACGATTCCGACTTTTATTGTTGTGACAATTATCTTGATTATTTATGGTTTTCTTTTTGATGGCAATGCGAGCAGTTTTACTGAATTAGAAGCCATGCTTGTTGCTCTTGATGATTTGTATGTCCTTAATCCTTTAATTACTTTTATCCCAATTATCGTAATGGTGTTTTGCAGTTTGCGTCGACTTTCAGCTGAGGTTTCTATGTCACTCAGTGTGGTGGCGGCGACGCTAATTGCTATTATTGTTCAGCAACAGCCAATCACTGAATCCCTAAACGCTTTATGGAGTAACACCGCACCAGACTCAGGAATTGCTTCACTGAATTCTTTGTTGGGGCGGGGCGGTATCAGCAGTATGAGTTGGACCTTGTTGATTTCGATTATGGCCTTGGCCATGGGCGGCATTCTTAACGGCGCTGGTTTTTTACAGGTTTTGTTGGAAGGGATTTTAGTTCGCCTACGTCGCACTGGTTCAATAGTGGCAACAACCATTGGCGCGGGCGTGATTGGCAACATGGGCATGGGCGAGGCTTACATCACTATTATTCTCAACAGCCAGTTATTTAAGCCGGTATTTAAACGAGAAAAAATTGATAAAGCAGTGTTATCTCGTTCAGTGGAAGAAGGCGCGACGATGACGACGGGATTAATTCCCTGGACAACGGCGGGTGCATTTTATGCGAGTACTTTGATGGTGCCTGTTGTTGAATATGCACCTTATGCGTTTTTAAATTATTTGAATCCGCTAATTTCAATTGTCTTGGCTTTTTTGGGATGGGGCTTGTTAGGGGGGCGATCTAAAGCATGCCCTGAAAGAAATTTGTAGGTCATAAATCAGTCTGCCCTCAAACTTCTATCACAACAATGCCTTGTTTTCGTGCGGTTTCAACGTAGCGATAGGCATCAGCGATGTCCGGCAACGAGTACTTGCGATCGATGACTGCTTTAAAGTCACCGGATTCGAGATGTTCTGATAGAAAAGGCATCAGGTGTTTATCTTGCCGTGGCATAGGCATTACCATTTTTTTAGTTTTTGTAAGTCGCGTCCAAAACGGAAGATATAGATTTTGGTAAAACGGCCCTAAGTCGGTAGAAGAAAACACGCCATTATCTTTTAAAAATATTTTGCCCTCGGCATAGGTAAATTTACCGACAGCATCGAGAATAAAATCGAATGATTGATTTAGTGACGATAGTTTCTGGGTGGTGTAGTCAATAATTGTGTCGGCACCTAGCGATCGCATTAACTCTAAATGCCGCGTGGATACAACGGCTGTAACATCGCAACCATAAATTTTTGCCAACTGTAAGGCTGCCACTCCGATTGCACCGGACGCACCGTAAATCAAAATGGAATCACCCACGTTTGGCTTAAACTGTTGCAAGTAGGTGTTTGCGTACCACGCGCCTTCGCCCACAACAACTTGTGCAAATGATTTAGAGGGTGGCATATTGGCAACCATACAATCATGCGGTATACAGACGTATTCCGCATGAGCGCCATGGATTGAAGGTGTTAAACCAAATACTCGGTCACCGATTGAAAAAGCGGTTACATCTTTCCCAATCGCATCGACGGTGCCGGAAAAATCCATACCGAGAATTGGATTTTTGGGATGAATTAATCCTGATGCAGGTCGCATAAAAAAAGGGTGGGCGCGTAAGTTGCAGGTATCGGTACGTCCCACTGTCGTAGCATGAACTTTGACACGAATTTCCGATGCCCTTGGTTCAGGAATCGTCACCTGAGAAATAGTGAGTACATCGGGAGAACCGTAAACGGTATTTACTACCGCTCTCATTTGTTGTGAGTTCATCTGTTTTTTTCCGAGGCCTTAGCTCTCGAGAGAAAGCTAAATATTTAGTGAATCGCCTTTTCTCATGATTTCGCATCTTGCACCGAGCGTTTCAACTTTTTTCTTAAACGCGGATTCATTTGCAGGATTGTATTTTTTGGTAAAAAACGCTGGGCAATTGTAGTGGCAAGGGATTACCAGTTGGGGTTTGATTATTTCAACCGCCTGCAAGGCTTCTTCCTCATTCATTGTGTTGTGGATTACCTTGCCACCGATGGGAATCATTAGTACATCTGGGCTTGGCAGTGTTTTCCAATCATCTGCTTGTAATAAAGTGTCGCCCAAATTAAGTACCGTTTTTCCGTGCAACTCAATCAGAAACCCCAACGCTCCCCAGCCAACCCTTTCTGTAGGGCCCGGTTTAACTGTTGTCGAAAATGGACCTAGCTTTAATAACAACTGACCATGAACTGTTTTAATCCCGCTAATTTTCACGCCATTTACTTCAATTGTTTCGCCAACTTCTAAGGTATGGGGAGAATTAACCGGTAGTGTAAAAGCGATTCCCTTGTTACGAGGTCCAAGCATAAAGCTCGTTCCATCACGCTCTTGCACCATGGTCTTATTACAGACCACTTCGGCACCAGATTCTTTAAGCACTCGGTCAAAGTGCCAATAATGATCTGGATCACCATGGGTGAGAAAAATATGCGTTATTGACGGCCACTCGCACTTTGGAATAAGCGTGCTAAGCCGCAAGAAGTAGAGAAACAGGCCACCGGGATCAATCGCGAGCTTTTTATTCTGCGACTCAATAGTGAATGCATTGTAAAGATAATGGGTGATTTTCATCGTAACCAACTCCACTAGCGCGTAACCGCTGCGCGAAAATGACGAAAAGATTATGACGTAAACGTTAACTGTACCTAATGGTTTAATCTGCAATATTGAGATCGATCAATAGAGACCATTTTATTTTATGATTTTGTAAGAACTTAAATATTGGCTCTATTCCATAATTTGAGGGGGGGAGGGGTGTTTCGGCCGTAAATTTAAAGAGAAATTGAGGTCAGATAAACGTTAAATTAAAAGTGGTGGTGGGGCTCCCCAGGAAAAAAATGAAAACTCTTATCTGACCCCACTTATATTTTTACTGTGAGATAATTTATTCATATCCTTTAATGCCATCAGGGTGAATTATATTTAATGCGGTTAGAAGAAAGGATATAGAGCCCCCAGTCTTTTTTGGTAGAATGCAAGACTTGCTAGTTTTTTTGTCCCAATAATATTGTGAATATGCGATTAATTTTCCGTCAAATGCCTTTCGTATCTCAATTCTTGCTCCACCAATCCCTTTTTTCTTCAATTGGGGTGGTTCTAATATTTGAGAATTAACAATATATTCAGCTGATGACTCTTGCACTCCTTTATAAACGAATTCATTGCGTCTTGAATCATTTATGTTATAACTTCGTAGTATTTTTTCACCATTAATGCTGATTTCCTCGATAGGTGAAACCTTATAGAATTCACTTTCTTGGCCTGTTGGTCGTTCAACTGAATTCAATAAACTTTGCACAAGTAACAAAGTTGCAATTTGACGAGAGTTTCCGTTCGGATAATAGATTCTATCTTGTTCAAACATCACAATTTTTGCTTGTGGTACATCTTCCAAAAACTTAGTTTCGGCGTTCCGGCAAATTTTGCTAAAGCTATAGTAGTTTACGATGTTGTAATAATTTTCTGCAGCGATCAATGCAATCCCGGGGATGGTTACCACGGAAAACAATGCCCCCGCCGTAAGATTCTTGAATATAGCTTTAAATTGAGATGAAAACACCCCTGAGCATATTGCCAATATTATTCCGGTGCAGAGTGGCATAAATATACTGGCTGCACATTGCGCAAAGAACGCTGCCCATTCACTTTCGCCTTCTATATTTTTTAATATCCAGATCAATATAAGTGTAGTAATTGTTCCAAGAATATGACCAAAAAAAAGATGGCGCCAATTCAATTGTGTGGATTTTTTAATTATAGAAAAAGTAATAAATGATGTTATTACCATAATGATATAAAGCGGGAAATAAACAATAGCCACTCCAATACCCATAAACCACTCCAGAATAACGAATTGAACTATGACCGCAAATGGCGGTGAATAAATAAAACAAGTTGATGATGTAGGCCAATCCTCCGCAAAAATACTTATCCCGTATTTTCATTTTTCTTTTATATCTGAATCTCGGCTGAATTCTCGTATACTTAAGACTCCCATGGCAGATACAAAGCAAGAAAGCCAAAAAAGTATATCTGAGTCAAAGCTATCGCTGCTAGCCATCGTTGGAACCAAAACAAAACTGGCCATCGCTAACAATAAAAAAATAGGTTGGCGGAGAATAGCATTAATTATGCCCAATACTATTCCAGCGATAACGTAAACCAAAACCCCGCTAAAGGCATCCCGAAAATTCAAAAGCATTTCATGTGATTCGTTTTCGCTTTGCCTATCCAATAGTGGCGTCAAAAAGCCATCTGTCAGTAAGTAGATATCAATATACTCTTTAAGAAATAGCGCGAAACTGCCAGCCCAAATAATTAAAAGTGCTTCCCCGGAGTTTATGCTACTACCGTCGCGTTTTAATTTGGATATGACTTGCAGGCTTTTGATTGAAAACTCTTATCTGACCCAATTTATATATACTTATATTTATTCTACTCTAATAACATCGATCTAATTAAAACGCCCCAATACATCATCAATCATAATTATTCCGCAAATTCCATGTATTGGGCCCACTTCGCTAATGTTGGCAAATAATAATTGTATATTGCTGGAATTACAGAGAGCACTTTGGTCATTGATGCTTTGTACATTACCTAAAAGTTCATTTGTTAGTTCACTTGTGTTGGCTTGTGCGACAAGGCGATCGAAGTCAGAGTGATAAAAATAAACATCGAGAGTTGGGTCTGCGAAAGCGACGTCTGAATTGCTAATGTTGGTAAAGCTGCTGAGCTGTAATAATGCTTTTAATTGATTGTATTCACTATCGTTGGCCATAAAGCCGGAAGCAAAATTACTTGTGAGCTGAGTGCCGTTGATAACATCAACTTCATTCAAGCCGGTCTCGGTGTAGTCAAATAACGGCGGCAAGATGCGTTCTATCGCATAGGCATTGACCAAGTCATCGTTGACGTAACGACAATAGTCATCCAAGAGACAAGTCCCATTGACATAGTTGATGAGACCTTTAACTGTTTCATAAACATTGTACGGGCCAGCACCGGTAAAAAGTTGTGTGGTGTTAAGTTCGCCTTGGCGCATGTGTAATATTTCTTGCCACGCAGCAACAGCACTATGTCCCCCTTGAGAGTAACCAACAATGGCAACATTTTTTGCGCCGGGGGCAGGACTCAATACATTAGTATAATTTCCAGAATCAATAACGGCAGAGACTAGGTCGACAGAATTAATTCCTGTCTGCTTCGCTTGTAGGTAAGTTTCTGTCGCGGTATTGGTATTACCTAAGCCGTAGTTGTCGGGAGCAATGACGAGATAGCCGCGACTGGCAAGTACGACTGCTAAGTTGTACCAAGCTCCGCTTACGTTTTTATCACTGGGAGTAAGGTCGGTGGAGTGGTTAAGTAAAATAATTTCGTTCTTAGCAGTGAAGTTAGCGACACCATTTGTTTGTGGGAATGCGATAAGACCTGAAAGCGTTTGCGTTTGGTTGCCTAGGGGGTCTATTGATTCATATAAAACGGTTTGAGTAACCACATCAAAATCGCTTAAGGGATTAAATAAGTTCGGTAGCTCATCATTGGCAATATTATTTAATAAATTATCAAGTATCGCTTCAAGCAATGGCGATAAAGCGGTGCGGTCAATAACGGCATCGAGTAGTGAAAGCGGGGTGACGTTGCCAATACTATTCAGCGCTAGAGTTTCCTCTTCATTAACGATAATAAGATTGTTAGCCGCAGTAATGGATGCTTGGCTCGCAAATGAAATACTCGCTTCTCTCGATGTTGTGGTTGTCATCGATGTTTCTTCTAGAGTGAGCGTTTGATTACTATTAAGTGATAAGTCGTCACTACAAGACAAAAGATGGTCAAGCAGTTTATTGTTGGCGGCGTTATCGATGTCTTGCGTATCGCGAATAATGATCCGTGAATTAGTTAGGTTGCAGGGCGTTGAATAGTCGTAACTCAAGCCTTCGGGTGCTAGGTGGCTTAGAGAAAAACGAGGCTTCACCACTTTTGTTACACTGTTGTTCTGAGGTAAAGAATCAACCAAGCTTAAAGAGGTAACAGGATTTACGTTATTGTTACCACCGTCGCTACCACCACCACCACCACAGGCAATTATGTTGGCGCATAGTATTGTGAATAATAATTTACGTGCGGTAGGTTTCATTCACGCTTCCTGTTTTGGAATTTGCGGTAACTTATCAAGTTGGATTGTGGATTTGGGATTTGTGTGATAGAAGTAGGACTCTTTGCGTATTAGTAAGTTCAGCGGGGGGTATGTGTTTTTTGACGGTCTTTTAGTTAACCGGGTTTGCCCAACAGGCGCGGCACTTCTTTTACGCGCACAAAAGAAGTACCCAAGATAAACCTTTCTGGAACAGATTCGGGTCGCAGTTTTTGCGAATTTGAAGGAGTGAAGCACGAGACATGCTGAACTAATAGTGTATCCACGCCTTCGCCGTATCCTCGTTCCAGCCATCCCTAAATCGCACATTGTATGCGATTTACATTTCAAAAATAACTTTCCTTTCGGCGCTCTGATGGGGGGAATCAAAAAATAAAACTGTTCCCAAATTGCGCCTAATCAATTAATTGATATTCTTTCCGTAAAATATCGATCACTTCTTGTTTGGGATTATCTGAAAGCGGTAAAGGTTTACCGATAATTTTTTCTGCGATATCCACATAGGTTTGACTGACTTGCTCGAACATAGCTGCAGGCAATGCATTGTTTTTTGCCAGCGCTAATCGTTCATCCATGCGATTTTTATTGAGTAAAATATCCGGATCAGGAAAATGATTTAGCAATAATTGTCGGAACCCTTCTTTGCTATTCTCAACAACCTTGCCTTCGCGAAATTGTGGGCCATCCCATATACGTGAGCTATCGGGCGTGCCGACTTCATCCATATAGATGAGTTTATCTTGACCTTGTGCGTCAGTGACGTAACCAAATTCAAACTTAGTGTCGACGAAGATCTGGTCGAGGTTTTCCAAGGCATTGCTTATAACATCGAATCCCTCAGTGAGCAGTTTTTCATATAAATCGATATCACTTTCGTTTTTAAAATTGAAAGCAGAAAAATTATTACGAATGTCGTTGCGACTGATATTGACATCGTCCTGTTCAGGTACTCCGGGGATGCCCTTTAGAATTCCTTTCGTACTTGGGGTCATTAAAAGCTCGGGGAGTTTTTGATCTTTCGTCAGTCCTTCAGGTAGCTGTATACCGCAGAAATTACGTTCCCCTTTGCTATAGGCACGCCACATTGAACCCGTAATATACGAGCGGCAAATGGCTTCGATCATCACTGGACGAGCTTTTTGAACAATCCATACAAAAGGGTGCGGAATATCTAAAATATGGCTATCAGCAAGATTATTGTCTTTAAAAAGCTGGAACCAGTGATTAGATATGGCATTGAGTGCAGCGCCTTTGCCAGGAATACCTTGTAAGCCACCTTCAGCATGCCAGCCACATTCAAAGGCGCTAATACGATCACTGATAACCATAATAGCTAGTGGGGCATCGGGGGCTACGTCATAGCCTCTCTCTTGAATCAGCCGCTTGCTATCAGTCTCAGTTAACCAATAAACACTGCGTACCTTGCCACTGTGGATGGGTTGGTCAGTACGAATAGGTAAGTCATTGTTTGTTGCTAAAATATTTTGCGCTTGGACCATTGTGCTCACTCATTGAAAATTTGGCGGAATTTTATCAAAGGTAATACAGAATGGGTACAGTATGAAGGCGACTCATAGAGTTATGGTGGATACCCAGTATTTCCCTTCAAGCAAGCGGCCAGCGTTTCCCAGCCGCTTCAGCCCAGGCGGCTCTCTTGCCTTGTAGTTCACCTTGTTGGAGTTGAGGGGGTACGCTCTCGTTTGGGATCATTGCCTCCTTTCGAGTGTGTGCGTTAAATTTGGGTAGGTTTAATCAGTGCTCTTTATTTTTGTTTTTCCAAACATGGATAGTGTCCTCGACGTCACCAGCTTCAAATTCCTGTTGAAAGGTTTGTAGAGAGAAATTGTTTAGCTGTTGTTCCAAAGCTGAAAGTAACGATTTGACCCCGAGTGCTTGGCTATCGACCGTGAGTTCCTTTCCGTTAATATCATAAAATTCCCAAACCCCAATGAAGCCAACAACGGCATGGTAACTGTACAAAATTTCTTTTAGCTCGCTGAGCTTAATACCCTCTGACTTTCCTCGATATTTTTTTTGAATGAAACCTTCTTTCAGATAAACTCTTTCCGGTAATAAATTCCAGGCCAATATGCCAACTGTGATAAACAGCGTTACTGCCATTAAGGTTGCAATTGTTGCTTCATTCATGACTTATATTCATAGCAGTTAAATAAACTGGAAATTCCGGGGACGATTTACTCAATTCAAGTCTTGGGCTCAGCATAAGCACTTCACGTATTAGCGCTGCAGTGTATCTACGCCCTAGTGCTTTTGGTTACAAGATAAATAATTAAGTAAACTGTCCCCGGAACTCCAAAATAAAAGCCGGCCTGGTTCGACTTCCTGCCTCCCCACCCCTAAATCGCACATCGTGTGCGATTTGCTGTTAAAAACAACTTTCTGTTCGGTGTTCTGAAGGGAAGCTTCAAAGCAAAAAATAAATTTATTCCGGCTTTCTCTTTATTCAAAGCGCAACGCTTCTACTGGGTTTGCTTGAGCCGTTTTCGCGGACTGTAAGGTAATTGTTGCAAGGGCAATCGTGGTGACAGAAAGCGCTGAGACGAAAAATACCCAATAAGCAATTTCGCTTCGGTAGGCAAATGCGGTTAGCCAATTGTCTATTGCTAAATAAGAAACAATCGACGCTATCACAGCTGATAGGCCAATTAATATCAATTGGCCTTTGGCTAACATCAGCACAATCGAGCTCACGGAAGCTCCTAGTACTTTTCGGACCCCAATTTCCTTTGTTCGTTGTTCGGTATTAAATGCCGAAAGACCATATAAACCGATGCTCGAAATAAAAATACAAATAATAGAAAAAATTCCGGTCAATGCCATTAGGCTTTCTTCGGAGGTGTAGAGTTCATTAAGGGCATCTTCGAAGAACGTAAACTCAAATAAATGATTGGGATCGAATTGAGCGATCACGGACTCGATATGGCGGATTGTCTCAGCGACATCGTCACCTGATAGCTGGATGATAAGCGGTTGGGCTATGGTGTTCTCTTGTGTAGTTGAATCACTTGCGAGTTCGCGCGGCGGAATGAGTTGTATCGCTAAAGGCTGCACCGATCGTCGCAAGGAGGCAAAATGAAAATCGTTAACAACACCCATAACCCGACGCTCTCCTTCACTGACTCGAATGGTTATGTTTTTTTCCAGCGGGTTTTCCCAGTTCATTTGCCTAACAAGGGCTTCATTAACAATAAGAGAATTTTCAGCATCGGAAGATAAGCTCTGTGAAAAGTCTCGTCCTTCAACGATACTCATCCCCATCACATCAAAAAACTCTTTGCTAACATTCATGATCCATAGCCTGCCACTCTCCATAGCGCCGTCGCTAGACTCAACGCTGACCACGGTCGCCATTGTATCGCCGCCCGGAATAAATGAAGATTCGGCAACACCGAGAATATTTGGGTTGTCTAATAACTCACTGCGAATCACGGGGAGTTTTGCCATCGCGTCGCTGCCGCGTAATTGAATAAAAATTCTTTCTTCTTTTTCGAACCCCAGTGCTTTGCTGGAAACATAAGTCATCTGTAAAGCCATTAACAATGTGCAGGCAACCACCGAAATAGACACGAAGAACTGGATGCACACTAGGAATTCTCGAAGAGAAAATTTACTCGAGTTCCTGTGCTGAGTCGCGGTTAAAGCCGCTTTAGGTGATATCGAAGACAGGTAGAAGGCTGGGTAAAGGCCCGCAACAATACCGATGCCTAAAGCCAGTAAGCCGAGCCAAATAACGAGAGAAGGGTCTTGTTGTAGATTAAGTAATTCTTGCATTCCTATTAAGGAGGGTAAGTTTGAAAAGGTCTCCAATACTTCAACTAAGGCTAAGCTTAGAAAAAATGCAATCGATGTGTAGACCAAAGATTCCCCTAAAAATTGAACAATAAGATGTTTTTTTTCTGCGCCTATTACCTTGCGCATACCAACTTCCTTCGAGCGTTTAGTGGCTCGGGCAGTGGCAAGGTTGGTGTAATTAATACAGGCGACCAATAATATAAACAAGGCAACGGCAGAAAAGCCGTAAAGGTAAAAAATATTTCCAGTAGGTCTATCGTAATTCCAGCCGGTATCGAAGTGTATATCGGCCAAAGCTTGCACCCGATAAGTAATATCCATACCAATTTTCTCGCCAAGCTCACGTCCATTCTCAGCGTAGTATTGATTGAGGGTTCGCTCTAATTCATTCAGTCGGAAACCTTCTGGCACTTTAAAATAAGTGAAATCCATTTGGACTAATAGATTTCTTGAATTGAAGTCTTCATTGCTACGGCCAAAGCTCGCCATTCTCACATCGTAAGACAGCAGCGCGTCGTATTTTAAATGACTATTTTCGGGTAGATCTTCAAATACCGCACTGACTCGGTATTGCGAATCTTCGAGTCGAATTGACTTACCTACAGGGTTGGCGTCGCCCCAGTATGTCCTCGCTAGGGATTCACTAACAACAATGGAAGAGGGATCAGACAAAGCATTTTGTAAATTACCGTACGTCGCCCGGTGAGTAAAAATGTCAAAAACATTGTTGTCAGCAAAGTAAATATCTTCCCAGGAATATTTCAACGTGTCGGTACGTAAAACTGTGTCGCGTCCAATATGATTAAATCGGACGTAGTCTCCGACCTGAGGATAACTTCGTTCGATTAATGGACCGAGTGCAGGCGATGACTCGGCAGTAGATAAATACTGCCCATTGGTATTGACCTCAACAGCAACACGAGCAATACGTTCATGATTGATATTATGCTGGTCATAGCTTAACTCGCTGTGAATGTACTGCCCCAGGATGATGGAACAGGCTAAAGCCAAGGAAAGACCGATGATATTAATCAGTACATAAACTTTTTCGCGCTTGAAACCACGGAGCATGACTAAGAGGTAGTTTTCAAGCATAGGGTTTTGTCCGGTTTTTATTATTTGGTTAATTTAAATCATCGGAAAATTAATTTCACCATTTCCGACAGTGGAAAATCAAAGGCTCAGAGTAGTTGGTTTCTTTATCCTTCATTTATAAAAATAAAAATTAGCCAATTCTATTTATAAAAATCAATTACTCTGAACCCATTGATCTAAAATCATTTTTCCGCTTTTTTTTCGGAGTGCAGCCCTAGATTTCTTGATTTGGAGATAGGTACATATTGAATTCGCTAAAAATTTTATCGCGTAACTGAATAAGATCGAAATATTCCTGTCTGAAAAACAATTTTTCCGCCAGCCCCTGACTAGGGAATTCGATTAACATAAACAAGTCGAGCGAATGTTTGCCATACAATGTATTGAGTATTTCTTGGCGACGAATTACAACACCATTATGCTTTTCAATATAGGCACGAATTGCATCTGAATACTCTTTGAAGTGTTTTTTATAGCCGGTTCTAAACTTTCCACTCACGACTATTGAACATCCTTCACCTTTCATCTTCATCCACTGTCCACAATTTTTTTGGGAGGGGGTTATCCTTGGCCGATCTTCTTCTCAACTACAGAACGAGCTTGAACCTCTTTTCCCCAAAAGCTCAACTCATTCAACACTGGTTCTAGCTTGTCTCCAAACGCAGTTAACTTGTATTCAACTCGCGGAGGGACTTCGGGGTAAATGGTTCGATCTATCACACCATCGCCTTCTAGTTCACGTAATTGTTGAGTAAGCATTTTTTGAGTCACACTCGGTAACATCTTCCGCAACTCCCCAAAGCGTTTTTTACCGTAGCCAAGGTGATAAATGATTAAAATTTTCCACTTTCCACCAATGATATTCATTGCATCTAATATTGGACAAACTGGTTTTGCTTCAGCGATACAAAACTGTGGTTTTTCTCTTGTCACACACGCTCCAGTAATTCTATGGTTTCAAAAAAGTGCCTATGTTACCAAAAACTGCCTTCTTTCTTGAAGAGTTTTTTCGCAATACTATAGCGCCAATTTCACTGAGGAGGAACAATAAGATGAATGATGTATTAGAGGCATTGCGGTGGCGTTACGCAACAAAAATATTTTCGCCACAAATAGTTTGTGAGGAAGATCTAAACATACTACTAGAATCTCTACGTCTTGCTCCATCTTCCTACGGGTTACAACCTTGGCGAATAGATATTTTACCGAGGGGAAAATTCAAAGATCAGGTATCCTCAATAGCATTTGATCAACCACAAATTCAGAGTTGTTCTCATTTAGTAGTGTTGTCTGCCCGAAACAACCTCGATATAAATTATATAAATGAACATATAGAAACATCGATTAACACTAATCCATCGTCACAATCTCATTTGCACATTTTTAAACAAGCAATCATTGACACCTTACTAGACGGAGACCCCAAAGCGAATGTGCCTATATTATCTTGGGCACAACGCCAAACATATATCGCTTTGGGGATACTGATAGAAACGGCCGCCATCCTTCGAATTGATGCTTGCCCGATGGAAGGGTTCGTTAACGAAGCGTTGGACAAACACCTAGGAATCACCAAAGGCGAATACAGTTCAACCGCGTTGGTTGCTCTAGGGTATCGAAGCCCTGACGATACCTACCAAAAAATGCAAAAAACACGTTTCTCCAAGGACGAAATTATATTCTTTCAATGAGAAAATTGAGGTCAAATAAAATTCTAATTATTGGTGTGGATCGAGCTCGCCGAAAATTCTTAAATTGATTCGACCCTTTGATTCTAAATTTTACAAACTAACTTCAATAAAAGGGCCAATAAAAGGGCCGGAGGGATTTAAATTTGATCAATCTGTAATTGGTTGAATTTAAATCCCTCCGTCCCCTTTATTAAACTTCTTGATTATCTAGATATCTATAGCTTAAGGACAACAATCCTACTTCTATCGCGCCGACGACCAACCATAATGCCCAGATAAATAATGAATACAAGACAGAGTCTTGTGTGGGTAGCAAGTTATATAGTAGATCTAGTAAAAACGGTAACAGGCCAATCAAAAAAGTTAACCTCCACCCATTGTTCACCGAAAGGCTCCAAGACCTATCAAGGCCTTCCCCTCTATTTCCTATCGCTGATGAAGGTAAAACTAGAGCTATCCTGCTAACTACATAGTAAATAGGGATATTTGCAAGCCCCACAAAAACCAGAGCAAGTACATAATTTTCTAAAGTATTTTGAAAAAATGTATATAACAACGGTGTTACTAATAGATTAATCGGTATTGAAATTATAATTGCGCATATCGCAATTAACACCCACCACCCTACGTACCGAATTTCATTACCTGACCAATTTAGAAGCGTATCTTCTTTAATCGCATTCGGGCCCATTATAAAAATTCTATGGCAACCTACAATCGCCGCAACCAAAGATATAAGGAAAACTATTAGGAAACATACGCCAATGATTATCGAAAAGACTCCAATCCCATTTTCTGAAAAATAATTGCTCCATACAATCCAGAACACGCCACAGAAAATCAATGGCAAACCAACTCTGACAAGAGGGTTAAAGTATTTAATTGGCAACAGCAATGCTTCATGCAGTATAGAAAGCACTGGGAGAGTTTTTTCGTTAACGGATTATTTCCTTTTTATTATTTATTGAATGTAAAATTATAAGAATCATAAGATCAGAGTAATTGATTTAAAGAACCTCAAAGAAAAGTTATATATCAATTACTCTGACCCTATTGATTTAGTTGCCTTGTTTTATCTATCTACGAGGACTAAGAAGCTTAATGTGTTAAGTCAAGACTTGACCCCTTTTCAACTTGGGTGTCTGATCTATTTAAAAAACTCAAAGGCCTGCCTTTTCCATTAGTTGTTTAACGATTTCCATTTCCTTCATGTAATCACTATTGTAATAATTCCTCTTATTTTTTTCTTCTAGGTTATTCCAATAGTCATAAGAGATTTGCCATCCAGGAACCAATTTTGAAACACGAGGAGAGGCAAGCGGTTCGAGAGATGAGCACGTTTCACTGTTAGTGTTATTGTTCCTTGTTATTTGATAAACCTCATTATTAATCGCGTTTAAGGTCATAGTAACTTTTCTGCAAGAGTCATTGCCGGTAGATTGTGCAATTATTTCATTTTCATTCCAGCTCAATACTTCATAGTAGTCGTCATTTAGACTTAGGACATGACTGTTTATGTTGTAAATAGATGCGTCATAGATAACACACTCTTTACTGCCCTTATAGCAAGTTATTTTTGCATGGTTTATTGGATTGGCGATTTTATCGTTCTCAATGATCCATGTTCCCTCAGAAAATGCAAAATCATCAGTAAAATGAACTTTAATATTATCCCCAAAAGTTCCTAATGTTATTTTTTGCATTGAGAAATTTTCGGCTCTTTCGGTCAGTTCTCCAAATTCACCAAACGTTAGATCTCCTGTTTGCTTGTGCTCTAAGTCGCGTTGAAATTTTTTAATCGCGGTTCTTGAATCCACAGTTTCGTTTTTGTCGTAAAAATACATTAGTTTTGATAAAGGAGCGGCAATAAAGAGTTCGTAATCTGCTGCTACGTTACGCTCGGAAAACATTTTATTCAATACGAATTCAGCTGACAGATTTAGGAGCTCCTCTTCGCTCAATGCGTCCTCCAATTCTCCAATTGTCATGTTTTCGTAGTCTCTTTCAGCTGCAATGACAGCGCATGAAATTAGGAGTAAAACCAAAAAAGCCGGAATTTTCATTAAGAGTTACCTTTGATTTTAATAGCTTAATAGGACACCCACGATAAAGGCGGGACACCCACGATAAAGGCGCTTGATTTCTAAGGCAGTATCTGACCCCTTGATTTTGGTGTCTTGTTTATTTATTCAGGAATTAAGATTTCCCATGTATTTTTTTCCCCATCATAATAATGAAACCCTGTGTTCATTGACGCATACTTACTGCCAACATTGCGTCGTTCCCAATCCGCGTCGCATTTTGATCTTTGACACATGAGACTAGGTTGGAAATTTTTTAACGTTTTGGTGCGGTTAAAATTGGGAACCAACTTACAACAATAATTTAGAACATCGTTTGTAAGTTCATGCTTGTTTCCGTAGACAGGAGCGCAATATTTTAGAATATCAAGGGTGTCTAGTGAGCCGTATTTGTCAGATTCTATTGCTTTATCAACAACTAATTTAAGCACTCCGTTTTTTGATAAATAGCGATTAGCCCACTCATAATTCCCATCTAAGACTTCTTGTCCATTAAAAAGTCTATAAGTTAGAAGATCAATATACTGATCTTCATCGATCCTGTAATTCAAAATATTTTCGATATAACTTTCTGGTAAATAATAGTGATCTAAATCGCAACGCTTAATAAATAAAATAAAACAATCTATTATTTTTAACACACTACCTTTGTCATCTATTTCTGATAAATCCAAGTCGAGAAATGCATACAAAGCTTCTTGACCTACGATATCAAGAAAGGAACACCAACCGAGTTCGCCATTGTCTGGAATTCTATCTAGGTGTGCATTCACATAGCGAACAATAAGTTCTGCAGCGTCTGGTAAGTTCTGAATAACGATAGACCAGATTACCTTTTCACTTATCCTTGTTTCTCCAGAAATTTCAATTTGGATTGGCCTGGCTTCCAAGTGCGTATCTAAGCCCTCAATGTTATGAACAGCATCTACGTTTTCTATCAAAAAAAGCGGAATAGCTTTAATAACATCTAGAGAAAGCGAGTCGGCTTGTATAACGAGTGGGGGAGGCCGATCGGCGTTAGCTTTCGGTCCAGGAGGTTCCAGGAAAAATTGTAAATTAGGCATGATTTTTCCTTGCTTTTAATAAAATTTACTTTGAGTTGAACCTCCCCAAATAACGGATATTCCTTATTGAGACTAAAGTCTCTGATTAAAAGTGTCCGTTTATTTGGGGAGGTTCAGTCTGACCCCAATTATTAAATCTTTTTTGTCTTTGTTATTTGTAAGACAAATCACCAACAAGAAAGGAATCCCTATAAACAACTTTGAAATCGATTTCTTAAAACGCGGTTTCCGCATTATGTACGAGTAAGAGTTTAAACGCCAAATGGCAATTGGTTATTGGCGCGCAAGACTTCTTTTTCTTTGGTTCTCAATCCCCCTTCCTGAGCGCCGAACGGAAAGTTATTTTTAAGAGCAAATCGCACAGGAAGTGCGATTTAGGGATGGAGAGACAGGAAGTCGAATCAGACCGGCTCTTAAAAATGACTTGGAGAGAGGGTATAGCGATGGCGGGCGGCCTTTCTTTTGGGTACTTTTCTTTGGCCGAACAAAGAAAAGTGCCTAGCTGCAGGGCTACCCCCTGCGATCTTGCTTCTAAAACTTCAACAATTTTATTAGTTAATAGCCTAAAATAAGTCCATAATGGCCAAATTAAACAAATAAAAGACCAAAAACCATCCATAACCACCAAACCCCTAGCAAATCCACCCAATAGCTGCTATTTTACCCATTAACAAATAAATACCCCATTAATAGCCAAAAAGTAGACTGTTATGGATTTGTACTCAATGTCCGATAAAGCCATCCGCAAGCAATTGGGCGAACGCCTAAAACAACAGCGTTTGCGGCAGAACATCACCCAGCAACAATTGGCGGATGCCACGACTTTGTCGTTGAACACCATAAAATCCCTGGAATCGGGAAAGGGAAAGCTTGCCAGTTTGATTGCGGTACTGAGGGAGTTGGGGCAGTTGGAGCAACTAAACCATTTTATTGCTGAGCCGGAAATCAGCCCTTTGCAGTTGGCGAAGCAGAAGGGGCAGATGCGGGAGCGGGCGACGGGAATTCGTAACAAAGTAAATCAGAGCGAATTAACGACAGGCATTGCAGAGCGCTCTACACCAGAGGGAGACAAGGACGCGTGGTAAAGCAGGGAGTAAAAAAAGTCGATACGGCGATTGTTGAATTATGGGGGCAGACTGTCGGTGCTGTTTCTTGGTTGGCAGACAAAGATTATGGCGTGTTTGAGTTCGAGCCGGCGTTTTTAAAATTGGGTCTCGATATTTCACCGGTGCTAATGCCTTTGGAGTTGGCAACAAAAGGTAAGAGAATATTTTCATTTCCTGAATTAAATAACGCGACTTATTTAGGTCTGCCGGGTTTGTTGGCGGATGCCTTACCGGATAAATTTGGTAACCGAATTATTGATGCATGGTTGGCGAGGCAGGGTAGAAGTGCTGAGGAATTTAGTCCGGTGGAGCGTTTGTGTTACACCGGTAAGCGGGCGATGGGCGCTTTGGAGTTTTTGCCCGCGACGATTGAAAAGTACGACAAGTCCGAGCCGGTCGAAGTTGCTGAACTCGTTTCTTTATCGCAACAAATTATGCAGCAGAGAGAATCCTTAGCATCGTCAATCACCGAGAGCGATAAAAAAAGAGCCGATGCAATTTTAGATATTTTGCGCGTCGGGACTTCTGCCGGTGGTGCTCGACCGAAAGCGGTTATCGCGATGAATGCAGCAGGCAAAGTGGTGTCTGGTCAGGCGCAGGCGCCAGCAGGTTATGATTATTGGATTTTAAAATTTGATGGCGTCACGGATTTGGAATTGGGCGAGCCAAAAGGTTTTGGTCGTATTGAGTACGCTTATTATTTGATGGCCTTAGATGCTGGCATTGTGATGAATGAAAGTCGTCTGTTGGAAGAAAATGGTCGCGCCCATTTTATGACAAAACGATTTGATCGTGTCGATGGCGAAAAACTTCACATGCAATCTCTTTGCGGTATCGCGCATTACGATTTTAATCAGGCGGGTGCTTATAGTTATGAGCAAGCGTTTATGGTGATGCGGCGTTTGCGCTTGTCAAAGGCGGATGCGGAGCAACAATACCGCCGAATGTTGTTTAATGTGATTGCGCGTAATCAAGATGACCACACGAAGAACATTGGCTTTCTCATGGATAAACAAGGCACATGGCATTTGTCTCCGGCCTACGATGTGGTGTATTCCCACAACCCGGCGGGTTTATGGACCAACAAACACCAAATGACAATCAACGGCAAGCGCGATCATTTTACTCAACAGGATTTACTCGCGGTGGGCGAGAGTATTAGTTTGTCGAGACCCGAAAAAATTCTCGAAGAAATAATGAATGTTGTTAAACGGTGGCCACAATATGGCGAACGAGCGGGGCTTTCTGAAAGTAGGATTGAAGAGATTAGGGCGGGGCATCGCCTGGTAATAGCCTAAATACTGCCGGGTCATTTTACGCTACAGCAAATTGAAATCGATTCGACGTTTTTGTTGACATAATATGCAATAACTTTACAAATAACGGTGCAATTCTCTATTTAAATATTCTGCAAATCAGGCCATCCTAGCCGCCAAAATTTTCAGCGCGAAAACCTTACTCGATGCTAGTTAAGCAAGCCAGTTACGCAAGCCAGCTAAGTAGTCTAGTTAAGTGATGGTGAAATTTTTTATCAAGATTAAAGAATTAACCGAGCCTTTCAATAAAATCTTTCTATACTTCAAATCAAGAACTCAAACGATTGATCGTCGATCGCAGATAATGCTGTGTGCAGATGAAAGCGTAAGAGAAATAAATAAGAATAGCTTTATGGCTACTTTTGGGAATTTAAAATGAAGAATGTATTACCGGGGATCTTGTCACGAATAGCATCTGCAAAATCATCTCATTGGGGTTTGCTATTTTCCATCAGCATATTGCTTTCGACCCAAGTGCAGTCACAGGCCGATATTAGCGTTCCTAATCCCATCACACTGCAATTGGTTAGTGACGATATCGACATTACTATCGATGGTCGTTTAGATGAATCGATTTGGCAAACTTCAGCTAAAATCGGCGACTTCGGCGTTGTTGAACCGGATACCTTGGTGCCCGGTGAATACCCGACCAACATGCATATTTTTTACAACAGTAAAGGTATCTACGTGGGCTTTGATATGCATCAGCCACGAGATACTTTGGTGAGTCAATTGTCTTCGCGAGATCAGCGACAATTAATTCGCGACGCGGTTTTTATTACCTTCGATAGTTCTTCGGAAGCGCGTTACGGTTATTGGTTTGGTATTGCCTTGGGTGGCAGTTTAATGGATGGCACGATTTTGCCAGAGCGACGTTATGCGAGTAATTGGGATGGCCCTTGGTGGGGTGAAACCGCGGTTACCGAACAAGGCTGGAGTGCGGAAATGTTTTTGCCTTGGGCGATGATGAGTATGCCGAAGACAGAGGGCGCGCGGGCAATGGGTGTGTATGCTTCACGGAAAGTCGCTTATAAAAATGAGCGTTGGGCTTGGCCAGCACTGCCGAGCACGCAACCACAATTTATGTCGGTACTTGACCAAGTTGAAGTGACCAACGTTGCGCCGAAACAGCAATACCGAATTTTCCCTTATGCATCGACAACCTTTGATCGCGTTGCAGACGAAGTGAATTACAAAGCTGGTGCTGATTTTTTCTGGCGACCGTCGACAGACTTTCAGTTGTCAGCAACATTAAATCCTGACTTCGGTAACGTTGAGGCCGATGACGTTATTGTTAATCTCACCGCGATTGAAACTTTTTTTCCTGAAAAACGTTTGTTCTTTTTAGAGGGGCAAGAAACTTTTATTGCAGCACCACGCGCAACCTCAGGAGTGCCGACAACCTTGTTGAACACGCGCAGAATTGGTGGTCGCGCATTTAGGCCGAATATACCGTTGGGTGTCACGGTTCCGCAAACGGAACTGGGTCAGCCCGCAGAATTAAATGGCGCATTAAAGGTAACCGGTGAATCCGGTGCTTTGCGCTACGGCGTCTTAGCCGCACAAGAAGATGAAACGCGTTTTCGCGGTGAAGATGGTTTGGGTAATCGAGTCGATCTCGATCAAGACGGTAGAGATTTCCTTATTGCTAGAGCAGTTTACGAATTATCTGGCGCGGGTGCATCGCAAAGTGTGGGTTGGATGAGTACTTCGTCAACGCACCCAGATCGAGATGCGACAGTGCATGCGGTTGATGGACACTATTTATCCGGCACGGGTAAGTGGCAGTGGGACGGCCAGCTTATTTATTCCGATATTGATGTCGAAGGTGAAGGTGGCGGCGGCTTTGTTGATATGCGTTACACCCCTAAGCAAGGTCGAAACCATATTGCCGCGTTTGAATATTACGACAAGACCATCAATATTAATGACCTCGGTTTTTTTCGTCGTAATGATTTAATCGGTACGCGTTATATTTTTCAAGAAAATCGTTCAGACATAAGTTTTGGCCGTGATATTTCGACGCAAGTATTAATCCCCCACGAATGGAATACCGATTGGAAAGTTATTCGTACCGGCGTTTTTTGGGAAGGGGATTTAACTTTTAATAATTTGTCAGCATTTCATTGGGATTTAAATCATTTTCCGGATCGTTATGAAGATCGAAACAGTTTTGGTAACGGTACCTATGAAATTGAGAAACGCTCCCAGCTCGAATTGGCTTACAGCACAGATTCTTCTCGGAATTTAACTGCAGATTTTAGTGCCCGGTATGAGGGTGAAGAACTAGGCGGGCATAATAATAAATTCGCTGTTGGTTTAAGCTGGCGGCCCTTGAGTAGCCTGACTGCAGAATTCGATCTCAGTCATAAGCAACGTTACGGCTGGTTATTGCATCGCGGTGGCACCAATATGGTCACCTTTGATGCCGAAGAGTGGAGTGCGAAGTTTAATATTGATTATTTCTTTACCGCGCGCCAACAATTTCGTGCGTCTTTACAGTGGGTTGGGATTAAGGCCTTTGAAGATGAGTTCTTCACGATTCCCGCAAAGGCGGGCGTTTTACTTGATCGTACTAAGGCGCCTGGCGATCCCTCTGACAACTTCAGTATCTCGACATTGAACTTCCAAGTACGTTATCGCTGGGAGATTGCTCCCATGTCGGATTTGTTTCTTGTCTATACCAAAAATGGTTTGCAGCGCCAATTGCAAACCTTCGAAGAGTTCTCTGATATGTTTTCTGATGTCTATGATGAGCCGGTGTCTGAACAGTTCGTGGTGAAGCTGCGCTATCGCTTTGGTAATTAGCGCCTGCGATCGGAGCTAAACGGACCTAGAGCTGCTCGCAGCTGTTTTGAATGTTTAGCGATTCTGGTATTATCCCGCGGCTTTCGATGGCAGGATTTCGACAGCGAGATTTTGACAGTTAAACATGATGGTTAAGCTATGGAACTTAAGATAGATAATTTGGCTCGTGGTGTGCGCATCATCAGCGGTGATGAGAGCAAGAAGCGGCGAGCGCTTTTGAATAAGATGATTGAGCTGGCGGAAGCCAAAGGCTATGACGAAATCATCTTGCCGAGTATTGAGCCTGCCCAGGTCTACCGAGATAAGGCCGGCGAAGAAGTGTTGGGTCAAATGTATGTGTTCGAAGACAAGAAGGGTCGAGAGCTGTGTCTTCGTCCCGAAGGTACCGCTACGGTTCAGTTAGTTGCCGATAAGCATTACCGCCGCAACAAAGATGTGAAGCTGTGGTATTTCGAACGTTGCTGGCGCTATGAGCGACCTCAAGAGGGGCGCTACAGAGAATTTTTCCAATTTGGTGTTGAGGTTATTAATCCATCTTCGCCCGATATCACCCGAGAGTTGATTGATCTCGCGACTTCAATGGTGGCTTTGCAAACGCCAGACTACGAAGTTTTTGAAAGCGTTAAGCGCGGTTTAGCTTATTACGTTGATGAAGGCTTTGAAATTACGGTGCCTAAACTCGGTGCGCAAAAGCAAGTTGTCGGCGGTGGAAAATATAAGCAGGGCATAGGTTTTGCGATTGGTTTTGATCGCTTGATGCTTTCGGATAAGAAAGTCTAGATCGAAAACAAATTTAAGATTTAAAAAAAACCGGTTCCTTGTCAGGGAGCCGGTTTTTTTATGGGTGCGTGCAGATCAAATACTTAGGCAGAACAATTAAAACTCTTCCGCGTCGCCGACTTTGTTGATTTCAAATTTATTATTTAACACTCGAACTTCTCGTTGTGGGAAGGGGATCTCGAAGCCGTGTTCTTGTATGGCCTCAAGAATCATCAACAATAAATCTCCGCCGACACGATTTTTCCCGTCATCGATACCCATCATCCAAAACTCAACGAACATATTAATCCCAGAATCGCCAAAGCTATCAATTTCGCAATCCGGCCGTTCTTCAATTGGGTACTCTTCACCGCTAAGAACTTGTTCGTGGCTGCCCACAACCTCTTTAATAATGTCGACCAGTTTGCGAACATCACTTGAATAGGCAACGGAAAAGTCGACACGATAACGTTGTTTTTTGTTTTTATGGGTCCAGTTGGTAAATGATTCAACAATAAATTTTTCGTTCGGCACCATAATATCTTTGCCGTCGAAGGTTTCTAAAGTGGTTGATCTCATATTCAGTTCGCGTACCACGCCCGTTCTTCCATCTTCGAGTTCAACGTAGTCATCTATGGCGACAGAACGGTCGAGGAGAATAATAATTCCGGATATGAAATTGGACGCAATTGCTTGTAAGCCAAAACCAAGACCAACACCGAGGGCGCCACCAAAAACCGCAAGGGCTGTTAGATTGATACCCATTACCTGCAATAACAGTAAGCAAGTAACGACAACAATTGAGAATTCAAATAGTTTTGCGGCAACTTCTCTGGTGCGGTAATCCAATTGTTCCTGGCGGCGGATAATTTCCTTGCCAGTAAGGTTGGAAACTTTTCCCATCCAAAATAACAAAGAGCCAAAAATAGTGACTCGTAAAATACCGTAGGCGGTAATTTTTATATTGCCGACAGCAAACTGAATTGATTCCAGCGTTGTAATAAGGTCATCAAGCACGCCAATCATATGTAAAAAGATAAGCGGAATTCCAATGAGCTTGAAAACCCTGACAATAATTTTATTTTTAACGAAGTCATCAATTATCGAGTTTGCCAACAACAAGACGGCAATTGTCAGAGCGGTTTGTACAATCCAACGTTGATCAATCAGTGTTTGAACGGCTTCCACCGATAAGCGCAACATTAAGATGGCTAATAAAGGAAAAATTAAATTGCTGAGTTTGTCGACGTACTTTCGAATAAAGTGACTTTCGATGGCCTGTTGGCTGGCGTCAAAGAAAGGGAGGTGGGCACGAATTCTGTTGGCGAGAATGTAGGCCACGACATAGATAAGCAGAACTAAGCCAATTTGGGTATAGGTTTCAGGTTGTGAAAAAATATCTAGAAATCTTGTACTGTAATCAGAAAACAATTCGGAAAACGATGTGAAATTCATATGTTTACCTTTTGTTAAATATCATCGATTCTATCTGCAGTGTCTTTAAAAGCGAAGCGTCTGGTTGTGCCGCACGAGCCAAGCAACAAAAATAGATTAATTGGCAGCAGGAATCGGGGTTAAGAATCCTATTAGAGTACCTTCAATACTATAGACGTAAGCAGCGGTCTGTCCCCAAGGGAAAGTCTGTGGGGCGCGTGCCGATTTTGCACCTGCGGAAATAGCTTTGTCGTAAGCTGCTTCTACGTTATCCGTTAAAAATGCAATCTCAACATCTTCCGGTTTTTTGCTCGCCGAGGTTTTAAAGTTCTCGCCCACCATAAACGCGCCGGCTTGATAGGAAGCAATCATAATTGACACGCCACCGGTCTCTAGCTCACCAAAATCCAAGGCTTCTTGGTAATAGCGGATGTCAAAGCCAAAAGCTTTGACATAAAAATCGAGAACTTCTTTGGCATTGTCTTCAACATAAATCACTGTTGAGCTCAACTTCAGCTCACTAGAATACGCGCTATTAGCGAAACTCACGCCAGAAACTGCGAGTAGAAGGAAAGAAAGTTGTAACATTTTTTTTATTGTCATTGGCATGGTGTAGTCCTTTTGAGGTTTGTAATTAGTGTTAATTCAAAAATCGTTATTATTAATTACTTATCTTGGGTTTTCTTACATTTTTTCCATAACATCGATACCTAAGATATTTAGGCCGGTTTTTATTGTTTTGGCGCAGGCTAGACACAATTGCAATCTCGAATCTCGAAGGTCTGGTGCAACGCCTTCCTTAAGAACGGGGCATGCCTCGTAGAATTTCATAAACTGACTCGCGAGATCATAAAGGTAATTACATAGAAAGTGGGGGTAAGCGGCATCCGCCACTTGGTTTAATACTTCTGAAAACTGAAGGCATTTAATTGCTAATTGTTTTTCACTGTCATGATTAATCGTAATGTTGGCGGAATAATTTTGCGGATCTATCTCTGCTTTACGAAAAATACTATGAATTCGAGCATAGGCATATTGTAAATAAGGCGAAGTATTCCCCTCGAAACTTAACATGCTGTCCCAATTAAAGACGTAATCGTTGGTGCGCGTAATTGATAAGTCGGCGTATTTGACTGCACCTATGCCGACTTTTTTGGCGACGATTTTACGTTCGTCGGGGTTTAGGTCCGGATCTTTTTCGGCGATCAGTTTTTCCGCGCGTTCAACGGCTTCATCGAGTAGGTGAGATAGTTTTACCGTACCACCATCGCGGGTTTTGAATGGTTTCCCGTCTTTGCCTAACATGGTACCGAAAGGGTGGTGTTCTAATTTTACTTCTTCAGCAACGAATTTTGCTTTTCTAGCAATTGTAAATACTTGCTTGAAATGGAGTGACTGTCTGAAGTCGACGAAAATCATGACGCGTTGCGCACCAAGTTCTGCAGTTCGATAACGTACTGCCGCCAAGTCTGAGGTTGAATATAAAAAACCACCGTCTTGCTTCTGCACAATGACAGCGCCCGGGTTTCCCTCTTTGTCTGGAAATTCTTCGAGATAAACAACTTTAGCGCCTTGATCGATGGTGACTAATTTTAAATTTTCCAGATCGCCAATAACTTTGGCGAGTTCACTGTTGTAAAAACTTTCACCACATACATCTTTTTCGCTTAGAGAGACGCCAAGTTTTTTATACACTTCTTCGCTATGTTTTAGTGAGATCGCTCTGAACCTTTCCCAGAGTTCAAGAACTTTTTCATCACCGCCTTGTAATTTAACAACGTAATTACGCGCTCGTGTGGCAAACGCTTCATCGGCATCGAAATGTATTTTTGCTTGCTGATAAAAACTTTCCAAATCGTGCAATGCAAGTTCGGCTTGTTCACCGTGTTGAAGATGATCTTCAAGTTCTGCGATTAACATGCCGAATTGTGTGCCCCAATCGCCGACATGGTTTTGGCGAATAACCTGATGACCAAGAAATTCCATAACTCGCGCTTGCGTGTCGCCAATTATTGTTGAACGCAAATGGCCAACATGCATTTCTTTTGCGAGATTGGGAGACGAATAATCGATAACAATAGTTTGCGGTGGAGACGTCGATTCGACACCAAGCTTATCTCGCTTGAGGTTGTCATTAAGATTTTTGGCCAGCCACGATTTGTCGAGGTGAATATTAATAAAACCCGGACCCGCGATTTCTAGCTTTTCTGCCGCGCCTTGTAAATCCAGCTGGTCAATAATTTTCTGAGCCAGATCGCGAGGGTTGCTGGAGACAAGCTTTGCCGCCGCCATGGCGCCATTTATTTGATAGTCACCAAATTTGGAATTTTTACTTAAGGCGACATTGGCAGAACAATGCTGCGGAATGCCGGCAGCAGCCATGGCTAAAAGGGCTTGTTGGTCTAAGAAACGACTAATATTCATGAATTGAGAATTAACTTATCTAATGGATGGATTTTGTAGTGGGTTTAATGTTTTTGAACTTATTATGCAGTGATTATTTGCTATATCGACTGAAATGAATTCTGATACTTCCTTTCCTACTCGGTAGCGAGCAATTATACTTCGCTTTCGCCGGGCAAGCGAGTAACACAAGACGCATTAGTCGCAATTTAGTTGTCATTTGAAGCGAGTATTGCCGATGGCTAGCGAAAGGTTTTAACTGCCTACAAATTTCAGAATTTCTCTAGTGTAGAGCAATTCTAATTCATCAAATTACCGATATGACGGAGACAAAATGATTGAAGCTGATACTGATAATGTCCTAGTGACCAATGACGACGGCATTATGCACATCCAGATGAATCGACCCGAGCGCAAGAATGCCCTGTCGCTGGCGATGTACCAAAAGCTAGCAGATTCGGTCTTATCCGCCAATGAGGATTCTACGGTGAGAGTGGTGTTGCTCAGTGGTGCGGGAGGAAGTTTTACCAGCGGGAATGATCTAGGTGATTTCGCCAAGCACAAAGGCAATTTATCAGAGGATGAAAACCCTACACCAAAATTTATGGCGGCATTATTGAATTGTGATAAGCCGGTCATTGCGGCAGTCGAGGGGCCAGCTGTGGGAATAGGAACAACCTTACTTTTGCATTGTGATTTTGTTTACGCTGCTCGCAGTGCATATCTGCAAGTGCCATTTGTGAAGCTAGGTTTATGCCCAGAATTTGGTTCGAGTTTGATTTTACCGAGCTTGATGGGGCATCAACGTGCTGCTGATCTTTTGTATTTTGGCGATGCCTTTTCGGCAGAGAAGGCGCAGAGTGTTGGCATTGTGAATGAGGTTGTTGACGATGCTGAGTTAATGAATTTCGCTTTGGAGAAATGTAAGTTACTACGGTCTAGACCGGCATCAGCATTGCGTTCGACGAAAAAATTAATGAAACAAGAGATAAGAAAAATTGCACCTGAATTAATGCGGCAGGAGCGAGATGTTTTCGGTAGTGCTTTAAAGTCGGGTGAGTTTGCCGAAGCCGTCGCTGCGTTTACAGAAAAACGCGAGCCGGATTTTTCTAAATTTTCCTAATATTAGAAGTGCTTAAATAATTTCTATACCAGTAAAAGAAAAACTTATGAAGAATAAAGGATTTACCACCACGATTTTGCACGGTGATCGAAAGGCCGGTGTTAAACATGGTTCGGTACATAAACCGATTCATACCTCGGTTGCCTATGGGTATGAAACCGCCGAGGAATTGGCTGCCGTTTTTCAGGGGCGTGAGCCAGGCTATTCTTATGGGCGGCAAAACAACCCAACCACCACCGCGCTAGAAGAAAAAATTACCCGAATGGAAGGTGGAATTAGTACCGTTTGTTTTTCAACGGGTATGGCGGCGATTACTGCGACATTTGTTTCGTTGCTGAGAGCGGGTGATCACCTGGTGTCGAGTAAGTTTTTGTTTGGCAACACGGTTAGCCTTTTTGGCACCTTAACGCAGTTGGGAATTGAGGTTACCTTTGTTGATGCAACGGATGTAAAAAATGTCGAAGCAGCGTTGCGCCCCAACACAAAAGCAGTGTTTGTTGAGACTATCGCCAATCCTTGCACGCAGATTAGTGACCTTGAAGCGATTGGTCAGTTGTGCGATGTGAAAGACTTGTTGTATGTGGTTGATAACACGATGACATCACCTTTTTTGTTTCAGCCAAAAAAGGTCAAAGCCGGACTGGTTATTAATTCTCTGACCAAATGTATTGCGGGACATGCCAATGTATTAGGTGGGGCGATAACGGCGACGGGATTATTTTCATGGGAAAAATTCGAAAATATTTACGAGAATTATAAAAAAGGTGATGCTGAAAATTGGGGCGTTTTACAAATTCGGAAAAAAGGTTTGCGCGATACTGGCGCGACGCTGTCACCAGAATCCGCTCATCGCATTGCCGTTGGTGCAGAAACATTATCGTTGCGTGCACCTAAAACTTGCAGCAATGCTATGGCCTTGGCAAGGTTTTTGTCGCAGCAAACGGCAATCAAAAAAGTATATTACCCAGGCTTAGAAGAGCATCCAGAGCACGCTCGCGCGAAATCTTTGTTCGCTGATTTTGGTTCTCTATTAAGTATCGATTTAGCTGAAGGCGTTAACTGCTTTGAGTTCATGAATAAACTCAAAGTACCTGTGTTGTCGAGCCATCTTGGTGATAATCGAACTTTAGCAATTCCCGTCGCTCATACAATTTTTTATGAAATGGGTGCGGAGCGTCGTAAAGAAATGGGAATATCCGAAGGCACTATTCGTTTGTCCATAGGTATTGAAGACGAACAAGATTTGCTGGAGGATTTTGCTCTAGCCTGCCAATAGAGTCGCATAGGACGCAAAACTTTTATTTAATCAAGTCGTAGGTATTAAATGAGGTTTTCGAGCGATCATTTTAAAGATGTTCAGCGCTGGGGTTTCCGGCGCTTTTTATATGCCGCAATACTCTGGCGCGTTGGCGCTTGGCTGCGCTTTAGTTACGTATTTGTCCGTGAATTGGAGTCGGATCCTAAGCTCCCGCCCTTGTCTGAAGGGCGAGTTGTAAGACTCGCCTCGATAGATGAATTATTAACTGCGGCGCAAGACCCTATTTTAGATTTGGATCGAGATTTTGTTACGGCGGCGGTAGCAAGAGGTGAGCAGTGTTCAGCGGTTTTTCAGGGTGATCAAATCATCGCGTACGCCTGGGAAGCGACCCGAGCAACACCGCATACAAATTTCGTGACGGTATGCTTTGAGAAACCTTATCGTTATAGATTTAATGCCTTTACCCATCCTGCCTTTCGACAACAAAACCTTCAGCATATTATTTCACTTTATACGGATCCAATGTTTATCAAGCAGGGTTATCGCTATGTTATCTCATTTATCGAGACCCACAATTATCCCTCGGTATCGAGTAATTTGTCCCGCGGTAATATCATTGTTGGTTATGCTGGATATTTAAAACTTTGGCGTAAAGTATTTTGTTTTAGAACAAAAGGAGCACGAAGAGTAGGGTTTAAATTCGTGGCAAATTATCTGCGGTAGTTGGATTACTTTCCTTTACTCACTAACGATACTTAACCGACAAAATACCTTTGCTTTTCGATTTCTGAGTTAAACTTTAGCGCACCTTTGGATGTTTTCGTTTGCCGGTAGTTACTTTGCTGATCTAGTAGTTACTTTGCTGATCTTATAGAAAGTTGACCCGATATTAAGTAGACCCGAATTTAAGAGCCCTTCATGAATAAACCCATTGTTATAACGCTTTGCATCGCCGCCTTACTGGCAGTTCTTTTGATTATTAAAGAAAGCGGAAGCCAGCAGGGGCAGGGTGGGATGCGTCGAGGACCGGGAGCAGCCGCGGTCGAGGTATATAAGGTCGAACCACAAGCACTATCTGTGAGCACCGAGGCTCTGGGTACTGCCTACGCACGCGAGTCGGTAGAGATTACACCGAACGTAAGTGACACCATTCAATCAATAAATTTTCAAGACGGGCAAAGCGTTAAGGCTGGCGACATTCTTCTTGTTCTAAATCACAGTGAAGAAGATGCCGAGCTTAAATCCGCGCAAGCAAATTTGGCGGAACAAGAGCGAGAAGTGAAACGCTTACAAGACTTACGAAAAAGCCAGTCGGTTTCACAAAGCTTATTGGATGAGCGACTAACGGCGAAGGAAACGGCCGAATATCGTTTGGCCGCAGTTGAAGCCAGATTAAAAGACCGCTTTATAACCGCACCTTTTAATGGAGTATTGGGTTTGCGAAATGTAAGCCCAGGCTCTTTGGTTTCCCCTGGGGTGGTCATTACCACCTTGGACGATGTGGAAACCATGAAATTAGATTTTGCAGTGCCTGCAATATATCTGTCATCTCTTGCTACCGGAATATCTGTTAAGGCGCGAAGCCCGGCTTTAGCGGACAGATTTTTTACCGGAAACATCGTCAGCATAGATTCGAGAATTAATCAGATCGATCGCTCAATTAAAGTGCGTGCAGAATTACCGAATACTGATCGAACGATAAAGCCGGGCATGTTAATGCATATTGAGATTTTATTGGATGATAGAGAAGCCTTGGTGATTCCCGAAACCGCTTTAGTACCACAACGCGATAAGCATTTTGTATATTTAGTTTCCAGCGATACTCCTCCGGTAGCCAAGATTCAAGAAGTTGAAATAGGAATTCGTCAACCGGGCATTGTTGAAATTGTTTCAGGTCTTAGCGCTGGCGATACTGTTGTCACCCGTGGGGCAAATAATCTTTCTGAAAACAACCCTTTGAACATCATCCGACATTCAAATGATGATGGCTAACCCTAGGTTCTTTCACAGAGTAAAACTTTTCGTTAAGAGGCGCTTGGACAATGTTCCTTTCTGATTTTTCTGTACGACGTCCAGTTTTTGCATCCGTCATTAGTTTGGTCTTGATCGTTTTCGGGCTCGTTGCCTTCGAGCGCCTGCCATTGCGAGAATACCCTGATACCAATGCACCCATTGTGTCTGTGTCGACAACATACCGCGGCGCTTCGGCTTCGGTGGTTGAAACACGAATAACCCAAGTCATTGAAGATCGTATTTCGGGAATCGAAGGAATTAAAACAGTTTCTTCTTCCAGTTCCGATGGTATATCGCGAATTAATATTGAATTTAAATTAGGTCGAGATCTGGAATCCGCGACCAATGATATTCGCGATCGCGTATCGAGTGTGTTGAGGCAGTTGCCCGAAGAGGCCAGCCCACCGGAAGTGAGAAAATCTGAATCAGATGGCCGTCCGGTGATGTGGTTCAATTTGTCTGATGACAGCATGACCGCTTTGGAATTGACGGATTACGCCGAACGCCATCTAGTGGATGCCTTATCGGTAATCGATGGTGTTGCTCGGGTCAATGTTTCAGGAGCAAAAAATTTCGCCATGCGTATCTGGATTGATCGCAAAGAATTGGCGGCACGCGGCTTGACCGTAAGTGATATTGAAAATGCATTACGCGCAGAAAATGTTGAATTTCCTGCGGGTGCAGTAAAGTCTGAGTCGCGGGATTTTTCTGTACGCATGCAGCGCGGGTATTCTAGCGTTGATGATTTTAAACAGTTGGTCCTCACCCGTGGTAACGATGGCTATTTGGTTCGTTTAGCGGATGTTGCGCAAGTGGAATTGGCGGCGGACGAAGACAGGTCCTCGTTTCGCGGTAACGGCCTGAATATGGTCGGGGTCGGTATCGTGCAACAAAGTACGGCAAATACGTTGTCGATGGCTCGCGGAGTGAAAGCAGAAGCTGAACGTTTAAGGCAATCTCTGCCTCCAGGGATGCTGTTTCAATTAAGTAATGATTCCACAGTTTTCGTGGAATACGCTGTTAAAGAAGTTTATAAAACCTTGTTTATCGCGGCTATTTTGGTTGTTCTCGTGATTTATTTATTCCTGGGTGACTATCGCGCAATGCTAGTGCCTGCGGTTACCTTACCCGTCTCATTAATTGCCACCTTTATTGTTTTACTACTTCTTGGTTTTAGCGTGAACCTTCTCACCTTGTTGGCATTAGTTTTAGCAATAGGGTTGGTTGTCGATGATGGAATCGTTGTACTAGAAAATATTCATCGACGAATGCGCTTAGGGGAGTCGCCGATTGTCGCGGCCTATCGTGGTGCGGGTCAGGTAGGTTTTGCTGTTATCGCGACAACTTTAGTTCTCGTCGCAGTGTTTATTCCTATTACCTTTTTGGAAGGAGAGATCGGGCGCTTGTTTAGCGAGTTTTCGGTCACGATGGCAGCGGCGGTTATTTTTTCCAGCTTAGTAGCCCTCACATTGTCTCCTGTCATTTGTACTTTGGTATTAAAACCTGAAACCGAAGAACAAATTGCATCTGCAAACAATAACTGGTTTTCAAAAATTCAAAAGCGCTATAACGCTTCAGTAAGTTACGTGTTAAAAAATCCTTTACCCGTCAACATTGCTTATATGTTTATTCTGTTTCTCATTGGTTTTCTCATACTGAAGGTTCCTTCTGAGTTTGCGCCAAGAGAAGACCGTGGCATGTTTATGATGATGATGCAGGGACCACAAGGTGGTTCTTACCAAGACACAATGAAGACGGTGTTAGAAGTTGAAGAAAAAATGATGCCCCTGGTTGATGGCGGTGATATTAAACGATTGTTATTGCGAACGCCGGGAAGTTTTGGCCCTGGTGGATCGAGTTTTAATGATGCGAGAGGGATTGTCGTACTGGAAGATTGGGGTCAGCGCAGACCGATTTGGGATATTACCAATGACGTTCGTCGCGTTACTTCGAGCGTTCCTGGGGCGAGGATATTTACCATGACGCCACAAGCTTTTGGCGGGCGTGGTGGTAACCCCGTGCAATTCGTTTTGCAAGGCGGCACTTACGAGGAGTTAGTTGAGTGGCGTGATTTAATGATAGAAAAAATTAATGCCTACCCCGGTATTGTCGGGATCGATCACGATTACCAAGAAACAAAACCGCAACTGCGGATTTCAATCGATCGTGATCGCGCGGCGGACTTGGGTGTGTCGGTGACGAACATTGGTCGCACGCTTGAAACCATGATGGGGTCGAGACTGGTTACGACCTTTACTATGGATGGAGAAGAGCGGGACGTAATTATCGAAGCGAAGCGCGCAGATACCGCAAGCAAATTGGATATGACAAATATTTATGTTCGTTCTTCGAGGAATGCAACACTCATTCCTCTTTCTAATTTAGTCAGTATTCAGGAATATGCAGATGCGACATCCTTGAATCGTTACAACCGCATCCGTTCCATTACTTTGAGCGGTAGTTTGGCTGACGGTTACACCTTGGGTGATGCGCTCACATTTTTGGAGGAAACCGGACGGGAAAATTTACCCACGTCTGCATCCTTCGATTACAAAGGTGAATCCTTGTTGTTAAAAGAATCGGGCGAGTCTGTTTATTTTGTTTTTGTTCTCGCTTTACTCGTCGTCTTCTTGGTGTTATCGGCACAGTTCGAAAGTTTTGTTCATCCAATCGTCATCATGTTAACCGTACCTTTAGCAATTGCCGGCGCATTACTTGGACTGTATATGTTTGGTTTGTCGCTAAATATTTACAGCCAAATTGGCATCATTATGCTGATCGGTTTGGCGGCAAAAAATGGAATTTTGATAGTTGAATTTGCCAATCAGCTTCGTGATGAGGGCGTTGAATTCCACCAAGCAATTGTGGAAGCAACAAGCCAACGCTTACGACCTATTGCAATGACAGCGGTGACGACCATTGTCGGAGCGATCCCTTTAGTTATTGCTTCTGGCGCGGGTACAGAGACTCGTTTTGTGATTGGTCTTGTGGTTATTTCTGGCGTTAGTGTTGCCACTATCTTTACTTTGTATGTTGTACCCGTTGCTTATCAAATGTGGGCGAAGCGCACGAGTTCACCTAAAGCGGTGCAGCATAAGTTGGAAAAAGAATTGGAACAATACTAATTGGTTGGTTCTAAGATAGAGTTTAAATATCTATTTACTTCCAAATCGAATCGCTTTTTAAATAATCGGCATGTTCTAACTGTGCGTTAAAGTTCATTCGGTCTAAACCCTGGACTTTAAATATTGCCTCAAATGCTTTCGATGATTGTTTCTTTGATGTAGAGAGTAGATCGTCAATTTCCTTTAAGTTTGATTCTGACCTTAATGCCTCAGTGATTTGCATTAAACCTGCATCTCGCATCCCCGCTAATACAAAAATTTGTGTATCTTGAGTGGAAGGGAAAGTCGAAAATAAACCGAAGTCTACAAAAGGCTCACCAAAAGAGGGTAGGCCGGCATCACTAGTAAATGTTCTTCCTGTTTTTTCATTGACCAACTGATCGTAATTTTCACCAATACTGAAATCAGAACCTGCAAAAACGATATTTTTTAAGCGGTCAAGGGCACTGATGTAACCGAGATAGACAACGTGATTTTTTTGTAAATCTTGAGTGGAAAGTTCCGACATCATTTTAATGTTTACAGTTTTACCGGTGCTTTGTAATAAGGGCGATATATAATTCAGTGCGAAGGCTGTGCCCTCTGGGAGGTAGGTTAAATTTAAATCGTAATACTGCCAACCTAACTCTGGTTGCTGGGAAAATAGATTTTCCAAGTCTTGCTTCGAATTGATATTAAAATCTCGTACCATTCTGACGACGTTCCCTGCGTCATTTAATTCTCCAAAAATATAGTAATCCCCCGTTACCAATAAAATGGGCGTGTCGTCGTTTAAAATTTGCTGCCATACCGGATGTTGGGCTGCGGAGATGGTATTCGAGGATATAGATTGTTCACTTTTAACAAATAAAAATACCAAGTTAGCAGCTAAAAGTAGGGAAGCCGCAGCGAGCCAGTAGTGGAGTGTTGTTGCCTTCCCTTTTGACTGTGAGTCGTCTGGTGATTTCTTCGTTTGTGTGTTCTTGTCATTTGAGGTGTTTGGGTCGCCGTCATTATCGGGTGATGTTGAGGCATCAATTTGCGCAACGATGATAGTGTATTGGCCTTTTGGAATAATGATTCGGAAGGGAAGAGGTGCTTCAGAAAAATGGCGACTGTGCTTCGCTCGTTTCTTATAAAAGGCATCGAGCTTTTTTCTTAATTGGTGGATATAAACTCTCACCACCGAATCTTTGCCGACATCAAAATCAGTGTCTCTACCTAGTACCTCAATAGCGATTTCAATTTCTTTAGGGGAGGATGAGGAGTTGACACATTTCACCAAATAGCGAAGTAGGGCTGCATAGACTTTAGAGCGACCTAATTCACCACTCTCGATGATCATTTCTGCATGATCACTTAATTCACTGTTGCTTACACTTATTTGCTTAACAAGTTGGGCGTTTTCTTGCGCGCCCGAAGTTGTGGTTTCACCAGAATTAGTTATCGGTATATTTTCGGATGAATTGTTAATCGCCGTCTCCGGCTTGTCGGGGTCTGAACTCATGTTTTAGTCTTTCCTGGCCAATCTCTTTCTACTACAAAATGTGCACTCGTTAATAGTCAATGCTACGACTCTACATTTTCGCGTTAACGTTAACTTTAACGTTAAACAAACAGTTATAAAACAGTCGTTTAGCTGTAATGCTCGCAACTTTACTGAATAATCCAGCGCTTATAAAGCGTAGCGAATTAGAACGCGACACGGTGTGGCTGTCCACCAATATTTAGGAGTTGAAAGCAAGTGAAGTGTGAAGTTAAGAACATGGTTTTATTTCCGAGAGCTGGCCTGCGACCACTTATTGCCGCTGTCGCTTGTTTATCGATGACTGCTGTTGAGGTTTATGCGCAAGAGCAAAATCAGGCGACGGTAGACTCCGACATTGAAGAGATGGAAGTTCGCGGTCGGCGACTCAATCTGGTTGGTGAAGCATCTTCGGCATCTGAAGGTGTGGTTTCGCAAGCGGAAATTGCTATTCGGCCCTTATTGAGAACTGGTGAGGTACTCGAAACGGTTCCGGGAATGGTGGCCACCCAACACAGTGGACCCGGTAAGGCGAACCAATATTTTCTACGCGGCTTTAATCTTGATCACGGCAACGATTTTGCAACCTTGATCGACGCGATGCCCGTCAATATGCGCACCCATGGTCATGGTCAGGGTTACACGGATCTCAACTTCATTATTCCTGAATTAATCGGCGAAATTGTTTATCAAAAAGGTTCTTACTATCCCGGAGTTGGTGATTTTTCGGGAACTGGAACTGCACGAATGGCGGTGACTGATCGACTTGATCAACACACCATAAAAGTAGGTAGTGATTTCGGCGATGAGAACTGGCGACGAGTTTTCGCAAGTGGGCAGCTGGAAACAGGCAACACTAGCGAATTACTGTATGGACTAGAGTACGAGACCACGGATGGTCATTGGGATGATATTAACAGTGCTGTCGAGCGTAAAAATCTTTGGTTAAAGGAGCAGTGGCAATCCGGGAACGATAGCTTCGGTTTAACCTTGATGGCTTATGACAATTCTTGGAATTCGGCGGATCAAATTCCACAGCGCGCAGTTGATCAAGGCATTATTAGTGAATTTGGTTCGATCAATACCACCTCCGGCGGGAATTCAAGTCGCTATAGTTTGTCCGGCAATTGGAATCGTCAGAACGTCAGTAGTGAAATTAATGCGTCAGCTTATATTATTGATTATGAATTAGATTTGTTTGCGGACTTTACTTACTTTACTGACCCCGCTGGGGATCAGCATCATCAAGTCGATGATCGACAAATATATGGATGGGATATTGCTTGGACTCTGATAGACGATTGGGGCGATGTTGAAATGCGTAACACTATTGGTAACCAATTGCGTTATGACAACATTAAAAAAGTTGGGATTTATAAAACCCAAGCTAAGCAACGGCAGGGCGTGTTCCGTATTGATTCAGTGGATGAGTGGAGCATGGGCGTTTATTTGGAAAACGAATTACAGTGGACCGATAAATTTCGTACCGTATTTGGTTTGCGCTATGACTATTTCGATTTCAGCGTTGATCCTATTGAAGCTGAATTTATTCCCTCACTGGCAGTCAATGGCGGCGATGCCAACGATGATATTGTCACTGCATCAGCAAGTTTTATTTACACCATTAACGATGGTATTGAAGCTTATGCCAGTATCGGTGAAGGTTTTCACAGTAACGATGCGAGAGGAACAACCATTCAGCTCGACCCCGTTAGCGGTGATCCATTAGAGAAAGTAGATCCCTTGGTTGATACCTTGGGTTATGAATTTGGTTTGCGCACATTTTTCGGTTCACTTAACGCATCTATTGCTTTATGGGCGTTAGAGATTGATTCGGAATTGGTATTTATTGGAGATACCGGAAGTACAGAAGATACCGGTGTTGGTAGTGAACGGCGCGGTGTGGAATTAACCGCATATTATTACTTGAACAATGTTTGGACTTTTGATTTCGAATACGCTTATTCCGATGCTGCGTTTAATAAATCAATCGACGGCTCCGATGAAATTCCGGGAGCGTTGGAGAATGTTGTAAGTGCCGGTGTTAACGCTAAATTAACTGAAAATTTTTACACTAACTTTCGCTTACGTTATTTCGATGAGTATCCTTTGGATGGTGGACAAACCGCAGATGCCAGCATGATCGCAAACTTACGTTTTTCTTATAATTTCACCGATAATTTGTCCGCGACATTAGATGTATTAAATGTATTCGATTCTGAAGATCGCGATATTCAATATTATTATGAATCCCAATTACCTGGTGAAGCGGCTCCCGTAGAAGATTTTCATTTTCATGTTTTTGAGCCGCGTTCTTATCATGTTAATTTAGAGTATAAATTTTAAATTTTTCATGTGTCACCCTCACTACACTTAGTCGATAAACATTTTACTGTGACACACCCGTACTCCCAAAGAGTGCGGGTTTTTTTTCTTTAGTGGTTTTAGCTTACCGCGATCATGTTTATCGGCTATATGGCTTATTCGTCGCCATTCTGGCTGATTAGTCTATTTCTGACCTTATACTCCAGCCACTTAAAAAAGGAGAACAACACAATGAAGCTTAGAAATTATCTGATTGGCTTGGGTGTCTTACTGTTATCGACGGGTTTACAGGCCGGGGAATGGAAAAATGGAATTATGCTTAGTTATGTCAGTGGCTCTTCTGACGTACTCGACTTATATGAAGACAATTTAATTGCCAACGGATATTACATAGAAGATGAAGTTGAAGGTGTCCCTATTGGTATTGGTTACCGTGGTAAATACCAAGCAGATAGCGGATTTCGAGTTGATATCGGTGTAGGTCCGCTAATGATTTTGTTTGGTGATGTTGACCATACCGAGTTGCCCGTAACAGGAACTGTTGGTTTTGATTTCGCGCCAAACTCTCCGGTAAGCCCGTATATTCGTTTAGGTGCGGCTTACCACATTGTTTCTGGCGACGATGTAGATAAATCAAATGTTGGTGCGTTTGCGGCATTCGGTATTGAGTTTAGTCGTGGCCCCGGCTTTTTTTGGGGCTTGGAAGTAAGTGTTGATGATTCAACAGTAGATTTTGATCGCTATAATTTCGGTTCTTTCACAGTCGATACCGTGGAATTAAATACTTACGACACACAACTCTCGCTTTATTTTATGTTTTAAGTGTTTGGCAATTATCTAAATAACCACTAAAAAAACCGCCACTGACATGGCGGTTTTTTTAGGTTTTGAATTAATTTTCAATCGCCCAGTTCACTTAGTATTAAATGTTTCTTTTTTCCCTGCGTCTTAAAAAGGGGTATCGATATACCTTCTCTCAAGCATCGTTGCTTTGTCATCGTAAGCGTTAGCGTCGTTGCGATTAGGTAATTCTATTTTCGAAAACACTGGCTGTTCGTAAGGAATGCGGCTGAGTATATGGGAAATGCAATTGAGACGAGCTTTATAACGATCATCAGAGGGCACAATGTGCCAAGGACATTCTTCCGTATCAGTTGCCGCTAACATTTTGTCGCGAGCGCGAGAATAATCAAACCAGCGGTGGCGTGCTTCAACATCCATCGGGCTTAGCTTCCATTGCTTGACGGGGTCTTCTATTCTCGATGCAAAACGTTTTTCTTGTTCTTCTTCACTGACTTCCAGCCAATATTTAAAAATGTAGGTGCCGTCTTTAACCCACTCTTTTTCTAGTCTTGGCGTTGTTTCAAGGAATCGATCCGTTTGATCTTGTGTACAAAACCCCATAACCGGTTCGACTCCCGCTCGGTTGTACCAGCTCCTATCAAAAACGACAATTTCACCGCCACTGGGAAAATGCTGGATATAGCGTTGCATATACATTTGAGTTTTTTCGCGATCGCTCGGCGCGGGAAGCGCAACAACGCGAAAGATACGGTGGCTTACGCGCTGAGTGATCGCTTTGATAATGCCGCCTTTGCCCGCCGCATCTCGGCCTTCAAAGACAATGATGATTCTCTTGTCGTGTTTCTTTACCCACTCTTGCAGGGCAACCAAGTCTTCTTGTAGCTTGCGCAGTTTTTTCTCGTAAGTTCGCTTTTTCATTTTGGCTTCAGTGTCCCGAATTAGTCTGTTAATGCTTAAATAAAAAGTCGGACCCAGTATAACCAAGCGAATAAGAAAGTCAGCGGCTTACAAGAAAAAATTCAGGCTTAATTTTAATCTAGGTTGAGGTCTGCCCAGGTTTGTAGATCGCCTTCAATAGTACGAAAAACTACCAAGCCTTGATGGTCTGTGCCGAGTGCTCCCGGCCTCGCGAAGATACCGTAAGTACCGGGGCTGGAAGTTTTTGTTAAATTGCTTGTGATGGTCAGCTAGTCGACGATTCCATTTGTTCGTTGACCAATTGACTCAATGTTATTAAGGCATTTTGCAGTTTTTCGTCAATCGGGAGCGCACAGTTTAAACGAATACAATTTTCATACTTTTTGTTTGCTGAAAATAATGGCCCAGCGCCAATACTTATGTTTTTTTGGATCGCCGCATCGTACAAACGCAACGCCGATACTTGCTTAGGGAGCTCTACCCAAATGACAAATCCACCTTCAGGAAAGTTGATTTTGGTTTCGACAGGAAAATGTGCAGTAATCATCTCAGATACATAGCGAACTTGTTTGATATACCTTGCGCGAACTTGCCGCAAGTGTCGACCATAACCTTGTTTACTCAAATAATGAGTCAATGCTTTTTGTGGAAGTGAAGCTGCGGCTAAGCTATGCATCATCTGGAAATAGATTATTTGATTGTGCATGTGTGGGGCATGTATCCAACCGACACGAAACCCAGGAGAAATAGTTTTTGAAAATGATGAGCAGTAAATTACATTGTCGTCGTCAAAGGATTTTATTGCTTTAGGTCTGCGCTGATTAAAGCCCAGGTCACCATGAATGTCATTTTCAATTAGTGGTACGTTGTGTTGTTTCATTAATTTCGCAAGGGCTTTTTTGCGTGTGTCAGGCATGCAATAACCGAGAGGGTTACTAAAGTTTGGTAGCACGACGCAGGCCTTAACTGGCCATTGTTGTAAGGCTAATTCGAGAGCGCCAAGATTTATACCGAGTTTTTCATTGGTGGGAATCTCGATAACTTGCAGGCCTTTTGACTCTAGAATTTGTAGTAATCCGTGAAAGGTAGGAGATTCGACAGCGACGGTATCACCGGGTTTACAAACGGCGCTTAGTGCAATATTGACTGCGCTTTGACAACCGTTGGTAATGACGATTTCGTCGGCGTGAGTATCGCAACCTGCTTCCAGCATTCTCAAAGCAATTTGTTCGCGCAGAGGCCTGTATCCGGGCGCAAATGAATAGCGGTCACTGTGGTCAGGTTGTTCGCGGCTGATCTTTTTTACCGCTAAATTTACTGCTTTGGAGGGCAAAAACTGAGTGTGAGGAACGGTTGTTCCCAATTGATAAATGTCGCTTGATAGCGAAGTGGTAACCAAATGAATCGCAAGTTCGCGCGATTCAACTGGCATCGGTTTGAGTTTGAAATTTTCTGTGTTGTTGTTTCGAGACGAATTTTTGTCGATGTGTTTTACGTAGTGTCCAGATCGATTAATGACGTCGAGATACTTTTCACGCTCTAGGATATGCAGAGCTTCTTGTATCGTTGAAACGCTGACAGAATAACTATTCGCGAGTTTGCGAACGCCTGGCAGGCGCTCACCATCCTTTAAAATGCCAGAATCAATTTGTTCGCGAATTTTCTTTGCGACCTTTTCGTATTGTTTCATAGTTGTTTGTATCTCGGTCGTCCCTTACAACTAAAGTGACTGATTGTCCATGTGTGAGACTGTTCTCATACCAGTACAGTTGTGCTGATTCAGTACAGTACAGAAGGGTTCAGACGTCAATCTGTACCGGTATCAACGGCTATTTTTTGTATCTGTTCTGGTGTTATGTGAACGATTAAAATGCCACTTAATGGATTGACATGAAATTTCACCAGGATGGTGACAGTGCCAAGGGGGCTAAATATTTAGGGTGCAATGGATGCATGGGGGGCGCCGCAAAGGATGCTTCTCTTTCGTTTATGTCTTGAATTGACCACGGAAATTGAACTCCTCGATTTCCGTGGTCGTTTTTTATCGCTGCAAAATAACACTTCTAGAACAGCCAATTGAAAAAGGCATTGTTCAAAACTCTCTCGTGAATGACCCGATATTAACGTTATGAATCTCTAAGCTTTGATTTAATTTATTTGTTTACTGTAAAGTTAAAAGATTTTGATATCCGATGGCCGTCGCCGCCTAAAATACTCCAATCAACGGTATATACGCCATTCTCAAGCGCTGGTAATTCGTAAGTGAAAATTTCACCAGCTTCAGAACTCGCCTTAAAATTAAAATCAACAGATTTGTTTTGCGAGTTACTTAACTCTAGTTGTAGCAAGCGCACTTTTTTAGCAAATCCCAGTTCTAAATTTTCGGGAGAGGATTTCAACTCACTATTTGCCTTGGGAATAGAATGGTGGAGGTCGGTATGAGCATTAGCCGACAGAGAAAAAAATATTCCAATAAATAAAATTGAGATCGCTCTGAAAACGCGGTAAGTGTGAAAAAGACCGAACATTTGAAGCTCCTATGTTGTTGTGCGCGGCAAACGAGGTGTAAGCGTGTCTGGGTTCGCTTAAAGGGCAAGCGATCAAATAGTGGCGGATATTCTAAATTAAACTAGCAGAGTAGATCTAGATTACTTGCAAAGGTTCCACCGCAAATATCGTGTTGGCCCCCGTTGCCTGCGCCTCAAAACGACCCTTCTCTATGGATGAGCAATATATAGGCATAACGGTGACTTATCTTGTCTTGAATGAAGAGTGTTTTTTAACTTGTTTTGATCAATATCACAGGCTACAGTAAACGCCAATTTTGCTGGCCGCACTCGACGTTTATTTCGACGGAGTGAACTTAGCTTAATTTTGTCCAGATAACAGTGTGTGACGGTTTGTTTGCAACAATAATAATTAGAAAGTTAAAGTAGAAATGGAAGTGGTAGGGAGAACTATCGGTGTCATTTTAACTTTCAGCTGGGGAATCTCATGATTACTAAGCTAAAAAAGAAAATAACAAAAAAGTACTATAAGACCGTTTACAAAAACCGCGTTGTCATCGATGACTATCGCGACCTCCATCTCTTACTCGCACCTGAAAATCATGTCGATCGCCGTCTCAAAGCGAAGCAACCCTATGAAAACGAACAAATTGATTTCGTATTGACGCAAATTAGACTGAAAAGCGTCGATTGGTTTATCGATGTTGGTGCGAATATTGGTTTGTATTCTTTATTGGTTGCTAAAAATTCCCAGCAGATTAAAAAAGTTTTCGCGATCGAGGCGCAAGTTGAAAATTATAATCAGCTCTGTGGAAACATTTTTCTCAATAAATTTGATCGAATAATTCACCCGATTAATATTGGCGCTAGTGATAGAAAAAATAAAACGACTTTTCTTAGGAATATGGGCAACAGTACAGGTACATCGCGAATTCAAGAAACGGCCCCCAGTACAACAAAGTTTCATCGCTTTGAAGAAGATTCTATTGTTGTCGATACATTAGACTCGATAATAAGCAAGCAATATGCTGCCGAACAAGATTTAGGTTCCGATAATTCCCCTAAGGATGTACATAATAAGAATTTATTTTTTAAGATTGATGTTGAAGGCCATGAGTTAAACGTTTTGAAAGGAATGCGCGAATTGCTTTCGAATAATCATTGTATCTTGCAAATTGAAATTCTTTATGAGGTCGAAGAAACATCACAACAAATTTGTGAAAACTTTGGTCTTGAGAAGATTCATCAAATCGGTAGTGATAATTATTTCGAAACTAAAGTCTCCGCCTAAACCTTTTATAGTCGGTTTTTACCGCTTGTTTTGCTTAGGTATCGTCCGTGGCTTAAAGTGATTTTGAAAAAATTAGCCCGCCCCACACTAAATTGCGGTTACCTTTGCCTTTCTTTATTTCCGATGAGTGCCCACGAATATAATAACTAATGCGGTATCCGTGGTTAAAATTCAGGGTATAACCTAGCCAGGCCTCGACTAAATTGTGATTAAGCTTATTGCTCGAAAATTGATGATCGCTGTCCCGAAACTGACCCTGTAAGAAAGCATTGTAGGCCCGGTACTTAAGGGTAAATCCCCCCCAGGCATAATGCTCGCGGACCTTACTATAAAAGGCGCTATTGTTAGAGCGTTCGCCATAACTTGCTAAATCCGGATCGAAACTCCACCAAGCAGAATGGATTTTGCCCAATCGAAAACTCACGCCATAGCTAAACTCGGTGAGGTATCCGATTGCTATTTGTGACGTTGTTTTGATTTCGACATTCGCTGAATGTTGGCCAATTATTTTTTGCCGGGCCAAGGTATATTTCGCTGTTAATTCACCGCCATCCGAAATTTGGTTGCGCCAGCCATTCGCTTTTTTACTGCCCGTGATTTTATGAACGGAGTTCTGAGCTGATCCTGCTAAATTGGTTCCTAATAAACCGATGCTTAAACTGCTGGTCCAGCTTGTGTCTGCGAGGGGATTGATACGCTCTTTACTACTTTCCAAATAAATCAGGCTCGCATAAGGGCGATCGTCATTAATCACTTGGTCGATCTCAATGTCGTCTGGCGTAAAGCTGTAAATGCCAAACTCGAGGCTTAGAATTTCTTCATCAAGAAAGTCATAACCTTGATCCTGTGATTCAGTATCTTGTGGCCAAAAAATATTTTCAAACGCTCTTTGCATGAGGTAGGGGTTAATTAAGAATGACTCCGCCTTATTTCCGCGAAAAGATAGGCTTAAGCCATAGGTGTAATCTTTGTCGCGATTTCCTCCTACTAAAACATCGTTTTCAAATGCGATCGCCCAAGCATTTGTCGGCGTTTTTGGGCTAGAAATAGAAGATTCATGTCCTGCTTCCGCGAAGGTATAAGGATAATGTTCCGGTTGGGTATGCCCAGAATTCGCGAAGCTAAGAATTATTATCACGCTCGCGACGTAGTGGAATGCGGTATTTTTGCTGATTGCTGTGTTCATCTATCTTTAAACCTCATTAAAGTGACCGGTCGACTTATTATTTAGTTGATTTTTGCGTCATCCGGCCAATAAGTGACCGGTCACTTAGTTTTTGTGGAAATTTTTTACTGCTTAAACATTTGTGGAAGCTGCTGAAGGAAAGAATCTAAAGGTTGCCGGCACTTCGATGCCTTCATTCGCATCAAAGCCCCTTCCCAGGCATTGAATAAGAATTCGGCCATGCATTGCGTATCGGCTTCAGCACTCAACTGTCCTTTTGCTTGTGCTTCGTGCAGAACATCGGCGATAAGTTGAGTGTGTTCTCCAAGGACTTGCCTGAGCTTATCGCGAATCAATTCGCTGCTGTCTGCCATCTCTTGGCACATATTCCCAAGGAAACAGCCAATCGTGAAATCTGATTCGCTACAGGTATTGGTCTCGTTGGCAAAGTATTTTTCGAGTCTCAGTAGAGGCGGCGTCTCTTTATTGGCCAATTGTTTTAAGCTGGCCTCCAAGCCTTGATCGGCGGCCTTCGCCAATGCGTCCGCGGCAAATATCTCTTTGCTTTCAAAGTAATTATAAAAAGATCCTTTCGGCACTTTTGCCGCCTCAACGATATCGTTAACGCTGGCGCCGTTATAACCCTTGGCTTTCATTACCTCGATTCCGGCGGACAATATGTGATCTTTTTTGAGGTCTCGTTTGCTCATGGAGCGGAATAATATGACCAGTCGATTTTGTTCGCAAGTGTGAGAGTTAGAGCGTTTTCGAATATTTCTAGATCAGAATATTTTACCGCGTCGGTTCTAGAGTTTTGCATGGCGGCGAAAGGGCGACAGAAGATCAATCTTATGGTTTGACTCATTGGCGTCTCCAGCACGGCGTCGGATGTCGAAGGGAGTTGCTTGTATTAAGCGAATTGGGGAACGCGAATGCACGTCCAGTGAGAGAAACATCCACCAGACTTCTTTCCGCTCCAGACTTCGTTTCTCTAAGGCGAGCTCATATAGCGATGTTTCTAATCCCTGTTTGTTGGGTTTTCCGGTAAGGCGATCTGCCATTCGCGAAGTGATTTTATTTTATCTTCATCAGTCCAGTCGTACTTCAAGGGCGTGATGGTGATAAATCCCTCTTGATAGGCTTGCGTGTCGTTATCATTTGTCTCGGCGGGGGCGATTAATAATCCGGATTGGTAAGTGATGTCGTCACCACCACCTGAAACAATTTCGTAGGGCCGATAACCAAAATATGAGCCACCCATAGTTTTGACCACCACACCCTTTGGTTCGCCGGCAGGGACATTAATCGAAATCACAGTGCCTAACGGAGCACCTTCGGCTAAAAACTTTTTAATAACGTCGAGGGTAACTTGTGCAGTCAGCTGAGTATTGGCTCGGCCGTCTTGTGACGCGGCGATTGACGGGTAACCTAGATGCTGAGCATGCATCGCAGCCCCAACAGTGCCAGACAGGTGAGAAATGTTTCCGACGTTAGAGCCTCGATTTATTCCGGAGACGACTAAATCAAAAGGTTTATCCTTGCCCAGAACCATCAAGCCGAATTGCGCAGCATCTGCAGGTTTACCGTGAACACCATAGCCAAAAAAATCCCCGTCTTGATAAATTTTTTCTACTCTGAGGGGTGAGCGGCTGTTAGTCGCTTGGGAGCTGCCACTTTGGTTTTCACGAGGTGCAGAGATTACCAGATCAAATTCATTCTTCAGCAGTGCCGCTAGTGTCGCGAATTCCTTCGATTCAATACCGTCATCATTTGTTAATAAAATACGCGCTGGATCGGCGAAAGCTACGGTACTAAAGGCGCTGATACAGAAAACGCTAGCAACAGTAATAGCGAAAGCGAAAGACAAAGGTTTAGATGTAACGCCGTCAATTCGAGCAGGGGGCATAGGGTTATTCCGTATTGGCTTGGTTGTTTTTATTAGATGGATTCTATGAAAGCAAAGCAGCGAAAGCCACTGCATTTTATTGATTCCGAGTTATAAACGCTGCGATTAGTGAAACGTAGATCTCGCTGAATGAATTGACGAGCAATAGACCCCGCTTTACTTTGATCATCCCTTAGTTAACGATCATTGATTCGATTTCATAGATATACGATGATGACAGCTTCGAACCCAATTCACGTAAGCAGTAACGAATGAGTGTACTTTATGGTGAGCACTGAAGAGCCAAAATTAAACATTGCACACTTCTCAGATGTTCTTTGTATTTGGGCTTATGTGTCTCAAATCCGAATGCAAGAGTTAGCGACGGAGTTTTCTGATCGAGTACAGATTGATTTTCATTTTTTTCCGGTGTTTGGCGACGTCCCCGGAAAGATAAAAAAACAATGGGAAAGTCGCGGTGGGCTCAGCGCTTACAGCGAACATGTGAAGAGCGTCGCCGCGCAATTTGAACATTTACACCTTCATCCGCAGGTGTGGACTAAAGCACCGCCTAAATCTTCGCTGCCCGCGCATCTTTACTTGTCGGCTATTGCAGAGTTGGAAGAACATGGAAATATCGCATCAGGAAAAACCCAGGAGTTTACCGCATCTTTAAGGCGAGCATTTTTTGTTGATGCCAAGAACGTCAGCGATGAGGCTGAGTTGAAGATCTTGTGTGAAGAATTGTCGTTACCGCTAAAAGACATCCAATCGCTTATCACTGATGCGAGTGCATACGCTCGCCTGTCGCGTGATATGAATCTTGCGAAAGATCTGAATGTGCGAGCAAGCCCCACCATTATTTTTAACGAGGATCGCCAACGGCTTACTGGGAACGTGGGTTATAAAATAATTAAGGCCAATATCAAAGAGCTAATTGATCAGCCCATCGATGCAAGTTCTTGGTGTTAATAAATTCGATTCAATTTAGTTGTTATTACGAGGAAGAGAAGTGCCAGACAGTAAAAAGCTTAATAAAAATGATAGCCATAACACAAATAAAAAGGAGAAGAGCTTTCAGCTTCTACTTCGCGTTCGTTTCGCTGAATGTGATTCACAAAAAATAGTTTTTAATGCGCGTTATGGTGATTATGTTGATGTTGCGGCGACAGAATATTTTCGCGCTCTTTTTGGCGGCTATGAAAAATTGATTGATCAAGGTATTGATTATCAGGTGGTGCGACTAAGCACAGAATGGAAATCGCCGGCTAAGTTTGATGATGTCATTTCAATCACCGTGGAAACCGTAAAAACTGGCAATACTTCTTTCGTGATGCAGTTTGATTTTACTGATCCTGAAACAGGAAGAGAAATTGCCAGTGCCGAACAAATATGTGTCATGGTAACGGCGGGTGATCACCAAAAATTACCGATACCTGACAACATTAGAGCGCTTTTAGAGCGCGGTGCGCCCGGTATCGTCGCGAATTATTCTGGGATAAATTGAGAAGGCAGCATCTATGAGGTTATTAACATTATCTGTATTGCTTTTAACGCTGCTTTTCAGCGTCGTGGGTTGTGGTGTTGCCGAGCTTCCCGCTTACTCAAGTCAATTTGATCCTAAGCGAGATGCCTTTGCGGATCTAAAATCTGCTGTTGGCAAAGCTCAAAAAGAACAGAAACTGATACTCCTAGAGTTTGGCGGAGACTGGTGTCGCTGGTGCCATATCATGGATGCTTTTTTTGTGGATAATCCTCAGATTAAAAAAGACCTACTTAAGGTATTTGTTTTGTTAAAAGTAAATGTCAGTGAAGAAAATGGCAATGAAGCTTTTCTTGAAGATTTTCCAGAAATTCCGGGCTACCCGCATTTTTTAATCCTAGATAATGAGGGGGCGTTAATTGCCGCCCAAGGTACTGCCGAATTAGAACAAGGCGAGTCTTATTCACTACAAGCGTTCCAAGCGTTTATTGATAAGTGGGAGCACTATTAGATAAGGGCGGGGGTTTTAAGCTTGACACCTTAGACGAGCTTAACTATTCTCCTCAGCATTGTTGCAAAAAATACCCATTACTTTTGATTGAGTATGTTTTAAAAATGAAACCTTCTTTGACACAAGTCCTGATTAACTCGCTACACCGCGTCGTTTCTGTCGTGGTGGTCGTGATCGTGGTTAGCGTGGAGCTGTCGCCATAGTGGGTTGATTTTAAAAAGATTTTTTAAAACCCCTTTGGCGAAAGCCAAAGGGGTTTTTTTATGCCCCTTGGTTTTGTTTGAGGTTATCGATCAGTAATTTAATAGTTAATTGAAAGCGAATTAATCACATTGAGACTAGGAAAAAATGAAAATAAGTGGAGCACAAATTGTAATTAAGTTATTAGAGCGGGAGGGGATTACCAAAATTCCCGGTATTCCAGGCGGGGCAATTTTACCGCTCTACGATGCTTTAGTAGATAGCCATATTGAACACGTACTCGCTCGCCATGAACAGGGCGCTGGTTTTATTGCTCAAGGTATAGCGCGAGTTAGTGGCCAAGCTGCGGTGTGCATGGCGAGCTCAGGGCCGGGCGCGACAAATTTAATCACCGCGGTGGCGGATGCAAAAATGGATTCGATTCCTCTTGTGGTTATTACTGCCCAAGTGCCGCAGGAATTAATTGGCACTGACGCATTTCAAGAGGCAGATACTTTTGGTTTGATGCTGCCAATTACTAAACACAACTTTTTAGTTCGTAGTGCCGCTGAATTGCTAGAGGTTATCCCGGAATCCTTTCGTCTCGCTTGTGAAGGCCGACCTGGTCCGGTTTCAATTGATATTCCAAAAGACGTTTTAATGGAGGTAATTGAGATTAAACGATTACCTGAAATAACGCGTAACCAACTATCAAAAATTAAACCACCGCCGCATCAAGTTGAAGCCATTTATTCGATGATAAAAGATTCTAAACAACCGGTGTTGATGATTGGTGGAGGTGTCATTCACGCTTCTTGTAGTCGGCAAATTTTATGTTTTGCAGAAAAGGAAAACATACCGATTGTTGCCTCGTTTATGGGCTTAGGTGTGGTGCCAGATTCTCATCCATTGTTCTTGGGAATGTTGGGAATGCATGCCGCGCCCTATACCAATCTAATTTTGGAAGAATGTGATTTGCTGATCGGTGCGGGAGTTCGTTTTGATGACCGCGCAACGGGAAGAGTCGATGCCTTTTGTCCCAATGCGAAGGTAATTCATATTGATATAGACGAAAGTGAATTGGGAAAAATTAAAAAAGCGAGCCTCGCGATTCGCGCAGATATCGGTGAAACAATTTCCGCCTTGGTGGAGAAATATTCCTCACCAATTGACTGTACTGATTCGAACAAACTAAGGACGCCGTGGTTGGAGCGCGTGAAAACGTTGAAAGAGGATTATCCTTTAGATAAAAAGTCGGATAGCAGCTCCGCTGTTGAAGACTTATTTACGCCTTATGGTTTGCTCGAATTTTTATCTAAGAATATTGATGAAAATGCGACGATTGTTACGGATGTGGGCCAGCATCAAATGTGGACAGCGCAAGTATTCCCTTTTAATCGGCCTCGCCAATGGATTAGCTCAGGGGGCTTGGGAACGATGGGTTTTGGTTTGCCAGCGGCAATTGGTGCAGCGATGGTGCAACCAGAAAGACAAGTCGTTTGTATTACCGGTGACGGCAGCATAATGATGAATATTCAGGAGTTGGATACCGCTGCAGAACATGGACTCAATATAAAAATTATTGTGATGAATAATGAAAATCTCGGTTTGGTTCGACAACAGCAAAATTTATTTTATGGCGGTCGTATAACAGCAACACAAAACCGAAGGCAATTAAACTTTGCCAAACTCGCGGAGGCGATGGGAGTAAAAGGTTTGGATCTTGGAATGAGCCAAGATCCTCAGCGACTGCTTGTAGAAGCGTTACAGCAACCAGGATGCCATTTAATCAACGTGCCCATCGAAGAAGATGTAAAAGTTTTTCCTATGGTGCCACCGGGTGCAGCTAACAAAGATATGATCGGAGTAAGTTCCTAATGAAAAACACAATTGATAAATATATTTCATCCCAAGCTATTTTAGAAATACAAGTCAACAACCATCCCGGTGTTATGTCTCATGTCTGCGGTTTGTTAGCACGCCGAGCTTATAACATGGAGGCCATCGTTTGTTTGCCGATGTCAGATAAACGTTATAGCCGTATTTGGTTGTTACTTAAAGAAGAAAGGCGTTTGGAGCAGGTGATTCAGCAGATGCGTAAACTCTACGATGTTCATCACGTTCATTGTCATGGCGATGAACACAAGATGTTTTCGAGTTTGGAGCAGTTTTCAATCGCTTAAAAAAACCGATCTCTTAGAAAAATTATTAATGTCCTAAAATTTGAATCCAAGCCCGGATGCGCTGGAAATAAACGAAATCCACACCAAGGGAATCAACATGCCGAACATCGCCGTTGCTCGGTTTGTCGTAATCCTCCAAACCTTCCAATGCTAGTGCATTTGCCATGCTTGGTTTTTTGTTTTCGGGAAAGGGCAGATCTTCGAGATGTAAATCTTTCGCGCTCCATATAACGCCGTCACGTTCGATCGGTGAGGCTTTATCGTAATCCGAGGAAACAAAAACCGCCGAAGTGCCTGCCATTTTTTTGAAAAAGAATTCCATGCTCCGACTCGTTAATTTGATTAGAGGAATTGATTGGTGTGATACATAATTTTTTTGAGAATGGTATAGACCTCGAAGACGAAGGGTTTTGTTTTAAATCAATAAGAAGGGTGATTGGATTGGAAATTTTTATAGGTATCGACTGTATAACCCAGGTCTGAGCAGAGGTTTTAAGTTGATATGAAAGGGGCGCTGATTTCGGTGCAGAAAGGCCGATCTTAAATTAACTAAAGCCCATTCAAGCTAAGTTGTTTGTCGAGTTAAAAAAATTAATTTGGCACTTTTGAAGCTTTATCTATTATGAAAGGCTAGTCAGATTGGCATGGATCTATTCTCGAATTAAAAAGGGTTGTTGGGATATCAATTCCTGGTTTAGCTTGGTTGTTAAAGTTGTTAACTAGTTCAGGCCCCTTTATCATTGAAGCGTTATAATTAAAATATTATGCGAGAATCAACAAGGAAGAGATTTATATGCCTATAGCCACGGAAGTGCAATTTCACGACGCAATTCATAAGAACATTGGCTCCCCTTCACTTAATTTGTAACTAGACAGCGCGGACGGCAGAGGACGCGAATTCAGGTTCCCAAGGTCCATGCCTCGGATTGGGCTTCATCGACAATTAATTTATCCCGTAAGTCGATTTCGATCAGTGTTTACTTAGATTTTCAGCAGAATTCATTATCAAACTCAAATTATTCTAAGTTAAAGAGTTTGGCTGTAGCAGGTATTCGCCGTTATTGGAGTCGCGCAGTCAATTTGGATGGCGATGTGTTTACAGCCAGTGTCGCAGCATTTGATCGAAAAACAAATTCAATCGATGTTGACCTCAAAATAGAAGAGGGCGTTGAATATGGGCGATCTCACAATAGTGGGCTTGTAGACGCCACATTTATCTACAATAAAGGAATGTACGGAGGAATGAACAGCGATGCTGATAAGGATTTTATGTTAGTTTCAGCCCATGAGTTTGGGCATTCGGTACTTGAATATTTTGGTGGTGCTGATCTGTCTTGGTCGCACAAGGGCTCTACACATAAAATTTTTCAATCGGTTAAACCCACAACGCTCGGGTATCCATCATCAGGGGAGATTGATTTGATGAAATACTACGATGCAAGTAAAAATGCTGCTTCCTATCCTGAAATTTACCGACGAACAATAGCGGATGAAGTTGATGTTAAGCGTCTCATCTGGATGAGTGCAACGAGTGTTACTGTATGAAGATCTTAAGTTTTCACTATAAATATTTACTTCTTATTGTTGTTGGTGGTGTTTTTATAACAGCATGCCTTCCCTTTAATCCATACGAAAGAGCGGCGGTAGTAATATCCAATGAAACTAATGTTGAGTTGAATTACCAATTGTTCCTCTCTGGAAAATGGACCGCTGTTGAGAAGATAGCCGCTGGAGACTCTAGTCATGTGTTTCAATATGACACTGACAAAGGAGTTTTTAAATTTTCCTCTCAGTTAACTGGAATTCGTCTTCAGCTAGCAAAGTGCGAAGTGACAATTCGAGCTGGAGAGCTGGAAGACTTCCTTATCAGGGATCAAGAAGGCCGTTACGTTTGGGGGTTGAATGTGGCGCAAGATAATCTAGAAAAATTGGGCTGTATTTTAGAAATTTGAAATTGTCGTAATTGTTCATCGACGCTCGAAACCGTTCCTGCAGATTTGTCGCCGGCCTCTGGTACCAAAACGAAAAAAGCCCGCTATTGCGGGCCTTCTTCGTTTTGGTACCAGAGGCCGGACTCGAACCGGCACGCTTTTAAGGGCGGGGGATTTTGAATCCCCTGTGTCTACCAATTTCACCACTCTGGCTTTAAAAAATTGTTAATTCTGGCATTTCAATAATCCGCAAACGCCTTACAGGCAAAGGGGCTAAGAAACGAGGGGCGAGATTATATCAGCGCTTTAGGGGGCGTCAACTTAAACCGCTTTTAATTGAATACAGTGATTCTAGAGGCGAAACAATGGCCAATTTCGTCAATATTCGCTACCCTGTCGCCCCCAAGATTTGGACGGCTTTGGGGCCAAATAATTGATTGTAGGTAGTGCCGGTGAAGCGCGAAGATTTCTTTTATGAATTACCCGAGGATTTGATTGCGAGTGCGCCAGCGGCGGAGCGTTCGGGTAGTCGCTTGCTGGTTTTGGAAGGGGCTAGCGGAGCGCTAGAACATCGACAATTTCCTGATTTGATCGACTTGGTCGAAGCGGGTGATCTGATGGTGTTCAACGATACTCGCGTAATTCCGGCTCGTTTAAAAGCGCATAAAGCCAGTGGCGGCAAGGTCGAAATTTTGATTGAGCGAGTGCTTGATAGCCATAAGGTTTTGGCTCAGGTGCGGGCTAGTAAGTCGCCAAAAATTTCGTCAGAGATTATTCTCGCTGATGGCACTGCGTTGACTGTGACCGGTCGCGACGACGAGTTTTTTATTCTTGAATTCCCCTCTCATTGCAAAGCCTTGGACATACTTGAATCCATTGGGCAAATTCCACTGCCGCCTTATATTGTGCGTGATCCCGGCGAAGAAGATTTAGATCGTTATCAAACTGTTTATGGTGAAAAAAAAGGCGCGGTTGCAGCACCAACTGCTGGTTTACATTTTGATAAAACTTTTCTAGAAGCCTTGCAGAAAAAAGGCGTAGAGTTTGCATTTGTTACCTTGCACGTCGGTGCTGGAACATTTAAGCCAGTACGTTCGGACAATATTCGCGAGCATGTAATGCATAGCGAAGTCATGGAATTATCTGAATCGGTGTGCGAAAAAGTTAAAGCCACTAAGCGGGCGGGAAAAAGAGTCATTGCAGTGGGTACCACGAGCGTTCGCTGTTTAGAAACAGCGGCTAGCGCTGATCAAATAGAGCCCTATCAAGGTGATACCAATATTTTTATTTTCCCTTCTTATGAATTCAAAGTTGTTGATGCTTTAGTAACAAATTTTCATTTACCTGAATCAACCTTAATCATGTTGGTGTCAGCTTTTGCCGGTTATGACAACACGATGAATGCCTATAAACAGGCAGTTGAGGAGAAATATCGTTTTTTTAGCTACGGCGATGCGATGTTTATTACCAAGCAATAAGCAATAATAATTTTTCTTAAAAAGTTTACATTTGGAATTATCTTTTGAATAAAAAATTCACATTTAGTGTTAGCACGACGGACGGCCAAGCAAGAAGGGGAGAGTTGGTCTTTCCTCGTGGTAAGGTGCAAACGCCTGCGTTTATGCCGGTGGGAACATACGGCACCGTTAAGGGGATGTTGCCGAAAGATATCGCTGCTACAGGTGCTGAAATTGTATTGGGAAATACTTTCCATTTAATGTTGCGTCCCGGTACGGAAATTATTAAGAAGCACGGTGACTTGCATGATTTTATGCAATGGCCTGGACCTATTTTGACGGACTCCGGTGGGTTTCAAGTTTTTAGTTTAGGCAAATTGCGCAAAGTGACAGAAGCGGGAGTGAAATTTAGATCGCCCATTGATGGTAGCGAAGTATTTTTGGATCCTGAAAAATCAATGCAAGTGCAAAGAGACCTCGGTGCAGATATTGTAATGATTTTTGACGAATGCACTCCTTATCCCGCAACGGAAAAAGAAGCTAAGGAGTCCATGGAATTATCTTTGCGGTGGGCGCAGCGAAGTAAGCAGGCACATGGTGATAATCCAGCAGCACTATTTGGCATAGTGCAGGGCGGAATGTATGAAAATCTTCGCGACCAATCGCTAAAAGGTTTAACCGATATCGACTTTGATGGCTATGCTATTGGTGGCTTGTCAGTCGGTGAACCAAAGCCGGATATGTTACGAATCCTTAAGCATACTGCCCCGCAATTACCGAAGGACAAGCCACGTTATTTAATGGGCGTCGGCAAGCCAGCTGACCTGGTGGAATCCGTCCTCCAAGGTATTGATATGTTTGATTGCGTGATGCCGACAAGGAATGCGAGGAATGGCCATCTCTTTGTTAGGGATGGCGTGATAAAAATCCGCAATGCCCAGTATCGCGATGATACTCGGCCTTTAGATTCCAGCTGTTCTTGTTATAGCTGCACAAATTTCAGTCGCTCTTACCTACATCATTTGGATAAATGTGGTGAAATCCTCGGTGCTCAGCTGAACACTATCCATAATTTGCATAGTTATCAGTCGCTTATGGCTGAATTGCGGGGTGCAATCGCGAGTGGGACCTTAGGGGCTTATGTTGATGAATTCTATGACAGACAAGCGAAGAACGACCCTAAACACACTGGGGTTGATGGTGACGTTTGAGATTTATTACCGCGAATCTAAATAGAAAGCCTTGAATTTGAGCAGGCGAGTCGCCATTTAGAATCATTGGCCCAGATCACTGGGTTCGCTGGGCTCTGGGTAGTATAATCGCGCGCTTTGCCATCGTGTCATAAGGCAGCGGGGTTTAGCCGGACAGAAGAAGCAAGACAAGGATGAAGGTGGCCGTTAAACGATCTACGATTTGTCACTAACGGCGCAGCCAATGTTTGCAGTTAATGTTTAACGATAAGAAAAAATAAATCGAACCAAACCAGAATTACGAAAGTAAGTTTCCAGTCAAAAAAATAGATGTCGCTCTGAAGCGAATTAACGGATTGTTTTATGTTGAATAAATACCCTTTGTGGAAAAACCTTCTTGTTGTTTTTGTCGTGACCATTGGCGTTCTTTACGCTTTGCCCAACATTTATCCCAAAGACCCAGCAATACAAATTTCTGAGCAATCTAATGGTGAAGTGATTGCACAAAATACGCTTGAAACTGCCTTAGCTGCTCTCGATCAAAATAATATTAGCTATAGTCGTTCTGAAATTTTAGAAGGCCTTGCGATTATTCGATTACTCGATGGCGATCAACAACTTGCCGCTAAGGATGTCATCGAACGTGCGCTAGATTACGATCAAGTTGTTGCTCTTAGCCGAGTTCCGACGACACCAGAGTGGTTGGCGAATTTAGGTGGTAAGCCAATGAATCTTGGCCTCGATTTGGCTGGCGGTGTTCATTTCTTATTGGAAGTTGATATTGATTCTGCGGTAAAAACTCGGATGGAAACTAATGCCTCGGAAATAAGAAGAGAGCTACGTCGCGAACGAATACGCTATCAGTCCGCAGAGTTGCAAAATAATAATATTTTTGTTTCTAGTTATGAAAGCGATGAAGAAAGAACCGAAGCAAACAGTGTCATACGCAAAGAATTTCCCAACATGCTTCGTACAGAAGATGAGAGCGGCGGATTATTTTATTTGCGCGCAGAAATGCCAGAAGCCGCTATTAAGGAAATTGAAGACTACGCGATCCAACAGAATTTAACGACTTTGCGTAAACGTGTTGATGCGATCGGTGTGTCAGAGCCTATTGTGCAGCGCCAAGGTCGAAATCGAATTGTGATTGAATTGGCCGGAGTGCAGGATCCAACAGAAGCTAAACGTATTATCGGTAAAACGGCGAATCTAGAATTTCGAATGGAAGCGAAAGCCGGTGCATTAAGTTCTTCAAAAGAACAATATGTTACTGCGGAATACGGTAGTGTTTTTTTAGAAAAAGACATAATCGTTACCGGCGATTCAGTCGTTAACGCGCAATCGGCCTTTGATTCGCAGACCAGTGAGCCTATCGTCACGATTTCGCTGGATACTATTGGTGGTCGGCGAATGAATGACGCTACGAAAAACGATGTGGGGCGACGGATGGGCGCGGTGCTCATCGAATTTAAAACCAAGCGCACCAATCAAAAAAATAGCAAAGGCGAAGATGTTGTTGTTATAGAGAACGAACCTGAAGAAAAACTTATCAATTTAGCGACAGTGCGCTCTGCCTTAGGCAACACCTTTCAAATTTCCGGTATCGGAAGCCCACAAGAAACCTCTGAATTAGCTTTGCTATTGCGCTCAGGTGCACTGGCGGCACCAATGACCTTCGTTGAGGAAAGCACAATTTCCGCCTCCCTCGGTGCAGAAAATATTTCGGTCGGACTTAATTCTATGGTGTTGGGCCTAATCTTAGTTTTGTGCTTCATGTTAATCAGCTATCGCGTTTTTGGTTTTGCAGCGAATATAGCCCTATCGTTAAACATTGTTTTATTGGTGGCTTGCATGTCGATACTGGGCGCCACCTTGACCTTGCCAGGCATAGCAGGAATTGTCTTGACAGTGGGTATGGCCGTTGATGCGAATGTGTTGATTTTCTCGCGAATTAGAGAAGAGCTCAAAAGCGGGAGTTCGCCGCAGCAAGCAATTAGCGCGGGTTTTGATCGTGCAATGACGACAATTCTCGATGCGAACATAACCACCTTGATTGTCGCCTTTATTTTATACGGCATTGGTTCTGGTGCGGTGAAAGGTTTTGCGATTACTTTATCACTAGGGATTATTTCCTCGATGTTTACCGCAATTATTGGTACGCGTGCAATCGTCAATGTTATTTATGGCGGTAGAAAGATTAAGAAAATCTGGATTTAAAGCTGAGCAAAAGCATCATCGCAAATTTCGCATGAACTTTTGTTATTGAATTTAAACATTATTTTTAGTTGGAAAAACTATGTCACTGTCAGATCTAAACATCAATTTTATGGGGCGCCGCAAAATAGTTGGTGCTTTATCAATTGCCTTTGTGGTCATTTCGCTAATCGAATTAGCGATCAACGGACTCAACCTAGGAATGGATTTTACCGGCGGAACGCAAATTAAACTGGGCTATGAGACCACTGCCGATATTCAACAGATTCGAGATGTATTAGAAGAGCAGGCATTGCGCGATGCGGTAGTTGTGTACTTTGGTGCGGAGACAGAAATATTAATTCGCTTTCAAGGCTCATTAGAATCCGTTGCCGTTGAGCGCATTACTGAGCGCTTAGCAGCCATTGACCCCGAAGCAGAAATCCTATCAGTAACGCAGGGCGGTAACGAGCACGCGGCGACAGTTACTGTGAGTAGTAACGAAGATCTCAGTTCGAAAATCACCGATATTTTCCCAGCCGATTTTTTTGTTGATACAACCGTTCGAAAAGAACGCAATGGCGATACCGTTTTCATGTTAGAAAATGCTTTGGATTTATGGGTGTCAGAGTCGGTTAATGCTGAGTTGTCGGCTGCCGCTGGGTCGACTGTTGAATGGAAGGGTAGTGACTTCGTTGATTCTCAAGTAGGGTCGGAGATGTTCGAGAATGCTGTTATTGGTCTGTTGGTCGCTCTCGGCATTGTCATGCTTTATGTTGCGTTAAGATTCCAATTCAAATTTTCTGTCGGCGCTGTGGCGGCGTTGGCACACGATGTGATCGTCGTACTCGGTTTCTTTGCGTTGTTTAATTTGGATTTCGATTTAACGGTTTTTGCCGCCGTACTAGCAGTCATCGGTTATTCTTTGAATGACACCATCGTTGTATCGGATAGGATTCGTGAGAATTTTCGAAAGATGCGCAAAGGTAGTTCAGTTGAGATTATTAATGCTTCGCTGAACCAAACCCTTGGCCGAACATTGATGACATCGTTAACCACTTTAATTGTATTGTTTGCCTTGTTCTTCTTTGGTGGTGAAGTAATTCATGGGTTCGCGTTGGCGTTGCTCATTGGTGTTACCGCCGGTACCTATTCGTCAATTTACGTGGCGGCAAATGTAATGCTGGTAATGAAAGTTGATAAGGAAGACTTGATGGTGCCGGTTAAGGAAGGCGCCGAATTGGATGAACTTCCTTAGAGGCTGTATTGCTTTCCGTTGATAAGGTGGCATGATCTGATGCGCTCTTATCTTTTCCTTGGAAATTTAAAATAGGTTGATGCTCTATGATCCACGCTTCAAGAGCGTCAACCGGTAAAGGTTTGCTTAGATAGAAGCCTTGCATGATGTCGCAACCTTCTTTTTGCAGAAATAATTTTTGATCTGCTGTCTCAATCCCTTCCGCAATAATTTGTAATTTTAAACTATGGCCCATGGCGATAATGCCCGAGACTATTGCGGCACTATTGGCGTCGTCTGGTAGATCTTTTACGAAACTTCGATCAATTTTTAAAGTATCAACAGGGAAGAGTTTTAAATAATTTAACGAAGAGTATCCGGTTCCAAAATCATCAATGGCAAGAGTCACACCTAAGTTTCTCAACTCTTGCAAGTACTGCGATGTTTGTTCATTACAGCCCGCTAAGGTGTCTTCGGTTATCTCAAGTTTTAATAAGTTAGCTGGAATTTTAGTCTCGTCGAGTGCTTTCGCGACTTTTTCTAGTAAAACCGAATTCGTCAGTTCGCCACCAGAAACATTGACGGCAATTGTCACAGGATCGTAACCAAGGTCGAGCCAGCTTCTTAATTGTTGACACGCTTGATTCAGTACCCAGGTGCCGATGGACGAAATGAGACCTGATTTTTCAGCAACAGGAATAAACAAGCCTGGAGGAACCATACCGCGAACAGGGTGGTGCCAGCGTATCAGCGCTTCCAGTCCAGTTAATTCATTGCTGTGGATGTCGACCTGAGGTTGGTAGTGTAAAACGAATTCGTCGTTCTCCAAGGCTCGGCGAATTTCCGCTTCCAATTCTATTTGCCGCGTGATTTCGGTTTCCATACCATTTTCATAAAACTCGTAGCAGCCACCACCGTTGGCTTTGGCTCTAAACATCGCGGTATCTGCGAAACGCATGAGCTCGTTAATGGTCTCACCATTCTTCGGGTAGAGTGCAATCCCGATACTGGTTGTCATATAAACTTTTTGATCGTTAAAAGTAAAAGGACTCACCATCGCCTTCGCGATTTTTTCTGCAATTCTTGCCACTGCATCCATGTTGCCAACGTTGTTCAACACAACGGTAAACTCATCGCCTCCTAAGCGCGCAACTATATCCGCCGAGCGAACGCAACTTTCGAGACGTTCTGAAAATGCTTTTAGTAAAGAATCTCCAATCTCATGGCCTTGAAGATCGTTTACCATTTTAAAGCGATCTAGATCCATGAAAAGTACAGCGATGGTGCTGTTATGCTCTTTTGCGCTTCGCAATAAATTTTTGCAACGTTCAATAAAGAAAGCGCGATTTGGTAATGAGGTTAATTTATCGTAGTAAGACAATTGATGAATGTGCTTGTCGATATGTCCGGAATGCAACACCCTTGAGACACGTCGCCGTAATACGGTAGCGTTTACAGGTTTTAAAATAAAATCAGTGGCACCGGCAGCAAAAGCTTTATCGAGAGTGTCTTCGTCTTGTAATGAGGTCACCATAAGTATTGTGGGTTTTATCGCACTTTCAATTGCGATGATGGCTTTCGATGCAGCAAAGCCGTCGAGTTCTGGCATCAATGCATCCATCAGGATGAGGTCCGGCATTTTTTTCTGGCAGTATTCTAGCGCCTGTTGTCCGTTCTCTGCTTCGTGGATATCGTAACCATCTTTATTGATAATGCCGCGAATAACTATTCGCGTACTCGCATCATCGTCAACAATAAGAACATGCGGTTGTAATAATTTCACATCGTCATTTTCTATTGGTTTTTCGATGCTTAGTTTTATCTTATTCAGTTCATCCTTCGTGTTATTTAGTTCGTCCGCAATTATCTTCTCGATTTTCTGGATGTCATTTTCGGTAAAAGCGGTAGCATGTTTTTCGATGACAGAAAAATGCTTAGATAATTTTTTCGCTCCTAGGTTGTTAGAACTGCTTTTTAATAATTTAATACAGTGGCTAAAGCTTTCTTGGTTCGATGCCTTAAGTGCTGCAATTAATTTTTGAATGGTATTTGGCGTATCTTCAATATAAGTGTTAATAAACGATTCAAATGAATCACCGAGTTGTGTCTGTAATTTAGCAATAACTGAATCATCCAGTACTTTTTCATCGATTTTGGATAATTTATCGAGTATAAGTTCTGATGCCTGCTTTTCTTTTTCGTCTGAGCTCGACGTTAATGTTGCTAATGTCGGTCTTTCGCGGCTCAGCCATTTACCAAGCTTTAGTTCTAAGGTATCCATGGTTAGTGGCTTAGCTAAGTAGTCATCCATGCCAGCAGTAAAGCAGCGCTTTATATCTGCAGATCCAGTGTTGGCGGTAAGCGCGATAATTGGAATTTTCTGATAGTCGCTGGTTTTACCTCGAATCAATTGAGTCGCGGTATAACCATTCATCATTGGCATCTGACAATCCATTAATACCAAATCAAAATATTTGCTGTTTAATGCATTTATTGCAGCGCTACCGTTGTCGGCAATATCACAGGAAAAACCGAGTCGGGTGAGCATTCCCGTGGCTACAATTTGGTTGGTTTTATTGTCTTCAACCAACAGGACATGAGTAGAAGCGGTTTGCGCAGGGCTTAACGTTCTCTTAGTCTTAGTTTTTTCTTTAACTTTGGTTTTTTCATCTTGGCTAACGATAGTTTTATCACGGCCAATAAGTTCTATCATCGTCGCTTCGAGTAATTTTGAACTAGGCGACTTAGCAATACACTTAGTGTTTGGCGGTAAATCATTCAGTGGGTTATGAGTCAAGATGATGATGTTTGCAGTTGACAGTAAGGACTGATTTTTTATGACTTTAATTAATTCGGTTTCACTACTGTCACTGATGGGGGTATCAATAATTAAAAAATCATAGGGTTTACCTTGCGTCGCGGCGTTTTTCATCAGCGTGATTGCGTCGCTCGCAGTCGTGGTATTTCGTTGAAAACATTCCCAAGCGATAAACTTTCGAATTAAAGAATGACAGCTATCTGTGGTTCGACTAACTATCAGCACGCGCTGGCCTGCCACTTCGCTGACTTCTTTAGTATCGAGATCAGGAGCGTTCGCTACAGTGATCGGTAGGGTGAACCAGAATATACTGCCTTTACCCAGCTGGCTCTTAACGCCGATTTTTCCTCCCATTAACTGCACAAGCTGCGCACAAATCGCGAGGCCTAAACCGGTGCCGCCAAATTGTCGAGTCGTAGAACCGTCTGCCTGTGAGAACGCTTCAAAAATAAGTTGTTGGGCATTTTCTGGAATACCGATTCCCGTATCTTCGACGGAGACGTGCAACAGGCTATCTTCATCTTCTTTTTCGATAAAAGCGACACGAGCAATAACGCTACCATGTTGGGTAAATTTGAGCGCATTGCCGACAAGGTTGATCAGTATTTGGCGAATGCGGCTTGAGTCACCAAATAAATGTGCAGGTACCTGCTCTTCAACTTCGCCGTTGAGTTCTAAATGTTTTTGTTGTGCTTGTGAGGTTAGTAGCTCGACAATCCCCTTCATCATTTCGCGTGGATCAAAATTCGAAGATTGTAACTTCATTTTTCCAGATTCGATTTTTGAAAAATCTAGAATGTCATCAATAAGTAGTAAGAGTTCTTCACCTGAAGAGCGAGCGATGTTGACGTATTCGATTTGATCCTCATTCAGATCCATTGAATGAAGTAGTTCTAACATACCCATAACGCCGTTCATTGGCGTACGTAATTCGTGAGAAACTGTCGTCGCGAACTGACCTTTAATTCGCGCCGATGCAAGTGCGGTATCGCGGGCGCGTTTTAAGGCATCTTCACGTCGTTCGAGTTCAGAAATCATGGTGTTGAACGCATTTTCCATTTCCAACACGTCTTTGGAGCCCGTTAAATCGGCTCTAACATTTTCTTCTCCGGCATGGGCACGGCGCATAATGCCTGATAATTCTTGAATAGGTTTCGTCACTAAATTCGTGACAGCGAGCAAGACGAGCAAGAGTATTGCGGCAGCAATAAACGAAACGCTTAAGTTACTGCGAAAAATATCGCGACTGATCGTTTGTAAGTTGCTTTTACTGACGGCAACTTGAACAAACCCGATGAGTTCTCGTTTAGATTCGGTACCGCCAAACAGCGGATCTTCAAAATCTGACGCTTCACCGCCGGCATACACGGGAAGTGAAAAATACCAAGCATCATTGTTTTCTTGATAAGGGTGCTCGACGCCAAGTACAGGCAAGCGCTCACCCTTCGATGGGGTCGTCTCTGCGCCAGTGTGATAGAGCACGCTATTATCGGGGCTGAGGATGGTTACGCCAGTAACGTCGGGGAAAGAGAGGGCTGGATCAGCGACATCGCGCGCGTTATCGATACTCTGCACTAATAATGCGTAAGTACTTTGATCGGCGATAGTATTGGTAACATTACTACCTTGATCAAATATTTGTTTGGTTAGGCGTTGTTCTGTAATAGTAGAAATTACGATCGAAGAAACCACCGCCAGGCAAACAATACCCAGCGAAAACGTTAGCATTAACTGCTGACGAAAGCTTAAGCGAGAAAAAAACTGCTTAAAAAACTTCGACATTACATTTCTCGTTAATCATTCCACAAAAGCAACAAACTATTGTGGCGGATAAATAAATTCAAACTCATCGAGCTCCTCTCGTTTTAATTGTATGCCGACGTGGGCGGCGGCCCTGACGTTGATCGATTTAAGTAAGGTGTTAGCAAACAGTGTTTGAGGTTTTGTTTCAGGTTTATCTTTGTGTTGCTTCAATAGCTTGCCTAGTTCTCGTCCTAAGCCGGTAAAATCAATCTGCACAGATAACAAAGCACCACGAGCGCTATCACTTAAATTGCTAGAAATAACGATTTGATCTCGGGACCAAGCTGTATCAAGAATTCTTTGTAAAATAGATTTGTCGCGGGAAGGGCCATTAAGAGGTAACCACAAGGCTTCGGTTTTGTTGTTTAAACGGCGCTGTACTTTTTGATATTGTGATGCGGCTTCACTCATGCTTGAGACAGGATAGGCATGTAATGTGATACCAAGGGATTTTGCCGACTCAGTGGCGGCGTCAATGACCCATTGATTTTTGTTTTCTTCGTAAACGGCGTGTATGGAAGTTATTTCGGGCTTTAGTCTTTTTAATTCTGTGAATAAAAATCGAGAATCAGGGTTCAGCGTGATACCAGAAAATTCTAAAGTACCTGGCGGTAGAATGTACGCACCCGCTACCGTGTTGAGTGTCGAGTTTTTTTGATGGCTTATAGCTTTGTTGCCCAAAACAACGACGTCGGAAATAGAATTATCTATCAGCCATTGACTAGTATCTTCGGCTTGTGAGCTGCCAGGTAATATAAGCTTGTTAATATTTTGGCCAAACTCTTGGGATACGCCATCGGCAACTGAAGAAAACATGGTGAGGTAGGGTTCACGAACTTCCGGAAAAATAATCGCAATTTCGTCCGCGTGACTGGCAGGCAGGAGGATTCCGTTACCGAGGAACAGCAACATGAACAGCCCGAAACGGTTGAAAAGAGATTTATTGTGTTGTGGGTTGCAAGTGTTGGCCACAAATCCTCAAAATAATAGTTACAGTCTGCTACCTTGTTTCAGCGAGTAATTCAGTAGCTTACTTTCCGCTGTTAGAAACGCTCTTGTAGGGCTATTGGCCGCCTAATGACGAATAGCAACTAACAACAATCGTTTCATTCCTTTTATGCCTGACGCATATATCAATTCCCGCTTAACTAACTTATTAGTCTAGACTGCGTGATCGAACTTGCCATAACAATGATGCCGGAATGCGAAAACTATTCAGCCCACGACGCAAATAAAGAGATTTAAGCGCCAACAGCTGATACCCCCAGCTCGATTTGCCACATCTAAGCTGGGAATAGGGGGTTCTGATAGTTATATAGGGTGATTCGCGCTTTGTTGGGAGGCGAGCCAAGGTATCTAGAATTCCACTGAGGATTAGCGAACTCAATACAGATTAGCCCGCGCTGTTGGTCAGCATTGCGATGCGTTTCGCAATCGGCGGAACCTCTTCGGGGTCAATATACACATCGAGTAAGATGGGACCGTCTTTACTATTCAGCTCCTTAGATAAATCTTTAAGATCTTGCGGGGAGTCGATTCTAAAAGCTTTCGCACCCATAGATTTCGCTAGCATCACAAAGTCAGTGGGCGGCATTTCAAAACCAATCGCCTCACCCCCGGTGAGTCTTTGGCCATGCTTTACCATACCCAATGCGGCGTCGTTCAGAATAATAAAAACTATGGATAAATGTTCCTGAACCGCAACAGAAATCTCCTGTCCGCTCATTAACCAGCTGCCATCGCCAGTGATACAAACGACTTGTTGATCACGCTTTGCAAGTGCAGAACCGACTGCGCAGCCGATTGCCCAACCCATGGGGGCGAATTCCAAACACGCGCGAAATAAGCTGGCACGGTCTTCACGCACGCCGAAAATTCGGCGATCAGATGGCTGTAAATAATGAATCGCCCAGGCAAAGCTGTTCCCACAATCCGCTAAATAGTGAGTGTTTGAGGGAAATATTTTCGGCAACTCGTTCATCAAGCGCTGGGGTTTAATTGGCGAACTGTCAGAGATGTATCCTTTTTCATCATCCAAAGCAAACTGGCGTTTTAAGGTAAATAATTCATGTTGGTTGATGAGATCTATATTTTTATCCGACTTTGGATCTTTAATGCTTTCCGTCGCGATGCGCTCTGTCAGCAGGTGAAACGTTGTCGCCAAATTTGCATGAATGTGTTGTCGTGCATTAGGCGTACTTGAAAAATTCTCTTCGACTTCATCAATATGAATGCATTTCTCGTTGACCAAAATTTGAGGGTCCCAGCCATTGCTTGCCCACTCTCCCATTAAGGTTCCAAGGCAAAGAATGTTGTTAACTTCTGGGTTGGTCACTGCGGAGAGAGCATCATCGTGTCCAGCAAAACCCAAGACGCCGCGAAACATAGGATGTTGTGCATTCACCAGACCTTTACCATGAGGCGTGCAAACTATTTGAATATTGAGTGAGCAGGCAACCGTTAAAATACCAGCTATTCCAGAGCTACAACCATCACCAATAATAAAAACGGTTTTGTCTTTACTTGTTAATAAATTAAACAGGTTTTCAATCGTATCTAAATCTGGATTTATGTGTCTTTTAATTAAATTGTCAATTTGATAACGCGGAGTCTTAAACTCCACTGCGGCTCGCATAACATCCATCGGAATACTCAGATGTACCGCGCCAGGTGTCGGCCCAAACGCACGCATAATTGCCGTAACAAGTTTATATTCAAATTGTTCTGGGTGAGATACCAGTGAACTAAAACGACAACAATGATTCAGTATCGCGACGGTATCAACGCCAGTACAGGACGATTCCTGAACTGCATTTCGCCCAAAGGTTGGTAAGGCAGTTTGGGCAGAAATAATTAACATCGGAACTTTATTTGCCTGCGCAGTAGCGATACCGGTAATCATGTTGGTGACGCCAGGCCCAGTGGTTGCCATGCACACGCCCAGTTTCCCAGTAATGTGATGATAACCATCTGCCATAAAAGCAGCGCCAGTTTCGTGACGTGCGATTATAGCTTTTGGGCTGTTGTCTTGGTCCTGGCAGCGAGCTAAAGCGTCAAAAAGAGGTTCTATTGCGCCACCAGGCACACCAAAAACATAATCAACGGATAGTTGCTCTAAGTAGCGAAGTAATAGATCAGCGACGGTAATAGTTGGGATAAACGGGTCGGGAAGCGATGTAATCTTTTTCTTAGACGGATTTTTTACTGCAATTTGATCCACTCAATATCTCCATGGCAACTCAAGAATCATGCAGAGAGGAATAAAAAACGAGCCATACCGGTTATTTTCTTGTTTTTGTCTCACGGACAAAATCTTCTAGTACGAATTCGTGTTTCGCTTTATTCACATCTGCTATTTAGTACTCTTTTCGTTATTTCGATTTTAAAAATAAAAGTGCTGTTTAATTTTTTAGAAATGGTAACGTAAATTCTTATCTTCTATTTAGTTCATTTAGAATAATTAACAACTTTTTATTTCACTTTTTTAATATCGTTCTGTGCTTAGTGGATGGCCATGTTACGGCCAAAAAAAAAATCGAGCGTTCTATTGGAAATAAATCCAATAAGTGGCGCGATTTATCTCTTTTTTTCGTCAAATTCGCTTTTTTGATGGCCACATACTAATAATGAGCTATTGTTTATAACTAATACCTGGGGTTTACTTGTCAGTTGCTTGATGTTGGGCATGGAAAAATTTTATGAATTTTAAAAATGTTTTCAAAGCATACTTTTACGTGTTTTTGTTAGGTGGTTTTTTTTCTAGTACTACCTTCGCACAAGATTTTTCTGAAGAAGAAGACCTGCTTCTTTTATACGGTGACGAAGAAACCGTTAGCATTGCGACGGGTTCAAGCAAGCCCCTACGTTTAGCTCCTTCTGTAGCCAGTGTTATTACCTCTGATGATATTCGCAAAATGGGCGCGCGGGATCTCGACGATATATTAGAAACAATTCCTGGTGTTCACGTATCTTTGTCAACTCGTTATAGTTCCTTGATTTCAATTCGTGGGATTCATACCGCTTCTAATCCTCAAGTCTTAATGCTAATTAACGGCTACCCGATCACGGAATTATTTACGGGAGCACGAGCGCCCACTTTTCGCTTACCAGTCCACAACATTGAAAGAGTTGAGGTTATTCGTGGTCCTGGTTCAGCGGTGTTTGGCGCTGATGCGTTTTCAGGCGTAATCAACGTTATTACCAAAAGTTCAACCGACACAGATGGAGTGGAAGTAGGTTTGCAAGCGGGATCATTCGATACCTACTCGGCGTGGTTTAATTATGGAACCGATGTTGGGGAGTGGAATTTTGGTTTAAGTGTAGAGCTGACGCAAAGTAAGGGTGATGATGATCGAATTATTGATGCTGATAGCCAAACGACTTTACTAGATCCACTGACTTTCTTGGTGACAGGCAATACGGCATCTTTAGCGCCGGGTTCGGTTGATACTGAATACGATATTTTAAATTCTCAACTGGAATTAAGTAAGGGTGGGTGGCAATTCAGATTAAATTCTTGGATTCAAGATGACGGGGGAATTGGGATTGGAGCGGCCTATGCTTTAGATCCTAGCGGTACTCAACAGGTCGATCAGCACCTTCTTGATCTTAGTTATACATCTGATTCCGACAATAAAGATTGGAGTTACGAAGTACATTTAAATTATTTTTATTTAAAACAAGATACCTTTTTTAGATTGTTGCCCCCTGGAGCGGTTGCTCCAATAGGGATGGATGGAAATATAGACCCAAACCCATTTACCGCAGTTGGCGCAGTTTTGTTTACCGATGGACTGATAGGTACGCCTGGTGGAACAGACGAGAACTTATCATTGGAATATGTTGGTTATTATGAGCGCTTTCAAAATCATCAAATCCGTATTGCGACAGGAATTAAAAAGCAGTCAAACGAAGCTCGTGAAAAAAAGAACTTTGGCCCGGGGATAATCGACGGGACCATTCCGGTTGTTGATGGGACGCTAACGGATGTAACCGGAACACCATTGATATTTCTGCGAGATAGAGATAGAGAAATTAAGCATATCTCCGTGCAAGATGCTTGGGCATTTCTGCCAGACTGGGAGCTTACTGCTGGGGTTCGTTTTGATGACTATTCAGATTTTGGCAACACTGTTAACCCTCGTCTTGCATTAGTATGGCAAACTAATTACAACTTGACCTCCAAATTTTTGTATGGACGTGCATTTAGAGCACCAACATTCAGTGAGCAATTTGCCATTAATAATCCAGTAGTTAATGGTAATCCGGAAGTTGATCCCGAGGAAATTGATACAGTTGAGTTGTCGTTTGATTATCGGCCAACTTACGATTTAAATATTCGATTAAACTTATTTAGTTATGACATTGATGGGTTAATTGATTTCGTTGATGACGACGGAATTTTAGGGGGAACAAGCACTGCGCAAAATGTTTTTGACCAAGAAGGTCAAGGTTTCGAAGTGGAGCTAAATTGGGATTTAAGCAATACGGTATCACTAATAAGCAACTACGCGTATCAGGATTCGGAAAACAAAAGTACGGGTAGCACAGTCGCCGATGCGCCGAGTAAGCAATTGTTTTTGGGCTTGGATTGGCAGGTGTCTAATCAATGGCATTTAAACGCAGAGTTCCACCGCGTTATGGATCGAACTAGATCGATGGGTGATATACGCGATGACCTTGATAATGACTCCGTTGTGAATTTAACTTTGACCAGCGCAAAAATATTTGGTGTTCTAGATGTGTCAGTTTCGGTTCGCAATTTATTTGATGAAGATTTATATGAGCCAACGGACGTTAATTCTGGCGTTCCTAATGATCAGCCTCTTTCCGGACGTAGTTTGTTGTTGGAAACTAAATTCTATTTTTGGGGTGACTAATCGCTCCAATCAATGTTTAATTTTTTAAAATAATTAAAATAAAAATTTTCAAGTAATACGTTCATCGTAGATTGCTGTCGTTTTTATATATTCTTTCGTATAAACTGCGTCGATACTTCCTGTAACTTTGAGAAAAAGTAATGTCTAGCTCAGATCCTGAACCTATGAAAGAAAATAATGTCATTCGAAGGGACGATAAATTTGTTGATAAGGTGAGTACTAAAATATGGTATGAAAAACCCTCGGATGAAAATCCCTACATCGCGGAAGAGTCGAGTTGTTACGGTTATAACCTAGAACAGTTATTGCAAAAACGCAGTTATATTGAGGTGTTTTATTTGCTTTTTAGAGGTGAGTTACCTTCGAAAGACGATGCGCGAATTCTTGAAAAATTAATGATTGCCTTCGTTAGTCCAGGGCCTCGCCACCCTGGAGTTAGAGCTGCTATGAATGCAGGAGTAGGTAAAACGGATCCTTCTCACATTTTACCCATTGGTCTATCGATTATGGGTGGATCCTACCTTGGTGCAGAAGAGGTCGAGTTATCAATGCGATGGCTACGAAAAAACCTTAAAAAGGATCCGGGTGAGGTTGTTAATCAGCTAGTTGATTCAGAGCAAGGGTTGAAGAATGATAGCGGGCAAGTAGTCCCTGGGTTTGGTTCTCGTTTTGAAGGCGTAGATATAATTCCCCAAAGAATAGTTGATTCGATCTTGCATCTACCGAATTCAGGAAGCGCGCTGGTCTGGGGAAATAAATTTGCGGAAAAATTACACGAGTTGAATTGCGGTTGGTATTCCACCGGAGTCGTTGCTGCGGTCTTATGCGATTTGGGCTTCTTACCGAGAATGGGGCCCGGGATATTTCAATTGATTTCAGCGCCAGGATTATTTGCGCACGGTATTGAATTGGCAAATAAATCGATTAACGCGATGCCCTTTCCCGACGATGAAAAGTATTTTATTGAAACCGAGCAACCTAAAAAGTTTAATCAAATGCAAAGTTTTGAGCCAAAGAACGAACTTGAGTGTGACGAAAACTAAGATGATAAAGAACAGAGCTTCTCCCGATTTAAAGCGATACGATAATAATCGAGGGGTAATCAAAAGCACTAAAGGCGGCTGGGTAATAGGTCAAGGCGTAGTTTGCCATGGCATGGACATGATGGAGGATTTTGTTGGAAAACTTTCTTATGTCCAAGTGCAGGTATTAAATTCAACCGGGAAGCTACCCGGCAAACCTCTAGCAAATTGGATCGAGGCTGTTTATATCTGTTTGAGCTGGCCAGATCCAAGAATTTGGTGTAACAACATCGGTGCGTTGGGCGGCACGGCTCGGGCTTCGATTATTGCTGCGACCACAGCGGGTGTGTTGGCGACCGACGCAAGGTCTTATGGAGTTAAGCCGTTATTAGAAGGAGTAGAGTTTATTCAAAGGGCATTACTCGACTATAAAAATAACCTGAGTGTGGAAGAACTCGTTAAAGTCGAATGTAAAAAGCACGGCGGGAAGCCGAGTATGATGGGATATGCCAGGCCTATCGCTAAAGGAGATGAAAGGGTACCGGCGTTAGAGCGGGTTCGAATTCAACAAGGACTATCAATTGGTGAGCATTTAAGTCTGGCTCAACAAATAGATAGCCACCTAAATATAGAATTTGATGAGTCGATAAACGTGAACGGGTATGTATCTGCATTTTTATCTGATCAAGGTTTTACAATTGAAGAGATCTACAGAATTTTTACAATGCTCGTTGCAAGCGGCGTTACTGCCTGTTACGTAGATACGGAGAGTAAACCTGCGGAAACTTTTTTACCATTACGTTGCGACGATATAGATTATCAGGGACCCGAAGCTAGAGAAGTGCCCGATTCCGTTTGCGAATAAACAAAAAAACCAAATTTATTCTGCGTCAATACCACCGTCAACCTTCCAAATTGCGCCCGTTACATAAGTCGCTTCTGCCTGAGCGAGTATCACGTCAGCCACTTCTTCCGGTTTACCGAGTCGTTTTAAAGGAATCGCGGCTGCTTGATGTGCCAGTAATGCTGGGATTTCATCTTCGGGAATTCCAAGTTTATGTAAGATGGGCGTATCAATCGCGCCGGGTGAAACTGCGTTGACCCGAATACCCCGAGGAGCAAATTCTAATGCGAGACTTCTTGTGAGGGCTTCGATTGCACCTTTGGTTGCTGCATAGAGGCTGGCATTGGGTTTTCCGTTGTCGACAATGAGTGACGACACATTTACGATTGCACCTGATTTTTTTTCCAGTGAAGGTAAAAGTTTTTGAATTAAATAAAGCGGGCCGTGGACGTTGGTACTTATATTGAGATCAAAAATTTCCTTTGTGTGCGCTTCAATCGGCATGAATTGCGCCATCGCACCATTGTTGACTAAAACATCAAGGCCATCCGGAAAGGTTTCGCTGAGCGATTCAAGTTGGTTTAGATCGGCTAGATCGGCAACGAAAAAGTCAGCGCCGAGTTCCGTTGCTGCGAGCTTTAATTTATTTTCATCTCTACCACTTATAGTTACATTATATCCGCGTTGGGAAAACAGCACTGCCGTAGCGTAGCCAATACCGGAGTTCCCCCCAGTAATAAGTACATTTTTACTTTTCATATTTTCCGCTGCTATCTTGATTATCTGAGAATATTAAATGGCAATTGAGCCATCGTTTTTTAAATCTTTTTCCATATCACTAAATAGGGTTTGCATTACCTCTTCGTCAATCACCTCGTTATAAAAAGCGACAGTTAGGCTTATTTCGTCACCAAAACCAATGGCTCCCGTATAAGACATGGGGTAGGTGGGAATCGGGGCGAAACCGTAGAAGTCAATGATCTCCTGCGTACCAAAACGCAAAACATTTTTGGTAACCCTCCCTATGTTTGTAAATAACGGGGGGAGGGTTGCAGAATCAATCACCAAGAACGAAAAAACACTAGCAATCATATTGATTCCAGAGACTAAAAAGTACGGCAAGAACTTTATATTCAAGGGGCTAGTCCGATGAGAGTTTAGTCCCATATAAGAGTCTTTTTGCCATTCAACGGCGTCGTGTACCTTCTGAGTTGTGTCAGCTAAGTTGATTCCTAAGTCTTTGCCAATATTAATTATTAAAACTGACGATAGATTACAGGGAGCTTCACCAACCCCTTTTTTCGTGTAACGCCGGAGGTTCGTTGTGCTCAGCAATCTCATTGGGGTGTTTGGCTTAGGCTTAATAGTTTTGTGCAGTGCACGAAAATAAAGCGCTGTTAGCACTTCGTGAATGGTAAATTTATTGGTTTTGCAAAACTTATTCAGATAGTTACAACTGAGTTCATCAAGTTTGTAACGAAGAAAGCGCGGCTGATCTTTTCCCCCTGGTTTTAAAGGTAGGCTCCAATTGCCTCTCGGACGGAAACGACTAGCTATAACACGAAAGCTATAGGGTATGACTTTTAGTTTTTCAATAAAGCTAAAATTCTTATAGATTTGTTTTAAACTTCGGTCGCCTTCTATTGGCGGGGGTATGTAAGCGGGGTCGCTTAGTAATGTTGTGTAGGTGTTCGCGAGTCGAGCAATATATTCAACCATGCCGCCACCATCAGCAACAACATGACTTAATTTAAAAATTAATGAATCGTTTTGATCGCGAATTAGACAAATCTTAAGCACATTGTCAGATGCTGGATCTAGCGGTTTGCTAAAAAAAAATTCGGTTTGTTCTAAGCGTTGCTCATCGGATTCAACATTAATTATCGTAAAGAGAGAATCGTAATCAATATTTTTGTCGAGTCTCCATTTAGGGCGACCGATTCCTTTAGCGTCAAATTTATAATTAAGAATAAGTTCTGATTGAATTGAAAGTATGATTGCTTTTCTGAGCACCTCTTCATCGAGTAAACCTTTGAAATCAATAACGAGATTGACAGTCAAATCATTTATTTTTCTACCGTTGTATATAAATAGATCATCTTTTACGGCGGGTATTGTTTCTGGTTTATTTGTCATTTTATTTTGCTTGTATTGAGTTTGTATGCTGATCGTGGAATACATTATGCAGGTTCAAAATGCTCAAAATTCTTCTTTCTAATTTCGTTGCTTTTACCGCATTTTTCTGCAGAGTCTTTTCTAGCACTATTATTTTTTTCTGTTGCTAATTTTGGCTGTTCCCGAGTCTATGCTTTATCGATACGTAAGTGCAATAATGTTTTTAAATTTTATTGCTGAAATTCCTCTCGCCCACTGCATCTTAGTCAAACCTAATACAAACTTCTAAGACTTGTCTGCCTATGAAGGAGGGTTTGCGATTGTGTCGATGCTCACATCTTAATGAGATAGCACTTCTTGGTTCTCTGCTGTATTTCCAATAAACTAGCTGCCAAATTATCTCTATCTATTTCTGAGTGATACGGCAATGGCAAAACGAGTTTGGTTAAGCGACGATGAATTGGCCTCATTAAGCGCAAATGAGCTGAGGGAGTTGGTTTCGCGGCATCAGCGGATATTCGATAGTAGTAGCGGCTACGGGTTTTGGGACTGGGAGCTGAGTACTAATCGTTTCGATTGGAGTGGTGAATTTTGGCAGCGAATGGGTTATGGGGAGGAGGATGCAGAAGCGATTAGTGATTCAAGACGCTTATGGGAATTAATTCATCCCGAAGATTGGGTGCCAACTAGAGCCGCAGTAGCCCATCACTTGAGAACTGGGACGCCCGTTGATGTGACTTTTCGTGTCATTTCTAAAGAAGGCGATTATATTTGGTCACAATGTTTAGCGGATTCAGTGCGTGATGACAGCGGGCGAGTAATTTACTTGTCGGGTATTAATTTCGATATCACTGCACTAAAGGAAGCGGAAGATGCAACAAAGCGAAGTGAAGCGCGGCAAATGCGCATTATCAATGCGTCGAATGATGGTATTTGGGAATGGTCGCCAAAGAAAAATACCTTCTTTTTTTCTAAGCGTTGTTGGGAGCAAATAGGCCTCGAAGTTTCTGATCACGAGCAGGATACCGGGCTCCATCATTTTAAGAATTTCCGTGAACGAGTTGTGCCTGAAGATCGTGCTCGTTACGACCGCAATGTAGTGAAACATTTACGAAATCAAGCGCCTTTTGATATTGAATATCGCGTCGTCGGTGAGCATGGCAGACAGTATTGGATTCGCTCTCGCGGGCAGGGGATTTTTGACGAAAACGGTGAGTTGGAAAGTTTGTCTGGTACTAATATGGATATTACCGCCTTGAAAAAAGCAGAGGAGCGCGTGCTGCAGGCGAAGGAACAAGCCGAAAAAGCAAATCAGGCAAAATCTCAATTTTTATCAAGTATGAGTCATGAGTTACGCACGCCGATGAATGCTATTTTAGGCTTTTCACAATTATTCGATTACGAAGCGAACTTAGAGTTGGGGCAGCGCGAAAACATTCGAGAAATCCGTAAAGCCGGCGAGCATTTATTGCAGCTTATTGATGATGTATTGGATTTGGCGAAAATTGAGTCGGGGAAAATAACCTTATCTTTAGAGCCGGTTCTTCCGATCCGTGTAATCGAAGAGTGTGTGCGATATCTTCAGTCTCAAGCGGCTGCTAAAAAAATAGTAATGAAGGTAAAAACCAACGCATTGGAAACAATTTATTTACACGCTGACGCAATGCGCTTGAAACAAATTTTGTTAAATTTATTAAGCAATGCAATTAAATATAATCGCGAAGGCGGTGAAGTTGAAGTGGAGCTAGTGGTCAAAGGCGCGGATAAAATTTCGATTAAAGTTCACGATACCGGTTATGGTATTCCCGATTCTTTACATGAAGCTGTATTTGAGCCTTTTAACCGTTTAGGCGCTGAAGACAGTGGCACTGAAGGCTCGGGTGTTGGTTTAGTGATTACGCGCCAGCTCACTGAGATGATGGGCGGCGAAATGGATTTCCATTCCAACGTCGGAGTCGGCTCTAGTTTTATTGTGACGCTACAGCGTTCTGAAGAGTGGACGGCAGAAAAATCAATTCAAGTAAACAAAAATGTCGAAAATCAAATTCAAGTGACATTGAACGTCAAAGACAACAAAAGCATTTTATATATCGAGGATAACGCTTCTAATTTGCGATTAATGGAACAGTTGTTACAGCGTTTCCCGCAAATTGAATTGAATACAGCTAACGAGGCGTTTAGAGGGTTGTATAAGGCGAGAACCGAAAAACCTGATCTCATTATTTTGGATATTAATTTACCGGGAATGGATGGCTTCGAAGCTTTAAAAGTGTTGAAGCAAGACCCAGTGTCTTCGAGTTTGCCAGTAATCGCCCTGTCTGCGAATGCGATGTCTCATGATATCGAGAGAGGGTTGGCGGCTGGTTTTGATGCGTATTTAACGAAGCCGGTTATTTTTGCAGAATTGATTTCAACCTTGAACGAATTATTAGCACCGGAAAAAACCGAAGGATAAAACCGAGATAAATTAGGCATTCCGATACCGCTTTACTTCAGTTTTTTTGGATTGCCTAATAATTACTGCTTTTAAATTGCGTCGCCTTGAATACAGAGCTGCTTTAAATATTGCCCAAGTGTTTTTGCGTAATCTGTAATAAGTTTTTAAACACTTTCGGCGCACCGGCGACAATGTTGCCAGAGTTTAAATAGTCCTCACCACCTTTAAAATCTGCAAGCATTCCGCCTGCTTCTTTTATTAATAAAATTCCCGCCGCCATATCCCAAGGTTTTAGGCCAATTTCCCAAAAGCCATCAAAGCGTCCAGCCGCTACGTAGGCAAGATCTAATGCAGCAGATCCGGGACGGCGGATGCCTGCGGTTTGTCCGGCAATTTCTTTTAAGCAATTGAGGTACGGGTCAATATGTTCGAAAGCGTAGCCATTGAAGGGGAGGCCGGTGCCAATTAGTGCACCCTCCAAACCCGTGAGGTCGGTAACTCTGATTCGTCTACCGTTAAGTTGCGCCCCTTTACCTCGACTCGCGGTAAATTCTTCACGCTTTATAGGATCAATAATAACGGCGTGTTCAATTTTTCCCTTGTAAACGCAAGCAATCGAGACAGCAAAATGTGGTATGCCGTGAATAAAATTTGTTGTGCCGTCTAAAGGATCAATAATCCATTTATAGTCGCTTTCTCCCACTTCATGTTCGCCGGTTTCTTCCGCAACTATTTTGTGTTCTGGGTAGGCTTTGCGCAGATGATAAATGATTTCTTTTTCGGCTTTGATGTCAACTTGGGTAACGAAATCATTTCGTGTTTTAGTCTCAACAGTGACTTTGTCTAAGCGGTCGATTGCCTGCTCAATAATTTGCGCTGCTTTTCGTGCGGCATTTAACGCGACCGTTAACATGGGTTCCATAAATATCTACTACCTAATATCAGTGTGAGGGACGGAATTAATCAGAATTCTAATAGTCGGTGATTCAATTCAGGTAAATCAAATCAATCAGCCGAAGCGGCATTAGTTGCTCAGTCTTTCAGAAAGCTTGTTGAGGGCATGGCTTTCAGTCATTGCGGCAGTCGTATTGGCCACCGATGCTGATCACAACGCCGCTATGAGCCACATTTATCCCTATTCGGAAGGCGCAGCAGTATACCAGTTAGGTGCTGATTTGCTAAACTTTGCGCCCTTTAAAATCATGCGGTGACAATTCGATGAATAAACCCACGTTTGACAATATTCGGATTGTCCTAGTGAACACATCCCATCCCGGCAATATTGGCGCTGCGGCTCGAGCGATGAAAAACATGGGGCTGACTCAGCTCTATTTGGTTGATCCTCAAGAGTTTCCATCGCCGAAGGCTGTATGGCGGGCGGCAAATGCGAGCGAGTTACTCGATGATGTTGTTGTCGTTGATACTTTGGCTGAAGCCATTGAGGATTGCGGCTTGGTGGTGGGCACCAGCGCTCGAGAGCGTCGTATCCCCTGGCCATTGTTAACACCCAGAGAGTGCGGTGAACGAGCCTGGGTGGAATCCGCAGAGCATGAAATCGCGATTATCTTTGGCCGTGAAGATAGGGGCTTAACAAATGAAGAGCTTCAGCAATGCAACTATCATGTCCATATTCCCGCGAACCCTGAATACAGCGCTTTAAACATTAGCGCTGCCGTTCAGGTAATTTGTTATGAAGTTCGGATGGCACATTTGACCGCGGAAACTGGCCAGCTGCCTCATTTTGATGATTGGGATATGCCACCTGCAAAACAAAAAGACCTTGAGCATTACTATGAGCATTTGCAGGATACTTTGCACACCCTTGGCTTTTTAGATCTCGATAACCCTCGACAAACCATGACGCGCTTGCGCCGCTTATTCAACCGAGTTCGCTTGGATCAAATGGAGTTGAGTATTTTGCGCGGGATTCTAACTGCGACGAAAAATTTTATTTATCACACTAATAATAAGATCGAAGATTTAACAGAAAGTGACTCGGTGGAATCTCAGAAGGCTACGACGGCCAATAATAAACCGAAAGAATAGTTAGTTTACTTGAGTATTTGTAAGGAAGTTGTTTTGTATCTTATTAAGCTAAAGAAGAATTTTTTGACGGAGTCTTGAGCTAGGCTTCTGCTAATAAAGTCTTAATAGCGGATTCAATATCTTCTTCGCCAAACTGTTTGCTAGGGTTGTCATTGGTAAGCCGGTAGCGCTCTACGCCTTTGCCATCGTAAATAAGCACGGCAGGAATGCCGATTAATTTAAATCGATCAAAAGCATCAATGAGATTTTCATTCATATGAAAATTATCAAACTCTGCATTTACTTTAACTAAAAATTCTCCAGCACGGTTTACCGATTCGGTGTCATCTCTGTCGTCGAGATTAAGCGAAACAAACTGAACATTTTGTTGCTTGTAAGCATCATGCATCTCGACCATCTGTGGAAAGCGTTCAATACACGAAGTACACCACATGGCCCATAAATCAACGACAACGATTTTTGATTGGTAGTCGCTGAGTTGTTGTTCCCATTGTTTGAAACTGATTGCTTCTAGACGTGGGCCTTGATTTTCATTGGGAGAATTGATCGTGTTGCTATCGCAGGAAGAGAGACCTAGTACGAATAAGAGAGCAAAAAAAACGGCGTAAAAACGCTGAGTCGAAGCTTTAATCTTCACGGCGATATTCCACGGAGCAACCATAAGGTTTCGTCTCGGTAGTACTGACATCCTTTCCGGCTAAGGTACGCAGAATCGCTGAGTCAACATAGCGCTCGGTAATTTCGCCACGCATATATACGGTTTTATCCTCACTTTGTGCCATCGCAGGGGAGTCAAACATGACGCCCATGTAGATCAGTCTTCTTTCTTTATCGAAAATATAAAATTCGGGAGTGACGGAAGTGCCCAAAGCTCGCCCTAGTGCTTGGCTATCATCGCGTAAATAGGTGAAGTTAAATCCTTTTGCTTTTGCGCGATCTTTCATCGCAGGCATCAAATCATTTTCATGCAAATTGTAGCTTACCCCGACAACTCTAACCGACTCGTCCTTAAACGTGTTAACCAGGTCGACAATATCTTTTTCAGCACCACGAGAAAAAGGGCAATTATTTGAAAGTGACACTAGAACTAAAATGTCTTCTTTGAAATCGTTTGAAGAAAAGGTTTTGTCTTTTACAGAGGGAAGGTTTGAGAAAGCAGGAAGTGGGTCGCCAATATTTATAACATGATTAAATTCACCTGCGTTCGCAGAGTTGAATCCAATAGAGATAAATGAGGATAGCAGAGTAAAACAAAACCAAAATGGTTTTGAATTAAATGTACCTTGCTTAGTAAATTGCTTTGCAAAATTTGTACTTACCATTGGGACTCATTCCTTAACTATCATTCACTCAAGATCAACGTGTAGGTTATAAGTTTTCTTGTATTTTTGGTTGCTTAGATTGCGGCTAATCCAATTAGCAGGCTTCCACCAGAATCTAGCAAACCTATTTCTTAAGGGTGATTGTACTAGAGCATCACCATTGCCGTTGTCGGACTAACATAATTTAACAAAAATTTGACTTATATTGCCCTTGGCGTCATCCATTTGCTTGCCAAGATGCTTACAGCAAGCCTTTATGGCAATAACCAAGTAAATTAGTCTGATAAATACTTGATCACCATACTAGGTTATTGGATAATTGCCGACAATTGCGCTTAGACAAATGGCTAACTGTATTGTAGCGGCGCATCAGCGAGGACTACAGGAAAGGTACCGATTATGAGACTGACAACCAAAGGCCGTTATGCTGTTACTGCGATGTTAGATCTGGCCCTGCATGCGGATAAAGGGCCGATAAGTTTGGCCGATATTTCCAAACGCCAAGAAATATCTTTGTCTTATCTTGAGCAGCTCTTCTCGAAGCTCCGCCAGAATACCCTGGTGAGCAGTGTTCGTGGCCCGGGAGGCGGATATCGCCTTAGCCGTGATGCCGCAGAAATCTTTGTTGCTCAGATAGTTGATGCGGTCAATGAGTCAATCGACGCAACAAACTGTCGTGGTGCGGGAAACTGCCAACAAGGGCAAGTTTGTCTGACTCATCACCTTTGGTGTGATTTGAGTGATCAAATCCACCAATTCCTCAGCGGGATCAGTTTAGCGAGCCTGGTTGAGCGTCAAGAAGTGCGAGACGTTGCCGACCGACAAAATGGTGAGCAGAGCCTAGAGTTTGTATAATCCCCCCACTATGAATAAGCCTATTTATCTTGATTACGCCGCAACCACCCCGGTTGACCCTCGCGTCGCGGAAGCCATGTCTGAGTGTCTGACCTTAGAGGGTGTGTTCGCCAATGCTGCGTCGCGCTCACATATTTATGGTTGGCAAGCGGAAGAAAAGGTTGAAGAGGCTCGCTGTGATCTTGCAGACTTTCTGAATTGTGATCCCCGCGAAGTTATTTGGACTAGCGGTGCAACAGAATCTGACAATCTTGCTTTAAAAGGTGTGTTTGAAGCCCAAGAATTTTCTGGGCATTTAATTACTTCGGAAATTGAGCACAAAGCGATTATTGATACCGCGAAATATTTGGAAACGAGAGGCGTAGAAGTAACTTGGTTGCGCCCGAATGCTGATGGTCTAATCCTCGCCGCAGACGTTGAGACCGCAATAAAAGAAGATACTCGTCTCGTTAGTTTAATGTTCGTTAATAATGAAACGGGTGTAATAAACCCTATCGAAGAGATTGCGCGGATTTGTCGTCAAGCCGAAGTGCTTTTTCATGTCGATGCAGCACAAGCGCTCGGTAGAATTTCTTTTTCGCTCGAAAAAATCCCTGTTGATTTAATGAGTTTTTCGGCTCATAAATTTTATGGTCCGAAAGGAGTCGGCGCGTTATTTGTTCGCCGCTCTGCGCATCATCAAGTTAAAGCTCAAATTCATGGTGGCGGACATGAGCGCGGATTGCGTTCGGGTACCTTGCCGACCCATCAGATCGTTGGCATGGGTAAGGCTGTAAAACTATTAGCGGAATCGCTCGATGAAGAAATTGCCAAAACCATTGAGCTTCGGGATTTATTGTGGCGGGGAATTAGTACCTTGCCAGGTTTACGTCGAAATGGTCATCCTGATCACCTTAGTCCAGGGCATTTAAATGTATGTTTTTCTGGTTTAGAAGGTGAAAATTTATTGTTATCTCTGCGAGAGTTAGCAATTTCTTCTGGCTCTGCATGTACCTCGGCAAGTACTTCTCCCTCATATGTGCTTAAGGCTATGGGATTAAACGACCAAGATGCCTTAAGTTCATTGAGAATTTCTTTAGGGCGTTTCACCACTCGTGATGATATTGATCGAGCAATTCGACATATTTGCGACACCATTCAACGTTTACAAGCTAGTGAGAAAAGTGCCGCTCGTTAATTGTGAATAGTTGAACGTTTATCTTGTTGGCACGTTGTGAAAAATTAAGATTAAAGAAAATTATTTAAGGTTGAAACAAACACTATGAGTGAGCAAATTAATACAGCGCTCAAAAGAGAATATGAAGCGGGTTTTGTTTCTGATATTGAATCGGAAACATTTCCACCCGGTCTAGATGAAGGCGTCATTCGTAAAATTTCGGCAATTAAAAATGAACCCGAGTGGATGTTGGAGTGGCGATTAAAAGCCTATCGTCTTTGGTTGGAGATGGAAGAGCCAGAATGGGCTCACGTTAACTATCCTAAGATCGACTTCCAATCGATTTCCTATCATTCTGCTCCGAAGAGTATGAAGGACAAACCAAAGTCTCTTGACGAAGTTGATCCCGAATTATTGCGCACTTACGAGAAACTCGGTATTCCGCTACTTGAGCAACAAATGTTAGCGGGAGTTGCCGTTGATGCGGTTTTTGATTCGGTGTCGGTAGTTACCACCTTTAGAGAAAAATTAGCCGAAGCTGGTGTAATATTTTGCCCGATTTCCGAAGCCATTCAAAATCATCCCGAACTGGTTCAGAAGTACCTTGGTAGTGTTGTTCCACAACGCGATAACTATTACGCGGCGTTAAATTGCGCCGTTTTTACCGACGGTTCATTTGTCTACATTCCAAAAGGCACCCGCTGCCCCATGGAGTTGTCGACTTATTTTAGAATTAATGAGCAGAACACCGGGCAGTTTGAGAGAACATTGATTATTGCCGAAGAAGGCAGTCACGTGAGTTATCTGGAAGGTTGTACAGCACCACAGCGAGATGAAAACCAGTTGCATGCCGCGGTTGTTGAGTTAGTTGCTCTAGATGATGCCGAAATTAAATACTCTACCGTACAAAATTGGTATCCCGGTGACGAGCAAGGTCGCGGCGGAATATTTAATTTTGTTACCAAGCGAGGTGAGTGCCATAAGAACGCGAAAATTTCCTGGACCCAAGTCGAAACAGGCTCTGCAGTGACTTGGAAATACCCCAGTTGTATTTTGCGTGGTGATAACAGTATTGGCGAGTTTTATTCCGTCGCGCTAACCCGAGGCGCACAGCAAGCGGATACCGGCACTAAGATGATTCATTTGGGAAAAAATACGCGCTCGACAATTATTTCCAAAGGTATTTCCGCTGGTCGCAGTAACAATAGTTATCGCGGTTTAGTAAGAATGAGTCCAAGTGCCGATGGCGCTCGTAACTATACGCAATGCGATTCTTTACTTATTGGGGATCAATGTGGTGCCCATACCTTTCCGTATGTAGAAAGTCGAAACCGTTCCGCGATCGTCGAGCATGAGGCAACGACCTCTAAAGTTAGCGACGACCAAATGTTTTTGTGCCAGCAGCGAGGAATTGATCCTGAAAAAGCGGTGTCAATGATCGTTAACGGTTTTTGCAAAGAAGTTTTTAAAGAATTGCCAATGGAATTCGCGGTGGAAGCGGGGAAGTTGTTGGAAATTAGCTTAGAAGGTTCTGTCGGCTAAGTCACCCGTAAGGAAACGTATTCTCATATTGTTTGTTTGATATTCGCATGACTTGAAATATTGCGAATGAATTAGGAAATGCTAAATGTTATCGATTAAAAATCTCGTTGCCAGTGTTGAAGAAAAAACCATTCTTAAAGGCTTAAGTCTTGAAGTTAAAGCGGGGGAGGTTCACGCCATTATGGGCCCGAATGGTTCTGGTAAAAGTACCATGGGTTATGTACTTTCCGGACGTGAGGGTTATACCGTTGAAGAGGGTAGCGCGACGCTTGACGGTGAAGATCTTTTTGAAAAAGAAGCTGAAGAGCGCGCGCGTGCTGGTTTGTTTTTAGCTTTTCAATATCCGGTAGAAATTCCTGGGGTGAGTAATTTGGAATTCCTAAAGGCATCTGTGGATGCTCAGCGAACTTCTCGTGGGGAGGAACCAATAAGTTCCGCACAGTTTCTCAAGCAAGCAAGAGAAGCCTGTAAGTTAGTGAACTTGCCTGTCGATTTTTTGAAGCGTGGCGTTAACGAAGGTTTTTCCGGTGGCGAAAAAAAACGTAACGAGATTATGCAAATGCTTTTGTTGAAGCCAAAGCTGTGCATTCTCGACGAAACCGATTCGGGTTTGGATATTGACGCGTTAAAAATAGTTGCTGAAGGGGTCAATAGTCAACGTTCACCTGAGCGTAGTTTTATTGTCGTGACCCACTACCAAAGACTGCTTGATTTTATTAAACCAGATTACGTACACGTTTTGTCTGACGGCAAAATTGTGAAAAGCGGGGACGCTTCTCTCGCCCACGAACTAGAAGCGCAAGGCTATTCATGGTTAACAGATAGAAAGCAAGAGCTCGATGAAATAGAGAAGAAATCTGTACAAGGGCGGACCGCATGAGCCAGTGGTTGGATTCGACATTGTTGCAAGCGGAAGTGGTGAAAGATGATTTACTGCCTAAACGCCAACGTTCGCTTGAATTATTAAGGCAAGCGAAGAAACCTGGCCGAAAAAATGAAGCTTGGAAATATACTTCGATTAATGGCTTGGATGCAATTGGTTCGGCGAGTGAGGCGGCAAACAATTCGCTTAAGATTGATAGCGAATATCTGGCGACTATTCCGAATCTCGAAAGTATTGATCTAGTCTTTGTCGATGGAAAATTTGATATCAGTTTGTCTACCAGTGATTTGCCAGCTGGATTAATCGTCAATTCATTAAATAATATCGATAGCGAAAGCAAACAATGGGTGACAGAAAATTTTTCCAATATTAAACCGGAAAAACATTTTTTTGGATTGCTTAATGACGTACTTGCGAAAGAAGGCGCATTGATTCGAGTTCGTGATGGGGTCGTCATTGAGAAAGTAATTCGCATCATCCATATTCTGAGCAAGGGAGTCAAAGCTCATACTAGAATATTGGTCCAAGTGGGCGAAGCTGCGGGGCTGAAAGTAATTGAGCAGTTCCTTGGCAGCGAATTAAGTTTTAATACCGGGTTCGCTGAATATGAATTATGTAAGAACGGGCAATTAGAACATTACAGGTTGGCCTTGCAAACAGGTGATGCCCTGAGTATCGGTGGTAGTCATTTTAAACTGCATGAGCGCTCACAGTTAAACAGCACCTTAGTGGGTTTTGGCAGTAATCTATCAAGAGTGGATGTCGATGTTAGGCATTGTGGCGAATTCGCGAATGCAGAGATAAATGCTATTTATTTACTCGATGGCAAAGAACTCTTTGACCTACATAGCACAATTGAACATGAAGTTGCGAACTGTACGACGGAAGAAAATGTGCGTGGAATTGTCGCGGATCGTGCGCGCGCTGTTTTTAATGGCCGCATTCACATTCATCGCTATGCGCAAAAAACCTTAGCAGAGTTGAATAATCGAAACTTACTCTTATCTAGTAAGGCAGAGGTCGATACCAAACCTGAATTAGAAATTTATGCAGACGATGTTAAGTGTGCCCATGGCGCAACCATCGCTGAGATAGATCAGAAGGCGCTTTATTATTTGCTGAGCCGCGGTATCGATAAAAACAAAGCTTTAGAGATGTTGAATTTCGGTTTTATCAATGAATTGCTAGATAACATTCCCAGTCAGCATGTTGCTGATTGGTTGCGACCTCAATTGCGCAAGCGTTTTTCAGCAATGACGCCTGAGCATGCAGGTTGATAGAGAGTACAAAGAGAATGAATCGAACTTCAGGAAGTTCAGAGCGTCATCAAACGGTAGCCGAAGGGTCGAACGCGGAATTTGATGTGCAAGCAATTCGTAAACAATTTCCAATACTGTCGCGAGAAGTTAATGGTAAGCCTTTGTTGTACCTTGATAATGCCGCGACTACGCAAAAGCCGCAGTGTGTTATAGATTCAATCTCGAATTTTTACCGTACCTGTAATTCCAACGTTCATCGTGGTGCTCATCGTTTAGCTGATGAAGCGACGCAACTTTTTGAGAACGCGCGAGATATCGTCGCCAAATTTATCGCCGCCGAAACACGTGAAGAAGTTATTTGGACCAGTGGAACGACAGAGTCGATCAATATTGTTGCTCATGGCTTAGCGGATTTGTTGTCACCTGATGATGAAGTGCTAGTAACGGAAATGGAGCATCATGCGAATCTCGTTACATGGCAGCAAGCGTGTAAACGATCAGGTGCGAGCTTAAAGATTGCTCCGATTAATGACGATGGCGAGTTGTTACTCGAATCATTTAAAGCTTTCTTAAGCGAAAAAACCAAATTTGTCGCCTTCCCTCATGTGTCGAATGCATTAGGAACGGTAAACCCGATTGAAGAGTTGTGTCGTTTAGCAAAAAGTGTCGGCGCCTACACCTTAGTCGACGGCGCTCAAGGGATTGCTCATTTTAAAGTAGACGTTAAAAAAATCGATTGCGATTTTTATGTATTTTCCGCCCATAAACTTTTTGGCCCTACGGGTGTTGGCGTTTTATGGGGGCGGCAAACAGTTCTTGCCGATTGGCCAGTGTGGCAAACCGGCGGCGAAATGATTTCAGAAGTCAGCTATCAAACGGCGAAATGGAATGTATTACCGTATCGTTTCGAAGCCGGAACGCCGAATATTGCTGGCGCCATTGCTATGGCGGAGGCGATTCGTTGGTTTTCAGCACTTGATTTTTCTGCTGTTCAGACCCATGAAGCTAGATTAATGTCGCTAGCGACTGAGCTAGCGGAGTCATTTTCTGGCTTGCGAATAATTGGCAATGCGAAAGAAAAAGTTGGTGTGCTGAGTTTTGTTTTAGATACGGGCCATCCGGCAGATATTGGTTTTCTTCTCGATCAACAAGGTATTGCGATTCGCACAGGACACCATTGTGCAGAACCGCTTATGAGTCGATTACATATTCCCGGTACAGCGCGCGCATCATTTTCGATTTATAACACCGAAGAAGAAATCAAATTTTTGTTTGCGGCATTAAAGAAGGTTAGCGAATTATTAAATTAAGTTGCTTAGCGTAGAGATGCTAGGCACATACATGTCATTGCGGAGTAATTATGACTGTTTCTACTTTTGATCCAAGTGCACCTATTGATTCAACAACGCCAGCGGTCTCAATTACAGAAGCTGCTTTGCGTCACTTTGAAAAAAAACTCGCACAAGAGCAAGCGAAGGGCACACAGAAAAAAATGCTCCGGTTAAGCACAGCTGCTAGCGGTTGTTCCGGTTACGCCTATGTCTTGGATATGGTTGATGCACCGGAATCAGGTGATGAACTTATTCAATCAAATGATGTTGTGACGCTGGCGATCGATGAAAAAGCAGTTTCGATATTACGCGGAACTGAAATCGATTTGGTCGTTGAAGGCGTGAATCGAGTCGTAAAATTTCATAACCCCAACGTCGTTGCCGAATGTGGTTGTGGCGAAAGTTTTACTGTCAGCTAAAATCGACCTAGCGAAAACACGTCTAGTCAGTTCGTTCTATAATTTTTATCTTTAGGTTTATCAATGCAGCAAGGCATGGTCGTCACCAAGCGGATTTGTCCCGCGCGTAAAGTACCCTCTGGGGAGTTAACGCAAATACCAGAAGGACAGTTTCTTACTGTTAATCAAGCGTTGGGTGGTAATTACACTGTGACGTGGCAGGGCAGTATGATGAGAATTGATGGCACCGATGCAGATGCTATTGGTTACGAACCCGAAAAACTAAGTTTCGAAAATGATGGTAGCGCCGAAATAAATTCTGATCAGGTTTGGCAGGCCCTTGATACAATTTATGATCCCGAAATTCCCATTAGCATCGTGTCTTTGGGCTTGGTCTACGATGTTCAAGTTGATCAAGCGTTGGGTAAGGTAACCGTTAACATGACCTTGACGGCGCCAACCTGCGGAATGGGACCAGTTCTTGTCAGTGATGTAAAGTATCGAGTTGCAAAAGTGCCAAACGTGAAAAGCGTTCACGTAGAACTCGTTTTTGACCCGCCCTGGTCTAAAGAAATGATGAGTGAAGAAGCGCAACTTGAAGCGGGTTTGTTTTTTTAGTCGAACATCAAAAAATTTAAAAAAGATTGTGTAAATTATTATGTCGCTACCAACAACGAATGAAATTATCGAGGATTTAGATTTTTTTGATGATTGGGAAGATCGCTATAAATACATTATTGATTTAGGGAGAGACCTTCCTAAAATGGACGAAAGCCTATTTACACCAGAGCGATTGGTAAAAGGTTGTCAGAGTAATGTTTGGATCGATGTGCAGGTTCGCGATGGGCGCTTACAATTCGCTGTCGATAGCGATGCAATCATCGTTCGAGGTTTGTTGGCCCTGGTGATGGCGGCTTATCAAAACAAGACCGCGAGTGAAATACTCAGCTTCGATATTGACGAATATTTCAGCAAACTTGATCTTGAACGCCACCTAAGCCCAACCCGGGGTAATGGATTGCGTGCCATGGTGGCACGAATATTAGCTTCTGCAGAGTCCTTTGCTTCTTAATCTAAAGTAAGCCCAGTACAACCTTTCCCCGATTCGCTTTTCCAGAATCTGCCTTCCAAGCTACTGTAAATTATCGGTTTTTAGTGCCAGAGATACGCAACTAAATTTGCTGTTAGGTGACCAACTCTATAAAATTGTTGGGTTTTATGTGAGCAACATGGCCAGGGGCTTTTGCCTTGTTTGTTGAGTGATGTTGTCAAATTAAAATGTTTAAAATCAAATGCTTAGCGTCATTATGGCGCCGGGCAAATCTTTAGTCACAATTACAGAAAAGTATTGGAGATAGTCAATGGCGGTTGAACGAACGCTTTCCATCATCAAACCCGATGCGGTCGCAAAGAATGTGATCGGCAAAATTTACAGCCGATTTGAAGATGCGGGTCTAAAAATCGTTGCTGCGAAGATGCAGCAACTTAGTAAAGAGCAGGCGGAAGGCTTTTACGCTGAACACAAAGAGCGTCCTTTTTTTAACGATTTAGTTGCTTTTATGACTTCAGGTCCAGTAGTGGTTCAGGCTTTAGAAGGTGAAAATGCCATCGCTCTGAATCGTGATTTGATGGGCGCGACTAACCCCCAGGAAGCAGCTGAAGGAACTATCCGTGCAGATTTTGCTTCATCAATTGATGCGAATGCAGTGCATGGTTCTGATAGCCCAGCTTCTGCGGAACGAGAAGTGGCTTACTTCTTCGAAGCCAATGAGCTTTGCTCGCGTTAATTCCGAAAATAAATTTGTTTGAATAGTTGACTGATATGTCTTTAACCGATCAATTTAATGCAAGTCCCGAAACATCAGCCAACGCTGCTGTTTCTCCTTTGATTGGTGAGCTTAGCAGTTCAACTGACGACACTGGCTCAGCACTTGCTGGCTCAGATTTAGTTAAGCCAAATTTGCTGGGTATGTCGAAGAAACAATTAGAAACTTTTTTTGAAAATATCGGCGAGAAGAAATTTCGCGCTGCACAAATTCTCAAATGGATTCATCAACTCGGTGTTGTTAATTTCGATGAAATGAGCAATTTGAGTAAAGACTTACGTAAACAGCTTTCGGAAACCGCACAAATTACCTTTCCTGAAATTCAACAGCAGTTGGACTCAAGTGATGGAACCAAGAAGTTTTTAATTCGGGTAGAAGGTGGCAGTGCAATTGAAGCGGTTTTTATTCCTGAAGGTGGCCGCGGAACGTTATGCGTTTCCTCACAAATTGGTTGTTCTTTGGATTGCAGTTTTTGTGCGACGGGTAAGCAGGGTTTTCAGCGGGACTTAAATTCATCCGAAATTATCGCGCAGGTTTGGATGGCTGCAAAATCTCTAGGGCAATTCGAAGGGGACTTAACTCGGCGAATTACTAATGTTGTTTTTATGGGGATGGGCGAACCCCTATTGAATTTTGACAATGTGATGACGGCAATGGACATCATGATGGAAGACCATTGTTACGGAATTTCCAAGCGTCGAGTCACTTTGAGTACTTCTGGAGTGGTACCTGCCTTGGATACTCTGGGCGAGTACACAGATGCTTGTTTAGCAATTTCTTTGCATGCGCCTAATGATGCTTTGAGAAATCAACTAGTCCCAATTAATAAAAAATACCCAATTGCAAAATTGCTGGCTTCTGCAAAAGCGTATATGGATGGACTGCCGGATAAGCGCCGCAAAATTACCATTGAATATACTTTGATTGACCATGTTAACGACAGGCCTGAGCACGCACGAGAATTGGCAGTTTTGTTAAAAGATACACCGGTAAAAATAAATTTAATTCCTTTTAATCCTTTTTCTCAATCTGATTATCGTCGGGTTAGCAATCGTGCGATGAGGGAATTTCAAAATATTTTAGTCGAAAGTGGTTACATCGTAACGGTCAGAACAACACGGGGTGATGATATTGCCGCCGCGTGTGGTCAGCTAGCCGGTGATGTGAATGACAAAACTCGACGAAGTGCACGCTATGCGAGTGCACGACAAAAGTTAGCCGACGAACAAAATGCCAATAAAAATATTTTTGTGCGCTCTTCGGGGCAATAATTCTGATGTTTAAAATAGCGGAGAAATCAATGCTTCAGTTTTTCACAAAATGTGTTTGCATTATTTTATTTGTCAGTGGAATAACCGCTTGCGTGACAACAGTGGAAGGTGGGGGCAACAAAAATGCCACGCCAGAAAGAGCGCTTGGATCATATATACAATTGGGTTTTGGATATTTACAGGCTCAAAATCGAGAGCAAGCGAGGATTAATTTTAATAAAGCCTTGGGCATCGATAGAAAATCAGTCGAAGCAAATGAAGGAATGGCTCTGTTGCATCAATTGAATGGTGAAGCAAAGCTCGCAGAAGATTTTTTCAAAGCAGCGATTCGTTATGATGGGACATTTGCAAGGGTTCGAAACAATTATGGGAACTTCTTGTTTCAGCATGAGCGCTATGAAGAAGCGTATAAGCAATTTGAAGTCGCGGGCAATGATTTAAATTATGAGCGACGTTCCGTGGCGCTGGTTAATTTAGGGCGTACTGCTTTAAAACTCGGAAATGTCGAACGTGCAGAGGCATTGTTCGACCACGCGCTTGGTTTAGATCCCAAATTAGTATCCGCTTTAGAAGAGTTGGCCGAATTAAAATTCAATAAAGGTGAATATGCTCTAGCCAAGTCATATATTGATCAGTATGGAAAAATCACCAAGCATTCAGCTCGTACACTTTGGCTGGGTATTCGTTTGGAACGAATTTTCGGAAATAAAGATAACGAGGCCAGCTACGGATTAGCGTTAAGGAATTTACACCCGTATTCGCAAGAATACTTGGACTATAAACAGTCGCTTACAGAATCTCCGCAATAATTTTAATAAAGAATAGCGTGATTGATGTGAATAATTCTTCAAACGAAATTGATGATCTGGAATGCCCTGATAATTCAGTCGTTGATGAATCGAGCGAGCAGCTAGATTCTGGCGGTGAGAACTTACCCGTTGAATTGCCAGGAAGTCTGCTTAAAAAAGCGCGGCAAAAAAGTGGTTTAAGTTTGTCTGAAGTGGCAACAGAATTATATATGTCAGTTCGTAAGCTTGAAGCGCTAGAACGAGATGATTATGGTGCGTTACCGTCGGCCGTATTTGTTCATGGCTATATCAAGAAATACAGCGCTATCGTTAAAGAAGATGAAGATGCGTTGTTGGCGAGTTACGACCAATATTTAAAGACTCAACGCGAAATCAATCCCGCCAGCATGCAAGTGAATATTGGCGTTGAGAAGCGAAAAAAATACTCATTTCTAAGCTTAAAATGGCTGGTTCCGGCGGGTTTATTTGCTGCAAGCGTTTCAGTTCTGGTTATCGTTATGAGTTTTACTCAACAACAGCGACCGGATTTTGTTGCTGAAGTAAATGAGGCTGAACAGTTACCTGAATCACCAGTTTCTGAATTGGACAGTAATGTACTTGATGAGATGGCGAGTGAGTTAGATTCAATTAGAGATCAAAACGATGATCCGATCGCCTCTGCTGAGCTTGCTTTAGCGAGGGAGTTAAACGCCTCAGGCATTCAAGAGCCAGAAAATCAACCTGCAGAAGCGCCGACAAATAACCAGCAAACGAATACCTCTGCAGGTGTCGATGCAGATGTTGGTCAAGGTGTTTCAAGTTCGGTCGCATTTGCTTCCGACGAGATGCTCGACGAGCTCTTTTTTAGAATCTCAGAAGACTGCTGGATTGAGGTTTCGGATTCAAATGGCTCGAAGATATATTCGAACCTAGCAAACGCGGGGCAAACCGTGAGCTTGGATGGGGAAGGCCCCTTTTCGGTTATGTTGGGAAACGCACGAGCCGTTGAGTTAAGTATTAATGGTGAATCTGTACTGATAAATACGCGTCCTGGTCGTGACACTGCGCGTCTTATTGTTGGTAAATAGAGTCTACAAACAGTTAAGTTATTCAGTGACACATTCAATGTCATTGAGGTTGGAATTTTAGATGCATAATCATTGTCCTATTGTTCGTCGTCAATCGAGAAAAATAATGATTGGCGATGTCGCTGTTGGCGGCGGTGCACCCATTAGTGTGCAGAGCATGACGAATACTGAGACGACTGATGTCCAGGCAACAGTAGCGCAAATTAAAGCGATTCAAAATGCCGGAGCCGACATCGTTCGGGTCTCTGTACCAACTATGGACGCCGCGATCGCTTTTGGTGAAATAAAAAAGCAAGTCGATATTCCCCTGGTTGCCGATATTCATTTTGATCACAAAGTAGCACTGCGCGTTGCGGACTTGGGTGTTGATTGTTTGCGAATTAATCCCGGTAACATCGGTAATGAAAGTAAGATTCGTGCAGTTATTGATAAGGCCCGTGATAACAATATTCCTTTGCGTATTGGCGTGAATGCCGGATCGCTTGAAAAAGATTTACAACGAAAATACGGCGAACCCACACCGGAAGCGCTTGTAGAATCTGCGATGCGTCATGTTGATATTTTGGATCGCTTGAATTTTCCAGATTTTAAAGTGAGTGTTAAAGCCTCGGATATTTTTATGGCTGTTGCGGCATACCGGCAGTTGGCAACACAGATCGAGCAGCCCCTGCACCTGGGAATAACGGAAGCTGGAGGTTTGCGCTCTGGAACCGTGAAGTCTGCGATTGGTCTAGGCGCTTTATTATTGGACGGCATTGGTGACACTGTAAGAGTTTCTTTGGCGGCTGACCCCGTAGAAGAGGTTAAAGTTGCTTGGGATATGCTAAAGAGTTTAAAGCTACGCTCGAAAGGGATTAACTTTATCGCTTGTCCTAGTTGTTCTCGTCAGAATTTTGATGTCATCAAAACAATGAATGAATTGGAGAGCAGATTAGAAGATATTACAACGCCCATGGATGTCGCCGTCATTGGTTGCATAGTGAATGGACCCGGCGAAGCAAAGGTAGCAGATATCGGTTTAACGGGTGGCAGTCCAAATAGTATGATTTTTGTTGATGGAGAAACGAAAAAAAGAATTGCGAGTACAGAAGTGTTGGAACAATTTGAAGCAGCGGTGCGAGAAAAAGCGCGCATTAAACAGCATGAGTTGGATCAACTGATTGCGAAAAGCTAAAGATTTAAAAATTAATAATTGAATTTTATTGTCAAATTGATGGTTAAAGAAATTATTTATTAAAAATTAGATTTATTTTTTGGGAGTCGAAACGTGTCAGAACATATAACAGAAGAAGAACAAATTGAAGCGCTTAAGCGTTGGTGGAACGAAAACGGTCGGTCCCTAGTTATTGGCGTCGTGTTAGCTGTAGCAGGTTATTTTGGTTGGCAGGGTTGGCAAGCTCAGCAACAACAAGCACGTGAAGCGGCCAGCATACTGTATACCGATCTTTTGGAGGCGGGGAACGTGGCGCCGGGGCAGCAAATAACAGAAGATCAGGCTTTTAAAATTAAAGGTTTTGCAAGCACCTTAAAAGAAACATATGGCAACACTCTGTACGCTGCTGAAGCGGCATTGGTTTTGGCCAAAGTTTCAGTTGAGCAAAAAGATTTTGCCTTGGCGGAATCGGAGTTGCGTTGGGTTATTGAAACCGAGATTAATAGGCCGATTACTCTATTAGCTAGGCAGCGACTTGCTCAAGTACTTTATGGGCAAGAAAAATATGATGATGCATTATCGGTGTTGAAAGAAGTAGAACCAGGTGCTTTCGCTGCAGTTTATGCTGAGCTTGAAGGTGATATTTATGTCGCGCAACAAAAAATTCCAGAAGCTATATCGGCTTATGAGTTGGCAATGGAACAACTTCTTGAGCCTCAAGCCAGCCGTAACGGCATTATCCAAATGAAATTAGATGATATTCAAATTGCTTCCACTGACAGTGTTGCTGCACCAAGATCTGAGCCTGCAGCAATAGAAACTGAATCGGAAGCGGATGAAAGCGATAGCGCTAGCCCGAGTGATGAAACCGAGGCGGCGATTTAATGATGCGAATTTTATCAGTTTTTATTACGGGTTTACTTATTTTATTACTAGGCGGGTGCGCATCGAAAGGTCTGCAACCGATGGAATTAGTTGATTTTGAACCGAAGGCGACGATTAGCAAACAGTGGTCTGCCAATGTTGGCTCCGGTCTAGATATTCGCTATACGCTGCTGGCGCCAGTCATTGTTGGGGAAAATATTTATACCGTTGATCATAAAGGAACAGTTTCGGCTCTCGATAAAAATACCGGTAAACAAATTTGGCGAGTTAAATTAAAAGAAGAAGTGTCTGGTGGTTTAGGCTATGGAAATGGCACGTTATTTCTCGGTACCTATGAAGCACAAATTATTGCTTTGAATATCACCGACGGCAGCGAAAAATGGCGAGCAACGGTTTCCAGTGAAGTATTAAGTAATCCTCAAACAAACGGTAGCGTGGTTGTAGCTCAAGTTTTTGATGGTAGTTTGGTCGGCTTAGATCATGATACCGGTAAGGCTTTGTGGAAGGTGGAAACGGATCCACCAACGCTAACCTTACGTGGAAATAGTTCACCGCTTATTGTGGGTGCAAATGTGTATTCTGGATTTGCCACCGGAAAGGTTTTAGCCGTTGGCGTAAATGACGGCTTGCTCGTTTGGGAACAGCGAGTAGCGATTCCTCAGGGACGTAGCGAACTAGAGCGAATGGTAGATATTGATGGTTCTCCTCTGCGTGTGGGAGAAATTATTTTTATCGCGAGTTATCAGGGTCAGTTAATGGCCTTAAGCCGTGCAACTGGTAGACCACTGTGGAGTAAGGCAGCATCAACCTATTTAAGTCTCGCAAGTGGTCAGGATAATATTTACCTCACCGATAGTAATGGCGGTGTTAAAGCATTTAGAAGCGGTAGCGGACAACTGTCTTGGGAAAATGAGCAGTTGTTGAGAAGAAAAACTTCCGCGCCACATACCATAGGGAATTATGTGGTCGTTGCTGATGAAGAAGGCGGCTATTTACATGTTTTAAGTCAAACAAGCGGCGAGTTCATGGCGCGAAAGAAAATTGATGGCAGCGGTGTACGTTCGCCAATGGTTAGCGCGGACGGTGTCCTTTATGTCTATAGTAACGATGGAAAGCTAACAGCGCTTAAAATCGAGGCAATTGCTAGCGACGAATAAGCCACAAATAGTTGTCCAAACTTTTAGTGTTATTTTGAAAAGTTACGTTGGAGCTAGTTTATATAAGGCTCCAACTTTTTTGTTTTTTACTGACCCTTCTTTTTCGTGAATTCTAACGAGAATGAGAAACCCTAGGTTTACACATGCTTCCTGTTATTGCTTTAGTTGGTCGGCCCAACGTTGGCAAATCTACATTATTTAATCGATTAACAAAAACTCGCGATGCCTTGGTGGCAAACTTTGCGGGTTTAACTCGTGATCGAAAATATGGCGATGGCGAGATCGATGGCCAACGATTTATCTTGATTGACACTGGCGGTCTTTCTGGCGATGAAGAGGGCGTAGAAACGCTTATGGTCGAACAGTCTTGGCAGGCTATTCGTGAGGCCGATATCGTTTTGTTTATTTTGGACAGCCGAGATGGCTTGCACGCTGATGATTTAGATATCGGCAAACGCTTGAGAGTCGATAATAAAAAAGTATTTATCGTCGCAAACAAAATAGACGGTTTAAACCATGACTTAGCTGTCGCGCCATTTTTTGAGTTAGGGTTGGGAGAGGTTTTTCCTATTACCGCTACTCACGGTCGCGGCGTAAGACATTTAATGGAATCTGTACTAGCCACAATTCCTAAAGTAGATCCTGAGCAAGAAGTCGCAGTTGATATTGCTGAATTAGGGCCTGACGAAAAATCGGAAGTAACATCCGAAGCGAGCGCTGAAAAAATTATTCCAGACAGTTCCAAAAATCGTGGAATTAAAATAGGCATTGTTGGCCGACCCAATGTTGGAAAATCGACCTTAGTTAATCGTTTGCTGGGGGAAGATCGTGTTGTTGTTTTTGATATGCCGGGGACAACACGAGACAGTGTGTATATCGATTATGAGCGCCACGGCAAACCTTATACCCTGATTGATACCGCCGGAATTCGCAAACGTAAAAATATTAAACTTGCGGTGGAAAAATTTTCAATCGTGAAAACGCTGCAAGCGATAGAAGATGCTAATGTTGTTATTTTAGTTGTTGATGCCAGTGAAGGTCTTGTTGATCAAGATCTACATTTAATGGGAAATATTGTTGAAGCCGGCCGAGCATTAGTCGTCGCCGTGAATAAATGGGATGGCTTAGATGAAGACAAGAAAAATCATATTAAACGAGAATTGGATCGTCGTTTAAAGTTTATTGAATTTGCCGATCTGCATTTTATTTCTGCCTTGCATGGCACGGGTGTTGGTAACTTATACAAGTCTGTTGAATCGTCTTTTCAGTCGGCGATTACAAGGTTCACTACAAATCAACTGACGCGAATATTGGAAGATGCTGTTTCTGACCACCCACCGCCTTTGGTGAGAGGGCGGCGTATCAAATTACGTTACGCTCACACCGGTGGCCATAATCCTCCTATTATTGTTATCCATGGCAATCAGACCGATGAAGTACCTTCGCACTATGTTCGCTATTTGGAGAAGGTTTTCAGACGGGCATTAAAGCTACATGGGACACCCTTGAAAATTCAATTTAAAACCGCGGACAACCCATTTTCGGGCAAGAAGAATAAACTGACGGATCGACAAAAAACTAAAAAACGCCGCCTAGTTCAACATGTGAAGAAGGCCGAGAAGAAAAAGAAGGACCGGAAAGGCCGTTAATAGTTGCTTGAATCTATTGACTGAGATTTCACATCCGCAGCTGAAAATCCCTGAAATTTATAAGGGACCCTGTTGTTAACATTATTTGGGTTGTTGACGAGCCAAGGAAGCTTGTTTATTATCCTCCCCATTGCGCCGATTTGAATCAGCTTGCGGGCGCGTTATAAATACCGCTAAAGAGAGGAAAGTATTCGATCTAACCTACTTTAGCGGCATGTGTTAATTGGCTGCGACAAAGTGGGTTTTTTTATCCCCTCCGTTTTACCTCGTAGCCCCTCAATTGTCATTTAAACGATTTAAATTGCCCTTATCTTATTTAAGGGCAAGAAGAAGGAAAGTGTCATGCCTATTCGCATCCCAGGGAACCTACCGGCTACGCGGGTTCTACAGCGTGAGAATGTATTTGTTATTTCTGATCAGCAGGCGGAGCATCAAGATATCCGACCGCTGAAAATATTGTTGCTCAATTTAATGCCGAAAAAAATTGAGACAGAAATTCATATTCTACGGATGTTGTCGAATACGCCATTACAAGTGGATTTGGAATTAATGCGTATTCATGACAAGCCTTCAAAAAATACCTCAATTGAACATATGCACGCCTTCTACAAGGATTTTGAGAACGTTAAAAATCAAAAGTATGACGGCATGATTATTACTGGTGCGCCGCTGGGAAAAATTCCATTTGAGGACGTTGTTTTTTGGGACGAACTCAAAGTTGTATTGGATTGGAGCAAAACTCATGTCACGTCCACATTGTTTCTATGCTGGGCGGTTCAAGCGATCATGTTTCATCAGTATGGAATTAATAAACGGGTATTAGATAAAAAAGTATCCGGCGTTTATCGGCATCACCTTGATAATGTTTTGTCGCCGATAGTCAGAGGTTTCGATGATACATTCGATGCACCGCATTCAAGGTTTGCTGAAATCGATGAAGAGGCAATTAATCAGCATTCACAATTAGAAATTGTGGCTTCCTCGGAACAAGTGGGCCCCTTTATTGTTTCAAGGAAGGATGGGCGGCAATTGTTTGTGATTGGGCATTCTGAATATGAACCACTGTGTTTGAAAGATGAGTATGAGCGAGATGTCGCTGCGGGTCAGAACGTCGACATTCCGGAAAATTATTTTCCGAATGATGACCCTACGCAACAACCCATCGTCACGTGGAAAAGTCATGGCACCTTACTGTTTTGTAACTGGCTGAATTATTATGTTTATCAACAGACGCCATTTGATCTTGACGATATTGGCAAAGAGGAAATGATGTAGTTTGAGCGCATCGAGAAAAACCTAAATTCGAAAAGCAATAAGCATAAAAAAACCCAGGCAAGCCTGGGTTTTTTTATGCTCAAGATATGCTTACTCGCCAAACGCTCGAACCAAATTGTTCATGGTTTCTTTTGCGTCTCCGAATATCATTCGCGTATTCTCTTTAAAGAACAGAGGATTGTCGATACCAGCAAAACCGGATGCCATTGAACGCTTCAACACAAACACTGTTCGCGCTTTATCTACATTGATTACAGGCATGCCATAAATCGGGCTGCCTTCCATTTCACGAGCCGCTGGGTTTACAACATCGTTTGCACCAATAACGATGGCGACATCGTAGTTTTCCATGCGTGGATTAACTTCGTCCATTTCTAATAACAGATCATAGGGGACGTCGGCTTCGGCAAGTAATACGTTCATGTGACCGGGCATACGACCGGCAACAGGATGAATTCCGTAACTCACTTCAGCGCCATTTTCTTCGAGTAATTCTTGTAATTCCTTTACCGCATGTTGAGCTTGCGCAACTGCCATGCCGTAGCCGGGAACAACAAGTACGTTAGTTGCCGCTTCAAGTACATAGTAGGCATCATCAGCAGAAAGTGGTTTGATTTCGCCTTCAATTTTTTCAGCGGCTTTGGCAACTTTGCCGAAACCGGAAAACAATACGTTGGCTAAGGAGCGATTCATTGCCTTACACATAATGTTAGTCAGTATGATTCCGCTCGCACCGACCAGAGAACCGGCAACAATAAGAATATTATTGTTAATGGCAAAACCAGCAGCGCAGGCAGCTATACCGGAATAACTATTTAACAATGAAATAACCACTGGCATGTCAGCGCCGCCGATGGGTAACACCGCCAAAATTCCCAATAACGCGGAAAGGCCAATGGCGATATATAACCAATTGGTGTTGCTGGGTTCGATAGTAAACATAACACCGCAACCAACAATCGCGATTAGCACCAGTGCATTGACAAAACGTTGGCCCGCGAACTGAACTGGGCGACCGGTGATTTTCTCGCTCAATTTACCGTAGGCAAGCAAGGAACCAGTAAAAGTTAAACCGCCAATTAAAATTGAAAGAAAAACGGTGATTAAAACGAAAACGGTTGCGTCGACAGAAAAAGCCGCCCAGCCCACCAATAAACTAGCCAAGCCGCCGAAGCCATTAAAGATAGCAACCATCTCCGGCATCGACGTCATGGCAACGGTGCGAGCAATAACAGCACCGATTAATGCACCGACAATTAAACCACCAATGATCCATTGGTAATCAACTATGTCTTTATGAACAAGCGTGGCAACAACAGCGAGTAACATACCGAGAGAAGATAGTAGGTTTCCTTTTCTCGCTGTACCAGGATGGCCCAATAGTTTTAAACCGAAAATAAAAAATACAGTTGCAACGACGTAAGAAAGATTGATAACCATGTCCATTACTTACCACCTTCTTTCTTTTTAAACATTGCTAACATACGGTCAGTTACCATGTAGCCACCAACAACGTTGATAGTTGCGAGAGCTACAGCGGCAGTACCTAAATATTTAACGATAGTAGGGTCTACTGAGGAGCCAGCAGCAACTAAGGCACCAACTAAGGTAATCCCAGAAATTGCATTGGCCCCTGACATCAAGGGTGTATGTAGGGTTGCAGGAACGCGGCGAATTAATTCAAAACCTAAAAAGATTGAGAGAATAAGAACAAAGGCTTGATAAATAATTTCCATTATTTCTCTCCCTGGTTGTAGTGATTTTTAATGACGTCGTTAACGATTTCACCATCGCGAGTAATCACAGCACCTTTTAAAACTTCATCTTCAAAGTTTAATTTAAGGGCTTTGCTTTCTTCATCCCAGAAATCATCTAACAAATTGAACAAATTATTTGAATACATTTCAGTGGCGTCTTTCGCAACTTGGCTCGGCCAATTGCCGTCACCAATAATTTTCACGCCATTTACGTCGACAGTTTGACCCGCCACTGTGCCTTCGACGTTGCCACCAGATTCGGAAGCCATATCAACAATAACGCTACCGGCTTTCATGCCAGCAACCATATCTTTGGTAACAAGTACGGGAGGTTTGCGCCCAAAAAGTTGCGCAGTAGTTATTACAACGTCAGACTCTGCAATTTCTGCTTTTTGGCCGGCTTTTTGTAGTTCCATTTGTTCGGGTGTTAAGGCATTGGCATAACCATCTTTGGTTTGCCCTGTTTCGCCCAAGTCTATTTTTAAAAATTTCCCGCCCAAGGATTCGACTTGTTCAGCAACAACAGCACGGGTATCAAAAGCAGTAACTTTTGCGCCTAAGCGTTTTGCCGTTGCAATCGCTTGTAAACCTGCGACACCGGCGCCGATGATAAATACTTTTGCAGGTTTAATCGTGCCCGCAGGTGTCATCATCATCGGAAGGATTCTATTTAAGGTGTTGGCAGCCATCATAACCATGACGTAGCCCGCCAAATTTGCCTGTGAGCTCAATGCATCCATTTTTTGTGAGCGCGTAATGCGTGGAATCATTTCCATACTTAAGGCAGTAATATTTTTAGCTTTAAATTCGTTAATTAAATTTTGTTCATTGAAAGGATCTAAAAAGCTAATGTGAACGGATCCTGTTTTTAACTTGCCAACTTCTTCTATGCTGGGTTTTTGTACACGGACGACAATATCCGCGTTTTGTAACAAGGCGTTACGGTCATTAATAATTTTCCCGCCGGCATCGACATAGTCTTGATCACTATGTCCACACGCTAGGCCAGCTCCGCTTTCAATTTCCATCGATGCGCCGGCTCTGGATAATTTCTTAACCGTCGTCGGAGACATTGCGGCACGCTTTTCGCCATCGTGTAGTTCTTTTGGTATCGCTATTACAGTCATAATAAGTCACACATGTTGTTAGTCCTTGACATATTTTACGGGGTATAAAGACCTTACGTTCTTGTTATTGTTGATTACACAATAATGAAAAACGAATTAAGCCGTAAATGTGGAAAAGTGTTGGACTGGTATTCAGTCAACCTTCGGTTTTATTGTCATCACGCGTCGCTGCGTAAATCGGTATGCGCCGTCGGTCTCCAAGTTGTAAACGAAACAAACGAATAAAAAGTAATCGTTCGATTTAGGCAGATTAGGCCCCCAAAAGCTTTAAAAGAGCTCAGGTCTTGTTAATAACTGCACGCAAAACCAACTGCCCCATGTTTGCGCACACCCTAAACTTCTTTTAAATCAGTAACTTAGGCTATATTCGGCCTTAAAGTTAGTTCGCTATAGTAAAAAATAACCTCATTTGAAGCAAATAACATAAAGCAATGGCGACTATCTAGAAACTTAATAGTGGTCATCGGAGGTATTGCTAAACTCAGCCAATACCTGGATTAGGATAACTTCAGGGTTATACCAGATACGGCCGCTGATTATGCATCTAGCTCTAAGGCTAATTTTTTTGCCAAGCTAAAGTCAGTTTTTCCGGAACCCAATTTGGGTAGTTCTTCGACCTGATAATAACTATCGGGTATCGCCAGTGGATTACAATTCGATGCGAGCATACTCTGCTTAATTTCGTGTTCGTTTAAGAAACTGTCTGACATGACAATTATTCTTTCGCCTTTTTTACTGTCGGGAACACTCACCGCAATGACGTCAAGGGTTTCATTCTCGCTGAGTTCGTTGGTGTCGGCGGTGTAGTTATCTCGCACGAGATTTTCGACGAGTGAAAGACTCACCATTTCTCCAGCGATTTTTGCAAAGCGTGAATAGCGATCGACGATCGTTAAATATCCGTCTGCATCGAGTTTGCCTTTGTCTCCTGTGACATACCAACGAATGCCGTCGTCTTCTCGTATTACCTCGTCCGTTTTAGCGGGATTATTTAGATAACCTTTCATCACTTGTGCGCCGCCGATTAAAATCATGCCTTCCTCGCCCGTTGGCAATTCTTGCCAAGATTCCGGATCGACAATTTTGAAACTAGTTCCCGGGAGTGCCATGCCAACAGTTCCGGCTTTACCACCTTTTTGTACTTGCCAAAAATTCATGTCGAGCGCATCCGGCAAATTAACACTGGCGACGGGTGTCGTTTCAGTTGCGCCATAACCTTCGAGAATATCTTTTTGAAATTTTAGTTTGAATTGTTCGTGAACGTCGTCGCGCAATTTTTCTGCACCGGCGACAACAAAGCGCAAGCTACTTAACATCAGCGGATGCACTTTTGAATTGCGAATAAATAAGCGAAGAAAGGTCGACGTTCCGAACATAATTGTTGCGCGGTAACGAGCCACCGATTTTGATATACCTAAGGCGTCGGTCGGGTCGGGATGGCAAATCATTGGCAAGCCTTCAATCAATGGCAGAAACTGCGTTACCGTTAAACCAAAGGCATGGAATAAGGGTAGGGACGCCATTACTACGTCGTCTTGTTCCATATTGAGAACATCGGAAATTTGTTTTAGGTTTGCCATAATATTTTTATGGCTCAGCATGATGCCTTTAGGTAATCCCTCGCTGCCACTGGAAAATAAAATCGCTGCGGTTCTGTCTGCATTCCGAGAGTGGCAAAACACGCTTTTTAAAATTGTACCGGGCATGAACGTGCTGCAAAAATACATTGCCAGTTCGGTTTTGCTTATCGTTTTGCGCAGATCTTCAAGGTAAATAATCTTGACCTGGCCAAAACAATCCGAATAATCAATGCCACGTTTTTTTAATTTTTCGAGAAATAATTTTGAAGTGTAAATATGCTTGATTTCGGCTTGTTCAATAGCGGAATTCATCGCCGCTTTGCTCGCGGAGTAATTTAGATTGACGATGGTTTTTCCGCTCAGCAGCGTCGCCATATTTGTGATTACTGCTGCACTACTCGTAGGTAGCAAGATGCCAATATTTTTTTCAAGACAGGTGTTACGAATTCTTTTTGCGAAGGGCAGTGTTGCGGTTAGTAATCGTCGAGGGGAAAGTGGTGCATCTTCACCTTGAGCAAGAGCAAATTCTTGGCGGTTTGCTTTGATGCTATCTATCCACGCATCCGCTAAGGTTGGTAAATCATCCAAGTAGGTTTGCCAAGACTGAATAGATAAATCAAATACTCTTCGTTTTAGTACGTCGGCATTAGTGTCTTTAGAAAGCGGGTTACCGAACGCAACAATTAAATCTCGTTGTAGCCCGGAAGATCGGGTTTTCTTGAGCCACATTGAGGAGCGAGAAAATTGACTTCCCCATAAACCGCGGAGAAAAAACGGCAGAATGACAACGTCATCGTTGGCTTTTTCGCAAGCGCGCTGATAACCAGATCTAAACGTTCCTAAATGCCCCGTACGACTAATAGCACCTTCAGGAAACAAACAGACAACTTGCCCTTTGTTCAGCAGCTCTGCAACTTGATCAAGCGTATCGGCGCTACTCTTTCCTTGTGCGATCGGAATACAGCCAGCGAGATCGAAGAGCCATTTCAAGTACCAGCGGTTATAGATTGATGCAAGCATGACAAATCGGAGCGGACGAGGGCTGGCAATTTGTACGATGGCCCAATCAATCCAACTGATGTGATTACCCAGTAACAAGACGCCGCCTTCAGAGGGGATATTTTTTAAGCCTTGAACCTGTACTCGATAGTGGCTGCTCATGGCGTAGCTCAAGACAATTCGAACCAGACTCTGAGGAATTTTGAAAACTGTATAGATGCCGCCAATCGCAGCGACTACTGCTATCAAGGTGAGCATGTAAGCACTCTTGAAGCCGAGCAAGGCGACCGCCGCGGTGATTACCAAGAAGGTCAACATGGCAATATTTTGAAATAAATTATTTGCGGCTAATACGGTGCCCAATTCCCGCTCACCGGCATGAAATTGAATGAGCGCGTTGAGGGGAACAATAAATAATCCACCCATGACGCCAATGAAAAAATAATTCAGTCCATGAGCGACGACACTTTCCAAGCCCGGCACTAACCATAGGCCCAAAGCGATGCCGCCAGCGCCGATGGGAATCAAACCCGTTTCAATATGATCTTTAGAAGCGCGGCCAGCGAGAAAAGAGCCGAAGGCGATACCGAGCCCGCTAGCGGCGATAATGCCTTGGATTACCACGGTGTTTTCGATGCTCAAGGATTCTTTCGCAAAGGCGGGGAATACGGCCATCATGACTTGGCCAACGGACCAAAAAGTTGCTAAGCCAACAATGGATAAACGAATCACTTCCCGATTCTTGAGGGGCCGCATATTGTTCCTGGCGAGCTTGCCAGTGAAGTAAGCGTTGAAATTAAACTTGGCACTTTCATCCGTTACTTCAAGGTTGGGAAGACGGTACACCATGACCAGCTCAATCAGGGCGTTGGCGATTAAGAGCCAACCTAGGGGCGCTATGGCTTTAACAATGGCGCCTTTAGAGCTGAGATCCGGGGAGTACCAAAGTTCGAACAGGGTTGAGAATAAAAACGCACCGAGAATGATCGCAATGATGGATGTGGCTTGCGCAACCCCGTTGGCCTCTGCGAGGCGATCTTTGCCAAATAGCGATTTGATGTAGCCGAGCTTGGCGGGAGAATAAAACGCCGATTGTATGGCGAGCAGAAAAGTCATCCCAAATGCTTGCCAGAACCATCCCATGTAGTAGCACAGAGTAATCAAACAAGTCAGGCCTACTGCAGCCCAGGATGTCATGCGCATCACCCGGTTTTTGGGGTATTTGTCAGAAGTGAAACCAACAGGGCTAAAAAGTAAGATAAAAGGTAATAAAATCAAACTGTTAATGATGGCGGTCAGCACCACCTGAGAGCTGCCATCATAGGTTTTAAACACGGTATTCTGGATGACAATTTTGTGTCCCAAGTCGACAAAGGCATTAAGGAATACCGCGACGAAAAATGGGATCGCGCCCTGAATTTTATGTAGCTTTTGCATTATTAATCCCGCTTTGTTGGTTTAACCTTCCTAGTTGGCTGCGATGCTGGTACTTCAGGAATCTCAATTCGCTGTTCCCGGCTTGCTGCTTCTGAATCGAAGGCAAGAATACGAGGCGGTTTGATGATGAGCAACGATATTGTTGGGGGTCTCGGTCTCTTTGATACAAAGTAGCATTATTTGATACTATTGCCCGAATTTGATCTCAGGAGTCTACTTTATGAGCCAAACGATTGCTCTTGTGAATACCCTAAAGCGCCAACTAAAAGCCCAGGGTAAAACCTATGCGGACGTTGCGGTGGCCTTGGATCTCTCAGAGGCCTCAGTAAAAAGACTGTTTTCAGAACACAATTTCACCTTAGAGCGTCTCGATACCTTGTGCCGATTGTTGGGAATGGATTTCGCAGAGTTGGTTCAGCAGATGGATTTGCAGCAAAAACAGATGACTGAATTGACTCTAGAGCAAGAACAGGAGATCGCTTCCGATATCGTTCAAGTCTTAGTCGCGGTGTGTGTCATCAACGGTTATACCTTCGCGGAAATTATCGAACAGTATAAGTTGAAAGAAACGGACTTAATCCAAAAGTTGGCAAAGCTTGATCGTTTGAAAATCATCGAATTACTCCCCAATAACCGCATAAAGCTGCTAGTGTCGAGAAACTTTTCCTGGCTGCGTAGTGGCCCGATTCAAAAGTTCTTTCTCGATAAAGTAGCCAGCGATTTTTTTCATTCCCATTTCGATCGTGAGTCAGAGCAGCTGTTAGTTTTTAATGGTCTCTTGTCGAAAACCAAAAATGCCCTGCTACACGAGAAGATGAAACGCTTGGCGCAAGAATTTAACGAGATGGCCCAGGACGATATGGCCTTACCTTTGGATAAGCGCTTTGGAAACACCCTTGTATTAGCGGTGCGGCAGTGGCGATATAGTCTTTTTGATCAGTTCACGCGCTAGCTCAGGGTTTCTCGAAGCCAAGCACCTCATAGTCTGATAATATGCGCCTCAATTTTATTGATCTAAATTCGTAGTAAATTATGTCTGATTCCGTCTGGGCTCGTTACAAAGAAGCCATCAACGTTAAAACCGATCTTCGTGATGCATTTTTCCGTCGCCATCAACGCTATGCAACCCTCGATGGCGCGCGGGCAATCACCGTGTTACTGATGGTTCTGTTTCATGTCATGTTTGGTATCGTCGTCCTATTTGATGAAAATATAGATCGTGTAGATACTTTTATCGCCAGCATGCCGCGCTATATTGATTGGTTTTGGCAGTCACAAGGATCTGATCCATTGTTTATGTTGTGTGGTTTGTTGGTGAGCTACACATTGTTTCGAGAATATGACAAAACCTCCACCATCCAGATTAAGCGGTTTTATATTCGACGCTTGATGAGAATCTTTCCGGTATTTATATTGGCTTTGATCGTTTTTGTCCCGGCTGATAAAGATAATTTTGAAAACCTTTGGTCCAACATAATTTTCATGAGCAACTACATCCCAGGGCAACGGCATGTTATTCCTGTCGGTTGGTCTCTAGATGTGCAAATGCATTTTTATTTCTTGCTACCTTTTCTGATTTTTATTATGTACGCAATTCCTTGGCGAATAACCTATTTGTCGGTCTTGTGTATCGGTAGTGTTGTATGGCGGTACTTTGCAGTTACCAGTGATCCGGAAATTTTTGAACGACCTTTTTATGAAATCGTATCTGACCGCGAATTCGGCTCCCATCTCGCCAACGTACTTTATTATGATTTAGACGTTCGAATCGGCGCTTTTTTTATGGGTATGCTGACTGCCTATTTACATTATTATCATGCCGATAAAATCAAAGCTTATTTAACAAAACATTTGTTGATAAATACCGTGTTGGTATTAGCCGCCGTGGCAATGATTGTAGGGTCTTTTTACTTTCCGATAATCAATAAAAATGCAGAGATGTATGTTAATTTCGATCCAACTTTCAACTTATGGTATTTGGTGTTAAATAAATATATCTATACTTTTGGTTTATCAATGCTGCTTTTGTTAGCACTGTGTCCAGTAGGTTTAAGTAAATGGGTCGAGTGGGTGTTGTCTTGGCCTATTTGGCATCCCGTTGCGCAATTAATTTTCCCAATTTATCTATTCCATATGGCGTTTTTGTTACCTGCGGCTATCATAACTTTTGGGACCATTGATCGTGAATCGATCGAGGTCGTACATGAGTGGCAGATCTATTCGTTATTTTTTCTTACCGTGTTTTTCACGATGGGCTTCGCAGCCTTGGTACATGTTTATATTGAAAAACCGTTTTTGAATATGCGTGAGCCTGATGGCGTGAAAGATCACTCAGCAATTCCAAATACTGCGATTAATGCGGAAAAAGTGTAGAGAGTTAAAACGTAATGGAAATGGATCTAGAAAAATTCAGAGAATTTTTTATGAGCCGAATGAATTCGGGCATGCATGGACATTTTGGAAGTTTAGGCCTGGTGTGTACGTTTATAGAAGATGGCCGCGCGGGTTTGGATTTGCCTTACGACGAGCGTTTCGTTACTAATCCTGCTTCGGGTATATTAGCTGGCGGCGTGATCACTGCCTTGGTCGATACTTGTTGTGCAATTGCATCGGCAACGCGCGCCGAGAATTTTGGCTTTTCGCCCACCTTAGATTTAAGAATCGATCACATGGGGGTGGCGGAAGCAGGTAAAACCGTTCACGCTGAGGCAGAAGTTTATCGGACCACACGCAACGTTATTTTTACTCGCGGGAAGGTGTTTCAGGAAGATAGAGCTCGCCCAATTGCTCATTGCTTAGTGAATTTCACTCCAGTCGCACACAAAGTGATGGATTCGCAAGCGGGGATGGAAGCCCAGTCATGAAGGAATTTGATTTTCCAAAGCTGTATCGAAATGCACGCGAAAATAACAATGCACAAATCCTTATCGATTCCTTGCCCTACGCCCAATTTCTCGGGATGAAAGCGCAGTACGTCGAAGGAGCGCTCTCATTCTACTTACCTCCATTGAAATCCAATATCGGCAACCCTAATCTTCCTGCGCTTCACGGTGGCGCAATTGGTGGCTTCATGGAGGTTGCCGCTGTCGTGCATCTATTGATGGAGCTTGATCAAGAGAAGATAGCCGGTACGGAGCCTAGAATACCGAAAGTTGTAGATTTTTCGATCGACTACCTACGCGCCTGTCGGTTTGAAGATACCTTTGCCAGCTGCGAAGTCGTGCGGCAAGGGCGGAGAATGGCTAACGTGGCCATTCGGGTTTGGCAGTCTACACCTGATAACTTAACTGCCACCGCTCGCGCTCATTACGTACTTGGCTGATTTGGCCGAGAAATCGCCTTATATCTCTCATTCTGCTTGAAATCCTCCCTTGTGCCCCCACCTTAACAGTCAGATTTTTTCTTATGACGAAGAATTCGATGCGATAACTCACGCGATGCAGAGGCCAAAGCGTGGAAATCGGCATTTCACAAATTTTTAACGTTCCGAGGCCCACGTCTGTAGCGGGTAGTCTCGGCAAAAAACAGATATTTTAGGAGCTATTCATGTCAGCAGAATCTTTAAAAGAAACTCGAGGTTTTGAAACCGAAGCCAAGCAACTCTTACATTTAATGATTCACTCGCTTTATTCAAATAAAGAAATTTTCTTGCGAGAGCTAGTATCGAATGCTTCCGATGCTGCTGATAAATTACGTTTTGAGGCGCTGTCGAATGGTGAGCTCTATGAAGATGATCCGGATCTAAAAATTCGTGTCAGCTTCGACAAAGAAGCGAAAACCATCACCATTAGCGACAACGGTATTGGTATGTCCCGAGAAGACGTTATTTCTCATCTTGGTACCATTGCCAAGTCCGGTACTTCAGAGTTTTTGCAAAAACTTACCGGTGATCAGAAAAAGGATTCCCATCTGATTGGTCAATTTGGTGTGGGTTTTTATTCTGCATTTATTGTTGCTGATAAAGTCGAAGTGCTTACGCGTCGGGCGGGCTTGGATAAAGATCAAGGTGTTCATTGGGAAAGCCAAGGCGATGCAGAATACACGGTTGAATCAATCGAAAAAGCCGATCGCGGTACTACAATAATATTGCACTTGAAAGACCCAGAAGTTGAATTCGCCGATGGTTTTCGATTACGGTCGATAATTAAAAAGTACTCCGACCATATTTCCTTGCCTATCGAAATGGTAAAAGAAAAAACGCCTAGCGAAGACGATAAAGATGGCGACAAAAAAACTGAAGATGCTCCCGAGTTTGAATCGGTAAATACCGCTACCGCGCTCTGGACGCGTTCGCGATCAGACGTAAAAGACGATGAATACAAAGAGTTTTATAAACACATTTCCCACGATTTTAGCGACCCTCTGACCTGGAGTCACAATCGAGTAGAAGGCAAGCTCGATTACACCAGCCTGCTTTATCTTCCTGAGCGCGCTCCCTTCGATTTATATAACCGTGATGGTGCGCGAGGCCTAAAATTATACGTTCAGCGTACTTTTATCATGGATGATGCAGAACAATTTTTGCCAATGTATTTGCGTTTCGTTAAAGGGGTTATTGATTCAAATGACCTGTCGTTGAACGTCTCGAGAGAAATTCTTCAGAAGGACCCAAATATTGATTCGATGCGCTCGGCCTTAACTAAGCGCGTTTTAGATATGCTAGAAAAAATGGCTAAGAAAGACGCCGAAAATTACGGGAAATTCTGGAAAGAGTTTGGTCAAGTCTTAAAAGAAGGTCCTGCAGAAGATTTCGCCAATAAAGAAAAAATTGCAAAGTTGCTGCGTTTCTCGACAACCCATAGTGATAGTGCTGATCAGAATCAATCACTTGACGATTACATTGCACGAATGAAAGAAGGTCAAGACAAAATATATTACGTAGTTGCGGAAAATTACAAAACAGCAAAAAACAGCCCGCATCTAGAAGTATTTCGCAAAAAAGGCATTGAGGTAATCTTGATGCACGATCGTGTTGATGATTGGATGGTAAGTAGTCTTCAAGAATACGATGGGAAGCGCCTTCAGGATGTTGCGAAAGGTGATTTAGATCTTGGCGCACTTGATACGGAAGATGAAAAGAAAGAAAAAGAGGAGTCCTCAAAGGCTCTAGAAGGTTTGTTGGAGCGTACAAAAAAGATATTGGAAGAGCGAGTACAAGATGTTCGCATTACCCATCGCCTTACCGATTCTCCAGCTTGTTTAGTAGTTGGTGAGTTCGATATGGGAGCACAGATGCAGCGCATTATGGAAGCCGCTGGACAAGCGATGCCAGCAAGCAAGCCGACACTTGAATTGAACCCTGAACACCCTTTAGTTAAAAAGCTTGACCAAGAACCGGATGAAGATCGATTCGCAGATTTGACTAACATTTTGTTTGACCAAGCTCAATTAGCCGAGGGCGGCCAGTTGGAAGACCCAGGGTCCTATGTTCAGCGTTTGAATAAGTTACTTCTAGAGCTGAGTAACTAAAGATCTGCGGCAAACTTGATCGTTTCGTTTAACCCCACTTGTAGCGCGTCTCCCTTTGAAACTAGGAGACTAAGAGCAGGTGGGGTTTTGTGTTTGATCCTTAGAGAAAGTCTACTTTCTCATTTAGAAGCCGTTTTAGGCTTGTTCAGAGGTTCTTTGGCAGTTTATGCTGTCGATTATCGTTAAAGGCACTATCTATTGTCTTAGACATTGAACCCTAACTTAGATCGATAACAATAATAAATATCTGATAGGAGTGGGCGCAATTCGCACCTAAACCGGGAACGCATATGACAAAGCAATATACGATATCAGTTTTAGGTGGCGGTAGTTTTGGAACTGCTATTGCGAACATCATTGCCAGCAATGGACATTCCGCATATCTCTGGTTACGTGATACTGAACGTGCCGAACTCTGTCAGCGCGAGAGAGAAAATAAACATTATCTTCCTGGCTATAAATTTGATGATGCTTTAATTGCAACGGCAGATCTAGGAAAAATTATTCCTGAGAGTGATTTAATTTTCATTTGTGTTCCAAGTGACTCTTTTCGTTCCGTCGCCAAACAAATTGCTCCATTAGTTAAAGCGGATGCGATGGTGGTGAGCACCACCAAAGGTATCGAGTTAAATTCTTTTCTGTTGATGAGTCAGATACTTGAACAAGAATTACCAAAAACGGCCATTGGTGTATTGAGCGGACCCAATTTTGCGAAAGAAATTATTCAAAAACAAATGACGGGAACAGTAATCGCTAGCGACGATCAGAAAATTCTAGACATCGTACCGGATATCCTATCGTCGAAAACGTTTCGGGTATACACGAACACGGATCCCTTTGGGGTTGAGTTGGGCGGGGCATTGAAAAATATGTACGCCATCATGGCGGGTATGGCAGCAGCAGCCGGTGTAGGTTATAACAGTACGGCGATGTTGTTAACCCGCAGTCTTGCCGAAATGAGTCGATTCGCCACTAAGCTCGGTGCAAATCCCATGACATTTTTGGGGCTTGCTGGCGTTGGTGATTTAATATTGACCTGTACTTCTGACTTGAGTAGAAACTACCGCCTAGGTTACGCAGTGGGGAGCGGTGAAACGGTTGCGGCGGCAACTGCAAAAATTGGACAGGCAGTTGAAGGTGTTAATACAGTAAAAATCGTTAAACAGAAAGCTGAAGAGCTTTCTGTTTACATGCCCTTAGTTTTTGGTCTCTATGGAATTTTATTTGAAGGGCGTGCCTTGGGTGATGTAATGCGTGGATTGATGCTGGGCGAACAAAATAAAGATGTAGAATTTAATCTTGAGGAATAAGATTCCCATTTTAACTAATAAATTTTAGTTCGGAGCTGGTCTTTGAAAATTTATATTTTGCGACATGGTGAAGCCGAAGCACCCATTACGAGCGATTTTGATCGCAGGCTTACGGACCACGGAAAAAAACAAATTGAGCAAGTATTTTCAATGGTGAGTGATGAAATGTCATCTATTGAAAAAATTTATGCAAGTCCTTATGTGCGGGCACAAGAAACAGCAATCTTAGTGTCTGATTTATTGAAAGCAAGAAATTCCAATGCGCCAGAGATCAATACTACGAGTGGTCTAGTTCCAGAATCGTCGTTAATAAAAGTAATGACTTTACTTGAATCAGAGTCGGCCGAGTCAATTTTATTTGTCAGTCATCAACCCCTTGTGGGCGAGTTAGTCAATCGGCTTTGTTCCTCTCCGAGCGGATACCACGCGATGGGAACCGGAAATTTAGCCTGTATTGATTTAGATGTTCCTGCCTTTGGTTGTGGTAATTTGCTTTGGCTTAAGGTGCCAACTTAGGTTAAATGCATTTGCTTCAAATAAATCATTTGTCTAAATATAAAAAATCGATTTAAGAAAACGTATTGAAAAAAGTTTACAAGATTAGTAGAGGTAGGTATGCCAGAGTTAGAATCAGGCAAGGGCGAATCATCTAAAGAGAGCGAATCATCTAACAAAAAAAAGTCACGAGAGATTAGTTTTCAAGTTGGCGACCTGACGATTGCTGCGCAAGAGTGGGGTGATCCCGGAGATTTTCCGATTATCGCACTTCACGGCTGGCTAGATAATAGTGCGAGCTTCGATCTCTTGGCGCCCTTACTGAAGAATACCCACTTAGTTGCAATCGACATGGCAGGTCATGGTCGTAGCAGTCACCGTGCGAAAGACAGCGCTTATTTAATTTGGCAAGACGTTGGTGAAGTTTATGCGATTGCGGACCAGATGGGTTGGCAACAATTTGCTTTATTGGGTCATTCACGCGGTGCAATTATTAGTACTCTGATAGCTGGCACCTTCCCTGAAAGAATAACTCATACTGCCCTAATTGATGGTGTAAGACCTCCTGGTGTCAGTGCGGAAAAATCTCCTCAACAATTGGCGCAGTCAATTATTGACTGCAAAAGAAACGCGCAACGAGGCAGTTCTTTTTATCAAGACCTTGATTCGGCTATTGCGGCGCGACAATTTAGCGAAATACCTCTGAGCTATGAGGCTGCTAAAATTTTAAATTCGCGAGGATTGCGTGAAGTAGAAGGTGGCTATACGTGGTGTGCAGACCCTCAGCTCAAGAGTGCATCGGGATTCAAATTAAGTGATGAGCATTGGCATTCGTTCATCGACCGGGCGACCGCTCGGACTAAGCTTATCTTGGCGAAAGATGGGTTGCCACGAATGAAGCAGCATCACGAGAAAATTGCTGCTATGTATCCACATTTCGATATTGAGATATTGCCTGGAAGTCATCATCTACATGTAGAAGACAATGTGACTGGTGTAGCCGAGGTGTTAAATAAATTTTTTATTTGAACCAAAAATTAACTGGGTAGATTTAAATGCTTAGCAATACAAATAGATTAAGAGCGCGAGTGTTGATTGTTGTTGGCATGTTCGTGTTTTCTTCGACTCTGCGGGCTAACCCTAGCCTATCTGAAATAGAAGATATGTTGAGTATTTTTCCTCGTGCTGAACTAGTCGCTACTGAACAACTATCACCTTCCAATTACCAGCTGGCCCTTGGTCGTGTTGAAAAAAATCGAGGTGTATGGATGCCGGAAAAAGAAAAACGTTTATCCGGTGAGTTAACCAGAATCACTTTACAGATACCGGATGGGTACACTGCATCGGATGCTTTTACTTTTTATCGAAAACGTTTTGAAGCGCATGACGCGCAAACAATTTTTTATTGCGAGAATAGAAATTGTGGAAGTAGTAATAGTTGGGCTAATAATATTTTTGGCATCAAGCAGTTGTATGGATTAGACAACGACCAGCTATATGGGGTATTCGAGGTTCCCGATACGGAAGGGCATCTCCATTATTTGGTTATGTATGCTGTTGCCCGAGGGAATAAAAGAATATATACACAAATCGAATGGCTTAAAACAAGAGTTAGTCTTGATGATGGTATTGCTCCTGATGCTGAGGTTATTATCGAGCAAATAAATTCCCAAGGTTATTTTATAGTAAGCGGGCTAAACCTTTCGGAAGCAAATAGCCCACTTGAGCCAAGTATCGAAATTCACGACGACTATCTTGCGTCACTTGTTTCCGCTTTGCGAAAAGATAGGCGCTTGAAACTAAGAATAGTTGGGCATGATTACTCAGCGAATAATTTATCTGCACAAACTCAACGATCTCTTCACATTGCTAAACAGTTGCGAGAAAAATTAATCGCTGCGGGGATCAAAGATGATCGGATCGAAGCTCACGGAGTGGGCAGTTTGGCTCCGGCAAAAGGAGCTGGCCGACGAGATGTAGACGAAGATTCCGCGAACCAATTTAGACTAGAGATAATTAAAGCTGAAGATTAAAGCCTAAAGCGTACGGCAATTATTTTAACAGCGAGAGCAATTCGGCGCGTGTCGCTGAATTCTTTCTAAAAACGCCTAACATAGATGACGTAGTCATTAATGAATTTTGTTTTTCAACGCCACGCATCATCATGCACATATGCTTGGCTTCAATAATTACACCAACGCCTGCCGCTCCCGTAATTTCAGATATTGTCTTTGCTATTTCCATCGTCAACTGTTCTTGTATTTGCAAGCGTCTTGCATACATGTCTACGATGCGTGCGATTTTCGATAGGCCTAGTACCTTTCCCGTTGGGATATAAGCAACATGCGCTTTGCCAATAAATGGCAGCAGGTGGTGTTCGCATAGAGAATATAATTCAATATCTTTTACCAGTACCATTTCGTTGGATTCAGAAGGAAAGAGGGCGCCATTCACCACCTGTTCAACGGTTTGCTGGTAGCCACGAGTGAGGAATTTCATCGCCTCAGCGGCACGATTAGGTGTATCTTTTAAACCTGGGCGCGAAGGATCTTCACCAATCGCTTCGATAATCTTGTGAAAATGCTCTTTCATATTATGCTATTCTCTCGCTCGAATATTCGCCGGGTATTTTATACGCTTATCCATTGGTTCCCTAGCGTTCCGAATGCATAACGTCGATTTATTTGGTTTTTTGTAGGGTGTAGGTTAACTCATGCATCTGTGAATGTCTTTTTTAAGCCGGTTTGGAAAAGTAGCAGAAGTGAATTCGATAAACACAGAATATCAATGGTTAGCGCTTCCTGTGAGCCTAGGGCAAGTGCTTGAGCAGGCAAGCAAGAATTTCGAATTATCTGAATTATATTTTGGTCATGGTACCGACAATCCTTGGGATGAAGCCGTACAGATCGCTATTCATGTACTAGGCCTTAAACTTGATACCGATGCATCAGTTTTAGAGAGGCAGCTTACACAAACAGAACTTGATGACTTAATTCGCTTATTCAAGCGCCGGATTAATGAGCGAGTCCCCGTGGCTTACCTAACAGGCCTAGCATATTTCTCCGGATTTGAGTTTATTGTGAATGCGGACGTTTTAGTTCCTCGTTCCCCCATTTCCGAATTAATTGAAAATGCATATAGTCCATGGTTAAGGAAAGATCCCAGAAAAATATTAGATTTGTGTACAGGGAGCGGCTGCATTGGGATAGCGACTGCCCATGTGTTCCCCGATGCTGAAGTTGATATCAGTGATTTATCCAAGGCCGCGATCAAAGTGGCAGAGCAGAACATTAAAAAGCATGGTCTAGAGAGTCGTGTTAATGCAATAGAAAGTGATTTGTTTTCGGCCATGCAAGGTCGCCGTTACGACCTCATTGTTTGTAATCCACCTTATGTGAACGCAGAAGATTTAGCCGCGATGCCGGCGGAGTTTCATGCTGAACCTGTGTTAGGTCTTGCTTCAGGAGCAGATGGCTTAGATTTTTGTAAGCGCTTATTAGCCGAAGCGAGTGATCATTTAACGGAGGACGGCTGCTTGATCGTGGAGCTAGGCAACACCTGGCAAACCTTGGATGAGCAATTCCAACAAGTTCCTTTTGTTTGGTTGGAGTTTGAACGCGGAGGTCATGGTGTGTTTGTTTTGAGCGCTGAAGACTTGGCGGCCCATCGAGGATTATTTCTCAAGTAGAACAATAAAATGTCGCTGCGTTTCTTCTCGAGTGAATAAGCCTGCGGAAAACGGCGAAGGGGCATAACAATGTTATACTTGCGCTAATTTTTTTGGTCGCGCGGTAATTGTTGTGTGACGTTAATTACCCGGCTCTATTTGCGATATAAGTCGGAACTGAATATTGCTAGCAGCAAATTAAATTTGTTGAGGCATTACTAAACAGTCAGGTTTTAGGAAAGATTATGTCTGGAAATACTATCGGTAAACTTTTTACCGTCACTTCATTTGGGGAAAGTCATGGTTTGGCACTTGGCTGTATTGTTGATGGTTGCCCGCCGGGTTTGGAGCTTTCCGAAGAGGATATTCAAGGCGATTTGAATCGCCGTAAGCCGGGACAATCGCGTTATACAACACAGCGTCGTGAAGATGATAAAGTGAAAATTCTCTCCGGTGTATTTGAAGGTAAAACAACGGGAACACCGATTGGTTTGCTGATTGAAAATACTGACCAGCGATCGAAAGACTACAGCAATATTAAGGATTCATTTCGCCCAGCCCACGCTGACTTTACTTATCATCATAAATACGGTGCTCGTGATTATCGCGGCGGCGGCCGCTCATCGGCGAGAGAAACAGCTATGCGAGTCGCAGCTGGAGCCATTGCTAAAAAGTATCTGTATCAGCGCTGTGGAATAGAGGTAAAGGGATATCTTTCTCAGTTAGGTCCAATTATTCCCGAAACAATTGATTGGAACGAAATTGAAAATAATGCATTTTTCTGTCCCGACAAAAGTAAAGTGAAAGAACTCGAAGACTATATGGCCGCTTTGTCTAAAGAGGGAAATTCAATCGGCGCTAAAATTACTGTCGTTGCTAGCAATATGATCGTTGGTTTAGGTGAACCTATTTTTGATCGTTTAGACGCAGATATTGCACACGCATTGATGAGTATCAATGCGGTGAAAGGAGTGGAAATAGGCGCAGGGTTTGATTGCGTCACACAAAAAGGCACAGAACACCGTGATGAAATTACACCGGAGGGTTTTCAAAGTAACAATGCCGGTGGAATCTTGGGGGGAATTTCTTCTGGTCAAGATTTGGTGGCAAGTATTGCACTGAAACCTACATCAAGTTTACGGGTACCGGGAAAAAGCATTGATGTAAATGGCGAGGCCGTTGAAGTTGTTACCAAGGGGCGACACGATCCTTGCGTAGGTATTCGCGCAACACCCATTGCTGAAGCAATGCTTGCCATTGTTTTAATGGATCATTTTTTACGTGATCGTGGACAAAACGCGGATGTTAAACGGTGATTTAAAATCTACAAAAAAAAGGCCGCAATCGCGGCCTTTTTAATTTTTCACTTTATATTTTAAAAATGGATAGTGAGTGCAGCATAAGCTCCTGACATTTCAATATCTCCATCGATTTCATCGAGATCGTCCAATTCAAAAGTAAATGTTCTTACGCCGAGTTCGACACCAAAATCCAAAACAAAACCGTCTGATTGATATCCAACGGCAGCAATGTAATCGGTAAGATTGTTGCCATCGTAGCCAATTGCGTTTGCGCTCGCTGAAATATAAAAACCAGTAAAAGGTAAATCAATTTGACCTTTGAGATATAGCATTGGAATTGCACCTTCCAGTTCTTGACGGGCAGCTTGTACGGGCGTTGAAACCGTTTCTAAGCTTGCTTCGCCATCAAATATTCGGAAGGTTACACCGAGATCTAAATTCAACCAGTTGTCCAACACTTCATAATACAAAGTCGCGTCGATATGTGAAAAATCCAAGGTTGAATCGACATCCGTATTGACGTTAAACGTCGTGCCGTCATAGGTTATGGTGCGGGTAAGTGTGCCGGTATCTTGTATGGATAAATCAGTTTGTTGTAGACGGATATTTGGTAGAACGGGAATCGGATGCTCTAAGGCAACATAGGCAAAATTGGTGTCTTCGTCACTGATGCCTAAATCGTTTTTTAAATTGACAGACAATTGCCCGGTTTCTGAAATGTCACCGCTGAATTCAGACTGCCAAACGCCCGCGCCGACATAAATACCTAAAACTGTATCTGCTCTTGCGTGCATCGTAGCCACTGCAAAAGCGAGGATTGAAATGAGTTTGAGTAATTTAGTCATATTGTTTTCTCTTTGGTGATTGACGATAAATAAAATCTTGTCCGTTATTGGTTTAGTAATGCTGATTTCTTTTGGTGAGCATAAAAACATATGCGGATATTCAAGGCCACTTCAATATGGACTGAAGGCTAAATAATCCGATCTATTTCAAGAAGATCAGATTTACTTACATCGAAGTCTTGTGTTGATAATCCTCAAAAGCCATTTGCTTAGTTATAGCAAAGAAAATTGAATTGTGACTAGTTTCTAAGGTTTGAATGGCATTTTTGTGACCTATTGTCGCTCTAGAAGCTGGATAAAAGCGCTAGCGGCATTGCTTAAACTTCGGTTGTGATGATGAATGTAGCCAAGTTCTCGGGAAAAGCTCACCCCTGGGATATTTAAGCCCGGTGTCTCTGCATCGATCATCGTTTTGGGCAATACGCTCCAACCTAGGTTAATTGCCACCATCATTTTGATCGTTTCCAAATAATTTGTGGCTAACTTAGTGTGTAAAGCGATGCCGCGTTGATCAAATAATTGCTTAACGATCTTTGTGGTATAGGTGTTAATTTCTGGGAGGATGGCCGGATACTGGGCCAATTCAGACAATGAAATCGGTGATTTTTTGCGTGTTAATGGGTGATGTGCGCCAACGGTGAAATAGAGCTCGTCGTGCCAAATCTGCTTAGTTGTTACTGTTGCATCGGCGTCCGACGAGAGGGTGATTACTGCTAGTTCAATTTCGCCATTGACGACTTGCGTGTGGGCTTTTTCTGAATCTAAAAACGCAATATCGAGTTCGACGGCGGGGTAGCGTTCGGAAAAAGCCTGCAAAATAGGAGGTAAACGGTGAAGCCCAATGTGATGACTGGTTGCCAATTTAAATCGCCCAGACACATTTCCCGAAAGGTCGGCCAGTTGCTGCTGAGCGAGGTTGACGGTCTGTAATATTTCTTGCGCTCTTGGTAATAAGACTCGGCCGGCCTCGGTCAAATTGACCGCTCTTCCAATTCGGTCAAATAAACGTTGGTTTAGCTGCTCTTCCAGTCCAGAAATTCGCTTGCTAATTGCCGGCTGGGTTAGATGTAAATTTTCCGCAGATATTGAAAATGATCCAGTGGAAGCGACTTCCACAAAAGCTCGGAGCTGTTGAGTATCCATAAGATGGCTTTATATTGTATTCCAAACAGGAATGCAAATTATAAAAAATATGAATTTGTCTTATTTGGTAGGAATGTTTAAGATTCGCCTCAATTCAGATCAAATGATTGCTTACAGGCTTTCTACCAAGGAAAAACCATGGCTGCCAGAACTCTTTACGACAAACTTTGGGATGCACACTTAGTCTCTCAGCGGGACGACGGATCAGCGTTGATCTATATCGATCGGCATATTATTCACGAGGTTACTTCACCTCAAGCATTTGAAGGTTTGAGGCTTGCGAATAGGCGACCTTGGCGAATAGATTCCATTGTTGCGACGCCCGACCATAACGTTCCAACGACCACCATCGAGCGTCAGTCCGGTGTTGCAGGAATCGCTGACCCGGTATCGAAAATACAAGTCCAAACCTTGGATGACAACTGCGATGAATTTGGAATTCAAGAATTTAAAATCAATGATGTTAGACAAGGCATCGTTCATGTCATTGGCCCGGAAACTGGCGCATGTTTACCGGGTATGACAATTGTTTGTGGTGATTCTCATACCGCTACCAACGGGGCGCTTGGAGCTTTGGCACACGGAATTGGAACCTCTGAAGTTGAACATGTGTTAGCAACGCAATGTTTAGTCAGTAAAAAAATGAAAAATATGTTGGTAAAAGTCGACGGCAAGCTTGCCGAAGGCGTGACGGCTAAAGACGTTGTGCTTGCCATCATCGGAAAAATTGGTACTGCCGGTGGCAATGGTCATGCAATTGAATTTGCTGGTGAAGTTTTTCGAGATTTGTCTATGGAAGGGCGGATGACGGTTTGTAATATGGCGATTGAAGCAGGTGCTCGCGCCGGTATGGTCGCAGTTGATGATAAAACAATTGATTATGTGAAGGGGCGATTATTCTCACCCAACAACGAATATTGGGAGCGGGCCGTTGCGCAATGGCAAGATTTACACAGTGATGACGGTGCGACCTTCGATACAGTCGTTGAAATGCGCGGTGAAGAAATCGAGCCGCAAGTGAGCTGGGGAACATCACCAGAAATGGTTTTACCCATCAATGGAAAAATTCCCGACCCAGAACAAGAAATGAATCCAGAGAAAAAGGCCAGCGTCGAAAGCGCCTTAAAATATATGGATTTAAAGGCGGGTCAGTTGATAACGGACATCCCTATTGACGTTGTGTTTATCGGTTCGTGTACCAATTCACGAATTGAAGATATTCGAGAGGCGGCAAAAGTGGTTAAAGGAAAACAAAAAGCATCTTCGATCAAAAGGGCAATGGTTGTTCCTGGATCGGGCGCTGTGAAAGCGCAAGCAGAGTCAGAGGGTTTAGATAAAATATTTAAAGACGCTAATATCGAATGGCGAGAACCCGGTTGTTCAATGTGTTTGGCAATGAATGCCGACAAACTTGCGCCCGGGGAACATTGCGCATCGACATCTAATCGAAATTTTGAAAGTCGCCAAGGCTATGGTGGTAGAACACACTTGGTGAGCCCCGCAATGGCCGCTGCTGCTGCCGTTACCGGTCGCTTTGTTGATATTAGAGAATTAAATTCCTGAAAATTTATTACTGACTTACGTGCTCTTGTTTAAGCAGGGCAAGCGAAAGGAAAACAAGATGAAAAAATTTACTCAGTTAAACGGTATTGTTGCACCAATGGATAGGGCAAATGTGGATACTGATTTAATTATTCCGAAACAATTTTTAAAGTCCATCAAGCGTTCTGGTTTCGGGCCAAACTTATTTGACGGATTGAGGTACTTGGATGAGGGCCAGCCTGACCAAGACAATAGTCAACGGCCATTGAATCCAGAATTTCCACTCAATTTTCCGCGATATAAGGGCGCTGAAATTTTATTGGCGCGTAAGAACTTTGGTTGTGGCTCAAGTCGAGAACACGCCCCTTGGGCATTAGATGACTACGGCTTTCGTTGTGTGATAGCGCCGAGCTATGCCGATATTTTTTATAACAACTGTTTTAAAAATGGTTTTTTGCCCATTGTTTTAAGCGAAGATGAAGTAGATCTGTTGTTTAACGAAATGTATGCGGAAGAGGGTTATCGATTAACTATTGATTTGCAAAGTCAAACAGTCACCTCTGCCAAGGGCGCTACCTTTACATTCGAGGTTGATGAGTTTAGAAAACATTGTTTGTTAAATGGCTTAGATGAGATTGGTTTAACCTTGCAGAACGAAACTGAAATAAAAGCATTTGAGAAAAACCATAAAGAACAATCACCCTGGTTGTTCGGGAATTCTTAGTAATTTTCTTAATAATATCGTTTTGTTTGAATAATGAATAATGAATAATGAAAGATTCAGTAATTTTAAAGTAAGCCAGAAATTTCTGGCTTATCTTCTCGATTTTAGTCAGATGCTAAATTTGACTATGAAAAACAAAATTTATTATTGCCCGCCAATATTTCTATCAAGAAACTCTAGTATTTTGGTATAAAAGTTCTCTCGAGTTTCCACTCCAAAAAAACCGTGACCTTCCAAAGTTTCGACAAGGTATTCAGGCTCGTTTCCGGCTTTTATCAATGCATTTCTCATCTTTTCAGCGTGCTCTACCGGTGCGCGATTATCATTTTTACCATGCGCCAGCATGATCTTGGCTTTGATTTTCTCGGCATTATAAACAGGAGATCTATTTTCTAACTCGTCGGTATTTTCACCCAAAGCAGCTTTTAGATAAATCTCTCCTGATTTGTAATTTTGGATAGAACCGGATTTAAACAATAAAGGGAGGTCATATATTCCCGCGTAGCCAATTGCGCACTGATACAAATCAGGTTCTCTGACTACACCGTTTAGTGATGCATAACCTCCGAAACTGCCACCATAAATACACACTCTTTTGGGGTCCACGATACCAGTACCGATAATCCATTTGGTCGCGTCGGTGATGTCATCCTGTATTCCTGTTCCCCATTGTTTAATACCAGCATTTAGGAAGTCAGGCCCCATTCCGCCGGAACCGCGATAGTTCACTTGTAATACTGCGTAACCTCTTGACGCCAACAACTGAGCTTCAAAATTAAACCTCCATTTGTCCTGCACGCCGTAGGGCCCGCCGTGTACCAGGACTACTGCAGGTAAGTTTTTGTGCTCGACTCCTTTGGGAAGTGTTACATAACCTCGCAATTTTACACCGTCTCTGGCATCAAGTTCGATAGGCTGCATATCCGACATGTCACTTTCTGACAGCCAAGGTCTCGATGCAAATAACTTGGCAAGTTCACCTTTTTCTTTATTAAACAGATAAAAAACTGCCGGACTTTTGTCGCTGCTCACTTTAACAACTGTAGTATTAAAGTCGGCAGTCGTACTTGTAAACGCTACATCCGAGTTGGGAAATTTTTTTGATAAAGCCTGATGAATAATAGCGACGGGATGTTTTGGATCGGGATAGTAATATTTTGGGAAATGGTCAAAATATTTTATCGCGTATACTTCTTTGGTTTCTCTAATGGTGTAAACCCCATCAGCATCTACATTTGGGTGTTCAAAAATACTTTGAGTAGAGTCAGGTTGACTTGGATCCCACCGAGAAATTCCGATCGTTTTGGAAGAGCTAGAATCAAATATATTATAAATTTGATCACCACTGGCGTGATTTATCGGAACAATTTTCCCGCCAAAGAATTTTTCTTTTTTTACTAGTTCGAAATTTTCGTTAGCACCTTCTCTGTGATAAATAACGTGCTCGTTATTTTCGTCATACCCGTAGTTAAGAGTAACTTCTCCTTCACTATTTGTAACAAATTCACTAAAGCGGATTTTTCCTTGCGCTGCAGCGCGTTTTCGACCGGTTTTGATATTTAATAAATAGGCGTCGCTGTAGCCATAGCTCATAGACGCTGGCCAAGCTCCAACAACTATCCAGTCGGGATCTTTGAGATATAGATCGATGATTTCAGCGTAAGCGTCACTTCGTTCCCGTCTTTTGATGATTGTGCCGGTTTCAACTCCGCGTGCCCTAAACCCAAATAGCACTCCAATACTCGAACCATCAGCATCCATCCCCCAGATTTCTCCGGTGGGAGCGTTATATGCCATAAAAGCCGGGGCCCTATGGGCCGGTTCAATTAGAAGTCGCTCATCATTAGCCCACATAAATCTTGAGATGTCTTCGTTTCGTCCAAAATGGCGGCCAGCGGTCGCCTCCATTGTTTCCAAATTGATAACCGAAATGCCTTCGTTGCCATCTAATCGTTTTGAAACTGCGATGTATTTTCCCGAAGGTGAAATTACTACATTTTCAACATCACCATAGCGAACAAAATCGTTCACACTTGGAATGGCAAATATTGTTTGAGATATGAGAATACAAAGGATCGCGGATCCCCAACGAAGAATGGTTTGCATAAGTACCCTCCTGGCTGTTTTATAATTATTTCTTAATTTTTATTTAGTTTGAGAACTATACATAAAAGTGTGTATTTTTCCTAGAAACACATTCGTAGTTAGCTGAGTGGCAATTTAGGCGCCAAAAAAGATAGAGTATTAAAAGTTTTGTGCATGTATTTTATAAGCAGTTCAATTTTTATGGGATCGTCTTATCGCCCTTGGCGACTGCCCAAAACTTCTTATAAATGATCTTCTCATTCGCTCTAAATTATTGAACCCAGTATTTAGAGCGATTTTTTCAATTGTGAGATCTGAGTTTTCGACTAAGTCATGGGCGACTTCAATACGAATGCGTTCAATGGTTTTTGCGGGTGTTTCTCCCATAATAGTTCGAAACTTTCGAGAAAAATTACGATTGCTCATTGCCATGTGCGCTGCTAGGTCGTCCACCTGTATGGGCTTTTCAATATTTTCCCGAATCCACGCAAGCAACTCATTAAATCGTCCGTTGTGAATATTTAAGTCATTGATACTTGAAAATTGTGATTGCCCGCCGGGTCGTCGGTAATATACGACAATCTCCCTCGCACATTTTTGCGCAACTTTTTCTCCGAAATTATCTGACACCAGTGCTAAAGCTAAATCAATTCCTGCGGTAACGCCCGCAGAAGTCCAATACTTGCCATTACGTGTCCAAATTGCGTCTGCTTGAACTTTTACGGCGGGAAACTCTTGTTGCATTTCGGCAGTGTGACGCCAATGCGTGGTTGCGCTTAATCCGTCGATCAGGCCACTTTTCGCGAGTAAAAATGAACCGGTACAAACACTGGTAACTCGTTCGCAACGCTTATCAATCCTTTTGATGAATTCCACATATCCACTATCTAAATTTGGATTTCTAGCGCCGGAACCGCCCGCTATCAGTAATGTATCGGCAGATTTTATTTTTGATAGCGGCTCAGTTTCTATAGCGAGTCCGATGGAACTTTTTATCAAACCACCATCTAGTGATACGACTTGAATACTGTAACCAGAATTTTTCCCAGCAAAATAATCCGCTGTCTCAAAAACACCGATGGGACCAGTAATGTCCAGAAGTTGAAAATCAGGAAAAATAAGGATGACAATTTTACGCATCATAATTGTGGGTGACCTTCGAATTTAGTGCGAATTTAGTGGCTGGGTTAGGCGGTAATAGCTGATGGCATAAAAAGTGGAAAAATAGTCATTTAAGACAGAGCTTAGCGCCGTACAATGTTGCCGTCAAATCGTAGTACAACATTTATAAGGAGTAATCTATGTCTACAAAACGCACCATAGTCATTGCTTTGTTTCCGGGCGTAACTCACCTGGACTTTACTGGGCCGCACCAGTTTTTTTGTCGAGTACCCGATTCCGAAGTGATTGTTGCTAGTGTTGAGGGGAAGGATATAGAGGCGGACGGCCTAGTATTTTCTGGCTTGGAGTCGCTAAGTGCTGTGCAGAAATGCGATATTTTATCCGTGCCAGGAGGCTTCGGTGTTTTGGCTGCGGCACAAACCCCTTCGTTTATGAGCGAAATAACACGACTGGCTGATTCGGCAACCTACATCACCTCGGTATGTTCAGGATCCATAATACTTGCCGCTGCTGGGCTGTTGAACGGTAAGCGTGCTGCCTGTCATTGGGCATGGCGATCGCTTCTAGCTGAATTCCCACAGGTCACTGTTGAAAACAATCGAGTTGTTAGAGACGGGAATACTTTTACGGGTGGCGGGGTAACCGCTGGAATCGACATGGCCTTGACGGTGATTGCGGAGTTGGTCGGCGATCAAATGGCTCAAGCCATTCAGCTAGGCTTGGAGTATGCGCCTGAGCCACCTTTCAATTCAGGTCGTCCAGAATTGGCACCAGAACATATTACTGCCTTGGTCACGGCAAATTTTGCTGGGGCGATGGAAGAGAACAAAAAGATAGTTGCGGGCCTAGTGGCTTAAAGACTCAAAATCGATTCTGCACTTGAATTTGAGATTCAGGTGCAGAGTTTTTATTTGGCAGAGTCTTTTTCTTGATGTGCTTTTAGTTTTTCAATATCGACAGCAGCCGAAATCCAAAAATCAAATGCAGAAAATACACACTGTTCCTGTGTCATATTTATTTTTTCATAGGTTTTTTGTTGAGAAGAAGCGGTCATTAAAATAAAGTAACTTTGCCAGGCAAAATCATGATTAATCTCTTCTTTTAAAAATGGCGTTACTCTTTCTCTCATCGCTTTCATGCGATTGTAAAGCGAATCGACATAAACCTTGTAAAACTGCGGATAGTCACTTTTTAGATCGAGCCAAAATGCCGTAGAAAATTGCGCATCATTCTCCACCCACACTCTCACCCAGTAGCGAAGGATCTCAAGAAGATCTGTCCCATAATAAGATATTGGTTTATGAATTCGGCTTTCCCAGCGAACCACCATTTCATGAACCAAGTCTTCCTTGGTGCGGAAATTTTTATAAAGTGTTTTTGTGCTAATGCGCAATTCTTTGGCAAGATCACTCATCGAAATAGATCGGATTCCTGCGATTTTCGCTCGGCGAGCAAAGGCATCCAGTATTTGGTTTGCTGTGACTGTGCAGCTGCTATCTGAAATTTTCGACGCAAGCATCGGCATACGTTCAATATTTGCTTTCAATGTCGACATTACTAACTTCGTCCTGTTGGGTGAAACGAATACGGCCAGAGTTGGCGTGTTTAAGTTGTGATTAAGCGGGAGAGCCTTCAATAAGATTTATACCCATCTATTAGTCCTACTGTCTAATGGCTCGCCAAACCCCATAGTTTATAGCGATACTTTGGAAATGTGAAAACTTGCTTAAATGGGATTTACTAGGTTGTTTTTATCTTAGTTAACCTTATGATTTTAAAGGAGAATGCTTTGTTCAGCGAGGCGCTATAAAGCAGTCACTATGACCCCTTGGATATCTTGTAAGGGTTTTGAATTGAGCCTCTTTCTATTCTTCTAAAACTTCTGGATTTCACTGTGGTAGGACTTAGTCGAAGCGGTAGTAGCTTCGGGGTCTTTTTACTGCGCCGCTAAATGGGTCTTTGGGGTTCGACCACGTAGCATTTTTTAGTTCGGGTTTGCTTTTAGTTGATAAGCTCAAGTTGAAAATAATTAGATAAATTAACATCTGATACTATGTTTCGGCACTAGGGTTTCTTAAACAGGATTTTGATCTTCTTCAATTTCAGTTTTGTTTTTATTTTTTTTTAAATGAGAAGGTAGCACTGAATTACTACTTAATTCGTACATTTTTCTCTAGGTCGACAATACTTTACATGTTCAATACAAACAGCATGACGTATTTAACATTTTGACATGAGTACCATTTTGCCAACTTCTCTATAATCCCCTCCGCAAAAAAAATCTTTGAGTGACCAAAACTTTGCCAGCGGTACTCGCAAAATAAAAGATTTTAATTCGCCCTCAATTAAGTCCCATTTGACGCAATGTCAGTAGTAATAGGAGTTAAGGCCTACTTAGGCCAGAAGATACTTAATTCAGTATGTGGTGGTGATTCATAGCCTTTATTGATGGCTAAATGACAATTGACTACCAAACCAGTTGAAAAAATTGAACCTCTAGTGCTATTGGAAGCGAAGGTTAGCATTCGTCCTCGGTGCTAGTGCCTTTAGTTGTAGTCTGGGCGTGTAAATTCAACGATCTGAAGTTAAATATTTTTTATTATGAACGTGAAAATAACAACTGATTTATCTGTAAAGGATTATACCAATGACTACAGCACAGGTACTTATTGTCGACGACTCTAAGACTGCACAATTAAAATTAAAGAGATTGTTAGAAAAATATCCTCTAGTAATTGATACGGCTTTTTCGGCTGAAGAAGCAATTAGCTTCTTAAGTTATAACAGTCCATCTCTAATTTTTCTTGATCACCACATGCGGGGAATGGATGGACTCGTCGCGCTCAAAATTATTAAAGATAATCCAAAGACCGGTTCTATTCCGGTAATTATGTATACCTCTGAAGGTGGTGCGGAATATATTAGGCAAGCTAGGGCGCTTGGTGCGATAGATATTTTAACCAAAGGAGTAATGGATCCACTAGAGTTGGAGATTATTTTGGGGAAGGTGGATATTTTCCCTGCCGAAGACAATGATTCAATTATTGCGGATGTGATTGCCGGTGTAGACCTTGAGAGTGAGGTTGCAGAAACGAAAAAAATTCCACAAGTAGATTTTCCATCGAAGCCTCCGTTTGAGTTTCAAGCCGAGAGAATGGAAGTTAAAAATCAGATGAGCCGATTGTTTGAGTTTCATTCTGAAACCATGCGAAGAAGGCTCAGTGAAAGTACTGAAGAAACAATTTTACAATTGACGACTTTGACTGAGCGCTTAATTAATCAGAAAGTGAATGAAAATATTACTTCAACAACAGAAAACTATTACGCAATTGACGAAGCGCATAGAACGATAAAGAGTTTGGAAAACAAAGTCTCAAAATTAATATCTGCCGCAGCGATAGTCTTCGTGCTAGCCGTAGGCCTAGTTAGTTTTCAATTTTATCAACTGCAAACGTCGTTGAAAAATTCTAATCAGGAGTACTTGGCAAATCTTCAATCGCTAAAAGCAGACTTGGTTGCTGGCATGGCGATGCCTGAAGAGAGTGCTTTAGTATCGGATACAACTAATCTTAATCAAGATAAACCTTTAGGGTCGGCCTCCGCGGAAACAAATTCGCCAAATACTTCCGCATCATTAGAGGGAGCTGCGAAGCAAGAACCATCTCAGCAGGCCTCATCCACTTCTGTAGAGTCGACGTCGCTGAGTTCGCGGCAGGACAAGTTGGAAATTGCAATGTCCAGCGCACTGACTTGGGCGAATGATACCGACTTACGATTTGACTATGAAGAAATCCCTCTGAATCAATCTCAAGTCGACAAGATTGGTAAGTTCGTTGCAATTCTGGATGAAGCGAATTTTTCAGGGACGGTAGAAATTGATGTTAATTTTGGCAATTTGTGTCTCGAACGAGATGAGTACGGCACGCTTAGCTTGGCGCGGAGTGGGTTACCCATCCACGATTGTTTGATGTCGTCCGACTTAGAGATTGATTATAGATTTGCGGATTATCGAAGCGTTCCTTTGTTAAGGTTCAAAGGAGCAACACCTTCAATTAAAAATGGTGATATTGAATTGAAATTGGTATCGAGTGGACTGAACAAACCTCAATTGGATTATCCAAGAAAGTCTGACATGGCTACGGCTGGAGAGTGGAATTCAATCGCCCTCGATAACAATCGACTTGATATAAGTGTCAGAAACGAATCCGTTGCTCGGACAGATTATTAATTGAGAGTTATAGAGAACGTAAAAACAGGATAGCGATTGAATCTTGGTGTTTGTACTGAACCGAACCCTAAGCCTAGAGCTTTCGATACCCCGTATTGATGTGGCTGAGCGTTCGTTTAGCGCCATCAAGCTCCAGTACAATTATTTTTTCGTAAGCAGTGTCTCTGTTGAGATCAGTGAATAGAGGGATATTTAGCTCCGCAAAAAGATGATTGACAGCTTCGATACGATAACAAATTACTGATACACCCTGCTCAGGGCAAGCGGCTAAAGGCTTCTTGGTGGTAAATTCAGATTTGTCGAAATAATTTGGCCTAATGCCTTTTCTTATAGAAAATGATTGAATTGTATCTTTACAGCGTTGTTCTTTATCGCAGGCGATGTAATCGACGTCTTCCCGAATTAAAATCGCAAGCTTGGCTGCGAACTCTTTTCCTTCAGAAGATAATTGTTGCGTGTCGTAGTTTACAAGTCCGTGTCGTACAAAATAAATCTTCATAAAGTCCTTTTAGTTGTTTAACTGATCACTGAGTTTTTGAGCGTTGCTTATTTCAGGTGAAGGCCGCTAAATCCGTAAATCATTATTGTCTTTAATATATTTTGATAGTTTAGAAAGGGTAGGTTTAAATTTTATATAAATACATGTTTTAAGTATTAAAGCAAAGAAAATACTCAAAAGCTAAGTAGAAAAATCTTTAGCAATTTCCAGAATTCCTCTTGGTGATATATCAAAGCCACTAGAGAATCCAGGATTAATAACTACACCATTTCCTTTAGGGATTCTTTTAACTAATTCGATTCCTTTTAGGGATAGGCAATATTGAGCTTTATCTTTATACAAAGTTGCACGGGAAAACGAAGTAAAAATACCAATCATCGTTGTGGAATTTTTATCGAACAGCAACGGAGTTACACCGGTGCCGTCAGGCATCACTTCGGTTGCACTAGGCATGATGATCTCTGATTCTAAAAACTGTTTGATGAAATACTTAAAATCTATTTTTTTTTCTTGCGTTTTTACGAGCAGTTCTTCAATTTTGTTTTCTGGGAAAAATTTTTCATTCATCTTGGAGGCCTGCGTTATCGAATGCGTTTGGGTACATTCTTTTTGCTTGTTCTTCTTCAATTACATCAGCGTATCGTTCTAATTGCTCCCAGTATGCCCCGCAAGCTGAACATTTGTGAAGACGTGAATGTAATTCAAGATTGACTGCCAGCTCGCTTGGCCGCTGTCCTGACTCCCAAAGAGCGCGGCAAACTCCACATCCTTTTAACTCCCATTGGTTTCTTTTCATTAGAATTTCCTAATTGGCGACCATTCGCCATTGGGACCAAGTTTAAACAACACTGAACCTGTAGGTACCGCTTCTCCACCGGGAATTACAAATTCTCTAGTGGGGTTCACTAAGTACCCGGCATTCACCCCGTCACCTGTTTTAACGGCAGTGTGTCCGCCTTCCAGAAAGTGAGGCCAGTAACCTGCATCCTCAGCCGTTGGTTTTAACAGTGATTTAGTATCTATTGGGAAGCTTATTCCATAGATGTCGCCATCGTTTAAATAAGCTGCTTCTGCTGACGGCGCTCTCCCTGTATATAGAGCTGCATCCGCCGAGTTTTTTACCGCCGTTGAGTCTTCAATAGGCATTAAAAAGAAGGGGCTTTCTTGTCTTCCGATAGTCGCGTTTTCACGAGTATAATAATTCAAGTTGTCCTCGCCAAAAAATGCTACTCCGTAATCGCTACTGTCTTTCTCCGGTAGATCTTCCAATTCACGTCTCGGCTCAACCCCCAACTTCCCCGACTCGGGAATCTTCATTGGCTCAACCGGCGGTAAGTCTAAATGTTCGTCGGGGATTTTCGTATTACTTTTTAGTAACTTTGCGAGATCGCCCATTAGGTCGATGGATTTTGCGGTAAAAGGCCCTATGTTTCTCGCGACGGCAGCGCTTCCACGCGCGGCATTCACTGTTTTTGCGGCGCTTGACGCGGCTACTCTAGCAACATTGCCAGCACCCGCGGTGGCGAGGGCGATGAGTACTTCAATTCCCACTGCGCTAATGATTCGAATGCCTATGGTTCGAGTATCTCGGTAATGAATACTTTGGTAAAGGCTGTCGAAAAAGTCGTAGAGTAGGGCTTGGGATTGCGGATCTTTATTTAAACGCTGAAGAATGTCGTAACCTTGTTTTGCTTTGGTGATAGCGTCTTGAACTGAATTAACCGTGTCGATACCCAGTTGCAGAAGTTGATCTTTGATGCCCTCGAAGTCACCAGTAACTGCTTTGCCAACTATATCGAGTTGGAATTCGACAATACTGCCGACCAACTTTACTGCAAAGACGCCGATTTCCCAGAGGCCAACGATAACGTCTATGACGGTGTCAACGACAGCGACGCCTTCGTCATAGCGCTCAACCATTTCACGAATAATGACTGATCGATCCCAATGCAGTTGATCAGCACTATCTTTTCCTAACCAGCGGGTGCCGATAACCCTGCCAAGCTCCTCAGCCAGTTGATTTCGAGTTGCAAGGACTGGCTCACCGGAATCATAAAAGCCTTGCGACTCATTCATTAGAGGATCGTAGGGGTCGCCTACGCGAGTCAGTAGATCTAATTCGAGGACGAAAACTTTGACTCTTCCCGAAAGAATAAGATGTTCTACTTCAGGGAGAAGTTGAGAGCCAATCCCAGGGTTTGGGAATTCTCCGTGATGGATGCGATAAATTTCGGTTAGGGCATCACGATCAAATTGAACCAATTCATAACTCAACTCCACACTATTGAAATTGATGTTTCCGCTAAAGCCTTCACGTTTGAGAATCAGCCAGTATGAGGGATTGTAAATGTGATCGGCAAACAACCAAATACGAGCGTTCATAACGAAGCCCACCATCCGATCTTTGATGGTGATGGGCACATTGATAATGCTGCTCCCCATAATTATTTATTACCTTGTAAGGCAAAAATATCGGGGAGGATGTGAGATTTTTTGGAAAGGTTAAGCAGTCGAGAAGCCAATGACATGTGCACATCCTTGTTGCTCTGTTATGACGGGATGTTATCCGCGTCGGGTATTACAACCCATCCTTGAATAGTTTAACGACAAAGTCGCTAAACGATTTTTAGCGCCATCTTTGATTAAAAGTTGGCGCTAGAAACTGGTCACGGCGAAAATACCGAATTCACGCGTCGTTTCTTACCAGCTCGTCGACATTAGCTTGCCAATAAAATAAACCGCGAGAATGTAAAGGAGAGTAACAAAATTACTTAACTAAGAGAGTGATCTTCGTCGCGGTTTTCGCGCCTCTTTTCTAATTATTGAAGAAAGCGTGGCAGCGATAAGTATGAAGTGTGAGAAAGTAAGTTAAGAGAACGACTGAATTGTTTGCAATACGCACAAAAAAGATATCTGTTTCGTGAAGGGTTAAAAATTAGCCGCCTTCAATGGCGGGCAAAAAATATACTTCACTATTTTCATTTAATTCTTCGAACCAGGCTTCAGAGAAAATTTCGCCATCGATCGCAACGGCAACTCCGCTGTCGAGTTTTCCCGCCAAACTTGGGAACTGTCGGCAAAGTGTTACGCTAATTTCACGAACATTTTTGCCATCAACATCGAGTACATCATTTTCTTGCACATTTAATTCTTTTGAAGATATTAAACGGGCAAGAAAATGATTGAAGACTACTTTTGCCATAAAGGTATATTAGAAAACTTTTTTTAAATAAATTTAGAGATTTTTCTCAATGACTTCCAACATACGCGGTGGCGACATGGGAAGATCCAAGGGGCGAACATCGATCGCATTATCAATTGCATTCGCAACCGCTGCCATCACAGGAACGATGGGTACTTCACCAACACCGCGAACACCAAAGGGATGCCGCTCGTTAGGAATCTCGACAAGCACGGTATCTATCATGGGCAAGTCGGAAGCGACCGGCATGCGATAATCTAAAAATCCAGGGTTGAGTAATTGTCCTTTATCACTGTAAATATATTCTTCATTTAAAGCCCAACCAATTCCTTGCGCAACCCCGCCTTGTAATTGACCTTCAACATAACTGGGGTGAATTGCACGACCAACATCTTGAATCGCAGTGTATCGAATCACTGAAACTTTCCCTGTTTCTTTATCAACTTCAACATCGCAAATATGGGTACCGAAGCCAGGTCCGGCACCGTTCGCAGTTAAACTCACCGAACTACTTATCGGCCCGCCGGTTTTAGCAGCGGATTCCGCTAATGCTTTTAAACTGATGCTTTGGGAAAGTTCAGCTTCTTCTTGGCCACCGACGCTAATTGATTCGTTACGCGGCCCAATTGCGGCACCATTTTCCCAGCGAACCAATTCTGCTTCGATGTTCCATAATTTTGCTGCGCGCTTTTTTAAATCATCAATAATATTGTTGGCGGCGTCGACAAGAGCCATGCCGACCGAATAAGTAACTCGACTGCCCCCGGTATGCAAACTGTAACCAATGCCGCTAGTGTCTGCGATGATGGGCCTTACTTTTTCAACATCAATGCCAAGAACTTCTGCGGTCATCATTGCCAGCGATGCGCGCGAGCCACCGATATCTGGATTGCCAGAGATGATTGAGGCAGTACCGTCTTCGTTAATATTAATTGCGGCACTTGTCGGCCCGCCAATATTAAACCAAAATCCGCTGGCGACGCCGCGGCCTTGATTTTCTTTTAAAGGTGCAGAATAGTGCGGATGGTTTTTAGCGGCCTCTAAAGTTTCAATAAAACCAATGTCACGAAACTTAGGGCCGTAAACCGTTTTGGTATCTTTTTTGGCTGCGTTTCTTAAGCGAAACTCTATTGGGTCGAGACCAATTTTTTTCGCCAACATATCTAAAATACTTTCAACGGCGAAGGCTATCATTGGTGCGCCGGGTGCGCGATAGGCCGCCGATTTTGGTCGATTAACAACAACGTCATAGCCTATTAAATTTACATTTAATAAATCGTAACAAGCGAAGGCGGTCATGCAGCCAAGCATAACGGGGGAGCCGGGAAACGCACCGGCTTGATAAGCGAGTTCACCTTCGGCGGCAGTGAGTTTGCCGTCTTTTGTTACACCGACTTTTAAACGAATTGACGAACCTGACGTCGGTCCTGTTGCGCGAAAAACATCTTCCCGCGTCATCGTTATTTTTACTGGTCGGCCACTTTTTTTGGCGAGCAATAATGCGATAGGCTCAAGATAAATTGTCGTCTTGCCACCGAAGCCACCGCCGATTTCCAGTTGCGTCACTCGCACTTGGGCAATATCAATCGCTAATAATTTTGCGCAGTAGGCGCGAACCATAAATTGGCCTTGGCTACTACACCATACTTGCGCTTGTCCGTCGGCGCCAATTGTCGCGAGTGCGGCGTGGGGTTCGATATAACCTTGGTGAACAGCAGCAGTGGTAAAAGTGTGCTCAACTATTTCGTCAGCTTCAGCAAAACCTTTTTCTACGTCGCCGTCACCTTGACGAACTTTTTTGGCAATGTTCGAAGGTTTGCCATCGCTCTTGATTGATTCATGCAATATCGGCGCGCCATCTTGCATCGCTTCAACAACATCAATGACATGAGGTAAAACTTCGTATTCAACATCGATTAATGCGAGTGCTTCATCGGCGATAAGGTCTGACGTGGCAGCAACGGCGGCAACGGCGTGACCATCGTAGAGTACTTTTCCGCGCGCAAGAATATTCGCAGACAAATCTTGAAAGTTTGGCGGCTCACCATTGTGCATGGCTTCGTCGTCCGGAATATCTGCCAAATCGTCTGCGCTTACAATTGCTTTTACGCCGGATAAGGCAAGGGCTTTTTCAGTGTTGATTGAAATTATTTTTGCATGAGCGTGAGGGCTGCGTAAGATTTTGCCGACGAGCGTTCCCGGTAAGGTAAAGTCCGCACCAAAACTTGCGCGTCCGGTAACTTTTTCAACACCATCAGGTCGAATGGTGCGCTTACCAATCCACTTAAATTCTTGTGCTTCACTTCCCATTAGATGCCTCCAAATTTCTCATGTCTTCCGCAGTTTCCATGACGGCGCGAATAATTTTGTCGTAGCCGGTGCAGCGACATAAATTGCCCGCTAACCAATAACGCACTTCGGTTTCTGTCGGATTGTTATTTTTTTCCAACAAAGCTTTCGCTGCAATTAAAAATCCTGGTGTACAGATACCACATTGTAGCGAGGCATTTTCCAAAAATTTTTGTTGTAAAGGGTGGAGCTTGTCGGGGCTAGCCATACCTTCAATGGTTTGAACTTGTTTACCTTCAAGTTCAACGCCGAGAACTAAACAGGAACAGACCAAACGATTGTCGAGCATAATGCTGCACGCGCCACAATCACCCGAAGCGCAACCTTCTTTGCTACCAGTAAGATTTAATTTATTTCTCAACACATCTAAACAGGTGTCCTGCACTTCACATAAAAACTCCACTTCTTCACCATTGATGCTCGTTGAAACATGTTGCTTTGAAGAAGGCTTATAGTGTTGAACGCTATTCTGTTGATTAATTTCGTTACTAGACATGGTTAACTCCTGAATCTAATCCCAAGGCGCGGTCGCGGGCGATTAAAGCAACGCGTCGAGCAAGAACACCAGCAATTTTAGTGCGGTAAACAATCGTTCCCCGTTTGTCGTCTATTGGCTTGCAAGCTGCGCTCGCTGCGCTTGCTAGCGCATCCAAGGCTTTGTCATCTAAGGATGTGCCGATTAACGCGTCGGCGGCTGCTTCGACGAGTAGGGCAGTGGGGGCTACGGCTCCGAGAGAAACTCGCGCTGCAATACATTTAACGTTTTTCGCATCGGCGCTATCTAAGGTTATATTAATGCCGACACCAACTACCGCAATGTCCATTTCAGTTCGCGGAATTAAACGTAAGTAGGCGTCGCCGGAATTTTCAGGTCGCTTAGGAAAACGAAAACTGACAATAAATTCGCCCGGGCTTAAACAATTTTTTCCTGGTCCGGTATTTACTTTTTCTACGGCTAATTCACGTTCGCCATTCGGTCCAACAATTCGTGCGATGGCGCCAGCTGCAATCATTGCGGGGACCGAATCCGCTGCCGGTGAGCTATTGCATAGATTTCCCGCCAGCGTTGCGCGACCTTGTACCTGGGTAGAGCCGATTAGGTCAAAGGCCTCGGCGACGCCAGGCCATAGGGTTTTGGCTTGTTGATGTTCATTAAACTCCGCGCCCGCAACGGCCGCGCCAACAATGAGCTCGTCGTTTTGAAAATGAATACTGCGAGTTTCCGAAAGATGTTTGATGTCCACAATGACATCGGGTTTTTTGATGCCCGCTCGCAACTGCACAAGTAGATCGGTACCGCCGGCGAGTACATAGGCGTTTTGGTTTTGGGAGAGACAACTGATGACATCAGCGATTGAGCTTGGAGCCTCATAGCGCATAGCGTATTTCCTTGCGAATTAATATACGGATCAAAATTTTGAATCTATCGACGGAGCCAATTCAGGCTATTTATACGATTTATAACAACAGCTTATTTATTAGATTAAAGCGCTTGGCTTCTTTGGCAAGCCCGTAATATAACGCGGAATCACCTGATATGCCTAACGCCCTGAGAAATTTAATTGTGAGCTGCGCAAACAATAAACGGCTGCAAATTGAATCTTAAGTCGATAGAATTGCGGCCCTTTATCATCCTTAGCCCATCAGGCTCATTCCCAGCGAACGAGCCTTGTGCATATAGAGTGATCATCACATTCCATAAGCATTTTTCTGAGAAGTAGCGTATGAGTACCAAGAGCCCAACAGTCGGTTTTGTTAGCCTCGGATGTCCGAAAGCCCTGGTGGATTCTGAGCGCATTCTTACTCAGTTGAAAATGGAAGGGTACGAGGTGTCGCCAAGTTACCAGGGCGCGGATGTTGTCGTAGTAAATACCTGTGGGTTTATTGATAGCGCTAAACAAGAGTCTTTGGATGCTATTGGTGAAGCGATTAATGAAAATGGCAAGGTCATCGTGACGGGCTGTTTAGGTAAAGAAGAAGGTGTTATTCGTGAGACTCACCCCTCCGTATTAGCGGTAACTGGGCCCCAACAGTACGAGCAGGTTGTGGGTGCTGTGCATGAATTTGTGCCTCCCCCTGTTGCTGATAAACATAATCCTTTCGTTGATCTCGTTCCGCCTCAGGGCATTAAGCTGACACCACGACATTATGCTTACTTAAAAATTTCTGAAGGCTGTAATCATCGCTGTACCTTTTGCATTATTCCTTCAATGCGCGGCAATTTGGTCAGTCGTCCGGTGGGTAGCGTGTTGGATGAAGCTGAACGTTTGGTGAAGGCGGGAACCAAAGAATTATTAGTGGTCTCACAAGATACTTCGGCTTACGGCGTGGATATAAAATACCGAACTGGATTTTGGCAAGGGCGGCCGGTTAAGTCACGGATGAAAGAAATGTGTGAAGCGATGTCGGAACTCGGAGTTTGGGTGCGTTTGCACTACGTTTATCCTTACCCTCATGTTGATGAAATTATTCCTTTAATGGCGGACAAAAAAATTCTACCTTACCTCGATATTCCTTTTCAGCATGCGAGCCCAAGCGTACTTAAAAACATGAAGCGTCCTGCACACCAAGAAAAAGTGTTAGGGAGAATTAAATCTTGGCGAGAAATTTGCCCTGACATTACCTTGCGTTCAACATTTATTGTTGGCTTTCCTGGAGAAACAGAAGAGGATTTTCAGATGTTGATGGATTGGTTAGATGAAGCGCAATTGGATAGGGTCGGTTGTTTTAAATACTCGCCGGTTGAAGGTGCTATCGCGAATAACTTGCCTAACCCTGTTCCCGAAGAAGTGCAGCAAGAACGTTGGGAAAGGTTTATGGAAAAACAACAAATAATTTCCGCTGCACGATTGCAAACCAAAATTGGCAAGACACTCGATGTCTTGATCGATGAAGTCGACGAGCAAGGTGCGATTGGTCGAAGCTATGCCGATGCACCAGAAATTGATGGCGCAGTTTACTTGAATGATGAGTTTGCGTTAAACCCTGGTGATATTGTCCCGGTTAAAATTGAACACGCCGACGAGTATGATTTGTGGGGGCAAGTTGTAGACGAATAACAAAGGTTGCAAATAACCTTCAGTCTACGCTTCTAAACGCGTCTTTGAGCAAAAGGACGCCCTTTTTTAAATCCTCGATAGGTACACCCGCATAGCCAAGATAAAGTCCCGGCGCGGTATTCCTGCCTGCAAAATATCGATTAAGCGATGTAATATTCAGCTTTCGTTGCTGAGTCGCTTCTAACAACTTTTTTTCATTAATTTTTTTTCGAAAAAAAGCGGGAAACTGCATCCCCGCCGAGGTTGCTGGAATTGATAACCATTCATGAAGATGGTGTTCCGCTAACTCAAGCAGCAGCGCTTGCTTACGTCCATAGAGCTTGCGCATTTTTCTGATATGAGAACTAAAAAATCCTTTCTCGATAAACTGTGTCATCGCTGCTTGCAAAAGCAAGGGCGCGTCTTGGCCGGTTTTTCGCAATGCGCTGGCGAAAGCGGAAGACAAATTTTCTGGTACCACTAAATAGCCTATGCGCAGTCCTGGAAACATGACCTTAGAAAGAGTTCCCATATATAAAACACGCCCTTGTGAATCCAAACCTTGTAAAGACGATAGCGGGCGATCGTGATATCGAAATTCGCTGTCGTAATCATCTTCGATAATAAAAGCGTTGTTTGTGTTCGCCCATTCAAGCAAGGCTAAGCGTCTTTGCAAACTCATGGTTACACCGAGTGGAAACTGATAAGAGGGTGTGGTGTAAATTAATTTCACCGCAGACTGTTGTTTTTTGTTGAGGGCATCAAGTCGTTCAACTTCGAGTCCTTCTTTATCCACAGGAATGGATAAAATTTTTGCGTTCGCCGCGAGAAAGCCGTCATTGGCGCCAAGATAACCGGGCTCTTCCATCGCAATATATTCGTCGTCTTCAACCAACAGCCTCGCCATCAAATCCAAGCCGGCTTGGCTGCCGTTTACAACGATGATTTGTTCTGGATTGCATTTTACCGCACGCGATAACTCCAAGTAATCACGTAGTGCAGTTTTAAATTCTAACAATCCGCCTTGATCTTGGTAGCTCATGAGTCCCGGTGTCAATTTGAGATTGGTTTTCTGTAAGCATTGTTGCCACTGTGAGTAGGGAAACACACCGAGGTCGGGTAAACCTGGAACAAAAGATGGATTTGGGTTTTTAGCGACAGGACGAGATGGACGCGCCAGTGCTTTACCACGATTAGAAAGCTGAGGTATCACGGACGGGTGCCGGCGTGGTCTTTTTGCAAGTATTTCAAAGCTATCGGCGGGTATTCGTGCCGTTACGTAGTATCCGCTATTGGGCCGAGATTCAAGGTAACCCTCAGCTTGTAACATGTCATACGCGGTGTTGACTGTGTTGCGGGATACGCCTAACTCCGCGCTTAGTTCGCGAGTGGCCGGTAAGCGCTGTTCCGATTTGTAGGCGCCGGATGTAATTGCGTGACGGAGGGTTTCAAACACTTGTCGGTAGAGCGGGCCGGAACCGTTGGAGGCTAGAGTTAAAGACATAGAGTTAAGAACATAAAATTAGCATTAAAAATTGGCACTAAGATTATAGTAAAAATTGGATCTTATAAAGTACCAATATCCTTAGCACAATGAACCTTCAATTTAGCTTTAGAGTTTAATGAGGATGTCCGCTGCGATGGGAACAAATACAGAAAAATCTACCGTGATTCGCGGTGCAAAACGCGCGAGTTATGACGAAGAAAGCATTTACAAAATTTTAGACGCGAGTTTCTTGTGTCACGTTGGCTTTACTGTAAATGATGAAGCGAGAATTATCCCAACTGCTTATGTGCGAATAGAAAATTCAATTTATATTCATGGGAATATCAAAAATCAAATGATGACAGTGTTACTCAGTGGGCAAACTGCTTGTGTGGAAGTGACCATTGTTGACGGTATGGTACTAGGCCGTTCTGCATTTCATCATTCGGTTAACTATCGCTCCGTCGTTTTTTTCGCGAAAGCAGAAGCAGTGAAAGGACAAGATAAACCGAAAATTTTAGATGCGCTGATTGAACATTATGTTCCGGGACGCTCGACGTATATTCGCGACCACTTAGAAAAAGAACTTGAAGCAACCCTGGTTCTAAAATTGGAGATCGACGAAGCTTCTGCAAAGATTCGCGGCGGTCCGCCAGCCGATAACGAAAAGGATTATGAGTTAGATACTTGGGCGGGGGTGTTAGAAATAAAGTCGGTTATTGAAAACGTACATCCCTGCCCACGTTTGAAAAAAGATGTGCAGGTGCCTGACCACGTTATTCAATTTTGCGAAAAATTTAAATTCACAGTATAAAACGGGATTAAGTATAAAGCGTTTTTACCAAGTTCCTGTGTTTTCCATTGAAAGCCAGGGTTCGGCGGGTTCGAGTGCTTTACCTTTTTGCAGTAGTTCAATGGAAATATTGTCCGGCGATCTAACAAAAGCCATGCGGCCACAGCGGGGAGGACGATTAATTGTCACGCCCTGGTTTTGTAATTTCTCGCAGAGCTCATAAATATTATCGACTGCGAAAGCGAGATGACCAAAATTTCTGCCGCCTTCGTAGTTTTCGCTATCCCAGTTGTAAGTCAATTCAATCGCAGGAGCGCCTTCGTTTTCGAAGCGCTGTTTGTCATCGGGGCTCGTTAAAAAAATCAAGGTAAAGCGACCTTGTTCAGATTCGCGACGACTTACTTCAACTAAGCCGAGTAAGTTGCAATAAAAATTGAGCGAGGCATCTAAATCGGATACGCGAACCATCGTGTGTAAGTATTTCATTCTAAACTCCGAAAATTTTTAGTGGATCAACTACATCGCGTATTGTGCATACTTAGCGCTTTGTCTCTGATCAATCAGCTTAGACCATTGTTTAAAAGGAGAATCTTCGAGGGTAATCATTTCGAAAATTGCCGCGAGTTGCAAACCACAGTACGCCGTTATATCCGCAATCGTAAAACGATCACCAGCGATATAATGCTGTTTAGCAAGAACGTCATTCAATAATTCAATGGTAGCTAAAACTTTATTTTTGTGGAAAGGCCCAAACTCAGGGATTTGTTTAATACTGTCTTTAAAAAATGGATGGGTATGATGACCGAACTCGACAATCGGAATAAAAAATCCAAGCTCCATACGGCGTTGCCACATTTCAATAGTAGCTTCTTCAAAGGCTGAATTGCCTAGTAAATTATTATCAGGGAACTGAGACTCTATATATCGGCATATAGCGGTTGATTCGCAGAGTGCTTTACCGTCTTCAAGTTCCAGAATAGGTACTTGTTTCAGCGGGTTCAGGTGTTTAATTTTTTCTAAACTCGCTTTATCCATACCAATATTAGTGGTTTCGATCCTAGCGTTTGCCTTTTCGGCGATAAACATTTCCACACGTTTACCATTCGGTGCTAATGGAAAGGTAATGAGTTGCATTATGATCTCCCAAATAAAAAAGCACATCGATCGACAACGAACGATGTGCTTTTGAACTTAAACCGGAAAATTATTTGTTGGAATCAGTTTGGGGTTTTGCATGTTCGTGAACAGGGCCAAAGTCGTCTTCAGCATGGCCGGGGATAAATACGCGCGGGCCACAAAGAACGATAATTGAAACCGCGCCAATCAACAAACCTTGGAATGGTGGGAATAAGCTAAAGGCCATAGCTGTTATTACCATGGCACCGCGTTCTGTTGCATCTTTTACTAAAGACAGCGCTAAGGTTGCGCAAGCGAAACCGGTAAGAATTAAAGTGACGGCTAAAGCCAATGGCAACAGTGGCTCTAACAAAGTCACCAAGGGCAAAACGATATAAAGAATAGGTAAACCGAACACATAAAAACTACTCATGCCATCGAAAAACGAGTCCATTTTGTCGCGACCCATAGCCCATTTTTTTAACAAAATGACCTGGATTCCTGTCCACAGTACGCCCTGGGTAGGATAGAAGGGGGCGATGATTGACATAATGATGTTGCGAATACCTGTCGCCATATGAGCACGACTGTTGTTAATTTCGAGCGTTTCATCGGGACGAGCTTCTTGCGCATGCTCTATCATTTCATCACCGGTAACGACGTCACCGAAAAATAATATGTAGGTTATGAACGCTAACGGTAAGGCTTGAATGAAAAGTGAAATAGAAGGGAAGCCGATTGAAAATGGTGAGGTTTTTTCCCACAGGCTTGGAATAGTTGCGCTTAAATCCAAAATTCCAGGAGTAATTTCGAATTCAAATTCACCCGTGAAGTAACCGACAACGCCAGCAATGACAAAACCCGGTAATAAACCTAAGCTCGCAAGCCGAGCCAACCATTTGAAATCTCCTAGTCGCTCCTGCAGGGGTTTCGAAAACGCAAAGATCATACAAATCGCTACGCCCAAGGTGCCAGCAATAGCAGCACCCTCAAATACGTTTGCGCTATCGCCCGGTTTTGTAACTCTCATAAAGGCGGCAATAGCAGCACCCAAGATAATCCCACCTTTAAATACATTCGGGACTATTTTTACAAGCTTCGCACCGAGCCCAGTAACGCCAAGAATTATTAATATTGCTGCAAAATCGATAGCGAGGGCACTCATCGATTGCCATATTAAATTAGGGTCATCAGAGCCAGCTGTCACGCCGCCCACGAAAGTCAGCACAAAGGGAATAGCTGGGGTGAGCCAGCCTGGGGCATAGGGATCGCCAAGAAATAAAAATGAGCTACAAATCAAAAGACTATGGAACATCGCCATAGTAACGGCTTCATCAAATGACAAACCAAAACTGGTCATGATCGGTACAAGAGCGAGGCCAGTTGCGCCGGAAATCGCAAAGCCTTGTAATAAATCTGGCATTGATAGTTTCGTATGAACAAAGGGAATACGTATTACAAACGGTCCCCACTTAATACCCGGCTGGATTCCCCCAGTTGCACGATTCGATGACATAGTCGGTCTCTCTTATTAGTTATATGAATGTGATTACTGCGTTTCTATTTATTTTATTTTGCCATTAGTGCTATCGACCTGATTGCCGAATTATTTTTGACAGATTTTTACGCACTTTTAGGTCGGTATATTTGTTGAAAACCCAATAGCATTTTTATTTTTAAAATGGTACCAGATAGCAATCCAATCATTTTCTGATGCGTTTGCTTATTGTTGCTATCGATTTGATTTTGACCCAAATTTGGCAGATCTTACCACAAAAATTCAGGGCCGGCCGTTGTCGTTTAGTGTGGAGATTGAAAATATATCAATGAGTTGTGACCGTATAGTGCAATAGTTCCTTCACACTTCCGTAAGGGCGGGAAGTGTTGAATGGATGTCTTCTTAGGACGACTGCTGAGGGAACGAAGGGTAGGGAAAGGGACCAGGTAGGAAGCCTGGTCCCTAGGTTTAACGATTGGGATCGGAGGGTGTTGGTGACAATTCGCCGAATTTACCACCCGTTGGTAGACCTGGCTTAAATACGATATGGCAAGCTTCACAGACTTCTACAATGTGATCACCCGCGATGCTGATCGCTTCAATATCGCGAGACTGGACTGCGGCAGAAGCTTCTTCTCCAGCGCTCACCAATTGTTTGGCAAACTCCGACCAGCGCGGGTCTGAGGTCCAGGTTTCATCTAAAGGTCCCGTGCCTGGAATTTCCAGCAGTTTACCGCCGAGCTCCAATTGAGCGGCTAGATATTCTAGATTGCGCCATTCTTTCTCAGTCTGTGGATTTTGCCACGCAGCAACCCAAAGAGGATCGGCAGCTTGATTCACTAAAGCGACCATGACGTCATTGAGACTCAAGGGCAATTTAGCTTGCGCGGACTCCTTTTTTTCACAGGCACTCGTAAAAATTCCGCAAATACCAACTATTAAAATTAACTGAACGACTGTTCGAAAACCGTGTTTGCTCATTTTGTCTTCCTCGCATCAAAGGTATAGGGAGCCTTTACTAAGCTTCCTTTAGCATTGTCTAAGACTTGAAGTTTGGAATGATGATCTCGATCAATTGGATTGCTTAAATCTGTCTGCGGACTTTAGATAGGAAGATTTATAATGGGATTGTTACGTTTTCTTGATCGACATTTAGGTAGCAGAATTTGGTTGGTAGCTGAGTACCGTATCCGAGAATAAATACAAATAGGGAGTGCGCCGGTTCAATTGATCGGGAAGAATGAAACTTATGGAAGTTAGAGCACTACTTTTTATCAAGAGCAACTAAAAAGCAGTGCGCATTATATGCTGAGGTTTAGGTCTCAATAGCGCGTGTAATTGAGCGAATAAACTCATGTTCTCCGGAGCAGGTACCGGTACCGCGGATGCTTATTTTCTCGCCTTTCGTATATGCAGATAAAGCGCGGTAATATATTTTTCCTTCGCCATTGGGTAAAAGAAAAGTATCGGAATCTCCACAAGCATTATTTACTCGTCTATCGAGGCTGATGTAAATTTTTCCGGATGAGTTTGTCGATATCTTTTCAATTGTCGTGGCTTCTTTGCGTGAATCAGAAAAACTGTTGCTGGCGCTTAATAAGAAGCTTGCTCCTATTGCGAGAATTAGTTTCTTTTTCATCTTGTTGCCCCTGGTAAAAGATCGTTGAGTTTGAGTATCGTTTAAGGATATTCAAATAAGTCGTTTCAAAAAGTAGATATCCAATCCAAACAATCGTTCTTTAGCACAAAATAAAAAATTGCTTGTGACTTTATTTTTGGAAAACGGCTTTTCTTATCACCGAGTTTATAAGACGTATGTGATCTGTCAACGTGAACCCGTAGCTTGATTTGTTCTAACAATTATGCGCGGCGTGTAAAGCCCAAATTTAAAAGACGTCTTTATGTCCTTGTTGTTGGAAAAACTAAACTTGCTATGAAAATTTGAATAAACACTAATAGAAATGATGATAATAATAGGTGGTTCGCAAAGTTTTTAGCATAAAAGAAAGAGAATCGTGGTTTTGATGTGTCGCTAGGTTGGGATTTTTATTTAATTTTAATATTGAATTTATTTTTCGTGGACTGATAAACGCGGCAATAAGAAAGGTGACTGGCTAGGGCTATTTAACAAAATAGAGCAAAAAGAAAAGTGAGGGGCGACCGTTTGGTTTTTCGATCTTTAGAGTGTGTTTAGAAAAGGTATTAAAAAATTAATTTCATACGAATTTGTAATGACAAGGCCCGACACACTCACTTGGTTGCAGGTGAGTGTGCTGCGGGAGATCGTGCTACAAGTCATTGCTCGAAGGTCATTGTAAAAGTCATCGACGTGAATCGTTATTGTCTGTCTATGCCAGTTGTCGAACTTATTGTTGTTTTAGTCGATAAGCAATGACATATCCACCTTCAGGATCTTCATCCTCTGGGAGTAAGGTACTGGGTCCGCCAGCGCTACTTCGACCATAGACCGGTGTGGTGATAACAATGGTTTGTTGTTTTGATTCCGGCGAAAGATAGCTCATAGGTGTTGCTTGCGCGGTTGTCGGAAGTTTTGTTTTCCAAAGTTCTTTTCCTGAGTTGATGTCAATCGCTCTTAAGCGCCGATCTAAAGTTCCACCAATGAAAATCAGTCCACCTTTGGTTACCATTGTTCCTGCACTAATTGGTGTTCCGACGGTAATAGGTAAGCCGGATTTAATACCCAGAGGACCACTATCATTAGCCGTGCCGAGAGGGCGTTTCCATACGGTCTTACGCGTTTTTAAGTCGATAACAGCCATTACGCCGTAGGGTGGTTTTGCACAGGGCACCTGCAAAGGTGACATAAACTGCGATGTTGTGGCGCCGTATGGAGTGCCGAGTTGTGCGGAGCCACGAGCACCTGCGTCCATTTCCGCACGAGGAATTAAGCGCACACGATTTGCCATAATCATTGGGCTGGCTACGAGTAATTTATTTTCTTCGTCAACAGAAACACTTCCCCAATTGAAGCCGCCTGCGTTGCCGGGAAACTGAATGGATAATTCGGTGCCTGTTGGTGTGAAGTGTCCATCGTAGCGTGCTTGTCGAAAGGCAATGCGACACCACAGTTGATCGAAGGGAGTAACACCCCACATGTCTGCTTCAGTTAAGTCGTCACGAAAGTGTGGCATGCCCACTGAAAATGGTTGTGTTGGGGCGAGCCAATCCTCAGGAACACCACCATCTTGCGGTACGGCTCGCTCTTCGACCTCCGAGATGGGTTCACCGGTGACGCGATTCAGTAGGAAAATTTCTCCTCGCTTGGTGGCTTGGATTAATGCAGGCGTTACGCTGCCGTCGTCTTCAGGCAAATCAATTAACACCGGTTGTGAGGGAACGTCATAATCCCAAATATCGTGGTGGACGGTTTGAAAAGACCAGAGTACTGATCCGTTATTGCCGTCTAAAGCGACGACTGAGCTGGCATATTTTTCCGAAACATCTAATCGCAAACCGCCAAAATAATCCGGTGTTTCGTTTCCGGTAGGCGCATAAACAATTCCGCGTTCTTTATCGACACTGAAAAGCGTCCAAACATTTGGTGTTCCATTTGTATAGGTTTCGCCATTTTGCGGTTCGGTATTTATACCTGGTCTGCCCATATCCCAAGCCCAAGAAAATTTGCCAGTTAAGGCATCAAACGCTCGGACAACGCCGGAGGGTTCTTTTACTTCGCGATTATCCAGAACCCAACCACCCACGACTGCATTGCCGTTAACAATTGCTGGAGGGGAGGTGACGAAATAGTAAATAGGGGGTTTCGTTCCCATATTTTTTGATAAATCAACTTCACCATTGCTACCAAAGTTTGTGCAAAGCGCGCCCGTATCAGCATCAACCGCAATCAATCGTGCGTCAGTTGTTGCGGTCAAAATACGCGTAGGGCATTCCCCGGAATAATCATCAGGTGCTTCGAAATAAGAAACGCCTCGGCAAGTGGTTGTAAAGTACCGAACTGCGAGTAATTGGTCTGGACTTATCTTTGGGTCGTATTGCCAGCGAAGCTCGCCGCTTTCGGCATCGAGAGCGATGACAATATTGCCGCCACCACACATAAATAATTTATCGCCAACTTGCGTTGGGGTTGCTTTGAAAACACCGCCCACTTTCGTACGATAAGTCCAAGCAACTTCTAAATTCGAAACATTTTCTGTATTAATTTGCTCGATTGGCGAATAACGCGTACCACCATCGGTGTTCCCGTAGCTTGGCCAATCCGTACGTTCATTGACGACGGTTGCAGTGCTTGGAGTCGGTGATATTGACGAGAGTTGATAATCGTTAGCTTTAATAATTCCGCCAGCAATGACGACGACAAATATTCCGGCTACCGCCCAGGTTCCGGTGCTGGTTAATATTGGTGGAGCGGGATTCGGAGCGTGTAGCTTGCGGCGAACTGACGGTGTGAGTAACCAAAGTCCGATCACCGAAAATGTTGCTACTCGTGGCAGAAGAGCCCATAAATCCAAGCCGACTTCCCAAACTCCCCACAACAAACTGAGTAGGATTAAACCGCCATAAAGCCACGAACCTAAGCGTTTTCCTTTTCGAAGTTGAACTGCACTGGCAATTAGAATAACGCCGGCCAGTAAATAATAAAAAGACCCGCCTAGATAAATGAGATAAATACCAGCGCAAATAAATACGAACGCAATTGCAAGAAGCAGTATCGGAAAAGCTAACATGGATGAGTGTTTTTCACTTTGGCTCATGAGAATTGCCTTTTTTATTATTCAGTTGATAGGCCTTGCGGGACTATACGCTAGATTTTAGTTGCTCTCAAAAGCTTTACCGGCTTAACGACGGAAATATAGTATTCGATACTTGAGTTGCGTAGAATCCGTAAAGGTTATTTGTATTTATAAATAAGTGGTGGTGATAACAAAAAACTTTGCGATCTTTGGCGTAAAGAAGGATTAAGCCTAATTGCTGCGGCAGAATAAAATGATCAGATTTTTACGAGACTAGTAAAGCTATGAACGAGTTGGTTGAAAACACATTAAGTCCTTTCCATCTGGCAATACCGGTACATGATTTAGAAGCTGCGAAGGAATTTTATGGTTCTGTGTTAGAAAGTGAGGAAGGGAGAAGTAGTGACTCCTGGGTAGACTATAATTTTTTTGGCCACCAATTAGTTTGCCATAAATCACCAGGCAAGAATGTGCGGAACGATATTAGCCATGTCGATGGGCACGGTGTGCCTGTTCCGCATTTTGGTATTGTCTTGGAAATAGCTGAATGGAAAAAATTAAGAGACAAACTGATTGCCAAAAAAATTCAATTCGTCCTCGAACCGATGATTCGTTTTGAGGGCGAAGTTGGTGAGCAAGCAACGATGTTTTTTCTAGATCCAAGTGGAAACGCCTTGGAGTTTAAAGCTTTTAAGAATATCGCAGAAGAGCTCTTTAGAAATAAATAAAAACGTAAACTATCCTCGGTGATAAGTTAAGAGTGTTCTTCTTTTTGGTGTTGTTCAAATTTTTCCATTTGCTCAGGAGTCGCTTCGGTTTGGTATTTTTTCTTCCACTCGGGGTAGGGCATACCGTAGACCATCTCGCGAGCGCTTTCATAATCGATATCTATATTTTTTTCTTCCGCCGCCGCGCGAAACCATTTACTTAAACAGTTCCGGCAAAATCCAGCAAGTGTCATCAGCTCGATGTTTTGCACATCCTTCCTACTGTCTAAGTGTTCTAATAACCGTCTAAACGTTGCAGCTTCTAGTTCTGTTTGTGTTTGAGCGTCAATATCTTTCATTTTTTTACCTCGAATTTCGATATTTATAATTGATAAGCTTACAGCCCAAATTGGTCGTAAGAAATAGTTTCAAGTAAATCGCCGTCATTCACTATCGTATCCGCAGGAATTACCGCCAAAGCATTCGCCCAACTTGTTGACGAAAGTACGCCGGAATCTTGGCTGCGAAATAAGGATAGCTTTCCGTTGTCGATCCGTACGCGGATGTATTCTTGTCTTGAATGTGTGCTGGTGATGGAAAAGTTTGTGGGAAGGCGTTGTGTTTCAAGCTTCGCAGATGCTTGAGTTCGGCCTTGGCAGAGCAATAAAAATGGGCGCACAAGTATCAGAAAAGTGACGAAAACCGCAACGGGGTTTCCAGGTAAGCCGAAGAAAGCCGCCGTTTTGTTACTGCATTGTAGCTGACCGAAAGCGAGAGGTTTGCCCGGTTTGATTTTAAGCTTCCATAAATTTAACTGGCCAAGATTGCTGACAGCATCCTTAACGTGATCCTCTTCACCGACAGAGACGCCGCCGGTTGTAATCACCACGTCTGCAAGTTCACTTGCTTTGCGAAGCGCTTCTTCAGTTCCCTGTAAATCATCGCAAATGTTACCGCAGTCAATGACGTCAGCATTAATACTGTCTAGCAGTCCTTTTAAAGCGAAACGGTTAGAGTTGAAGATTTTCCCTGGACCCAAAACGCTCCCAGGTTCAACTAACTCATCACCCGTTGATAATATGGCCACTTTTATTTTTCGTATTACCGGAATCGTCGCAATGCCCACGGAGGCAAGCATGCCAAGGTCTTGTGGAAGCAATAGATGCCCAGGTGCAAACATTTCAGTCTGACATTTAATATCTTGGCCGCGGCGACGAACATTGGCACCTATAGCCGGCGGCTGAATAATTTTTACTTTGTCACCCTCGGCCACGCAGTTTTCTTGGATAACGACGGTATCTGCACCTGGCGGTATTTCACTGCCAGTGAAAATTCGAGCTGCAGTTTTTGGTTGAAGTGCTTGCGGCGGGTGTCCGGCGGGAATGCGTTGGCTGATGACGAATTCAGTTTGTGCTTGTAGATCTTCTCCGCGGATCGCGTAACCATCCATTGCACTAGCGTCTGCATTTGGAACATCGACCAACGCTTTCTGCGCTTGCGAAAGAACGCGGTGACGCGCTTCCATTAAGGAAATTGTTTCACTTTCCGTAATAGGCTTCGCCTGTTCGAAAAGTAATTGGAGTGCTTCGTCTATTGTGATCATTGACACTAAATTTTTTAAGACCTTAAAAGTTCGACAAAATTGCAAGGTTTGTGAGTGCTTGTGAGTTGATCGGCAAGTATCTTTTCCCAGGCTAGGCGGCAAGCATTTGTAGACCCGGGTAGGCAAAAAATAATTGTCTTATTGGCTAAACCTGCAAGTGCTCGAGATTGAATGGTGGAGTTACCAATCTCTTGATAGGAAAGTTGACGAAATAATTCGCCAAAACCTTCGACGGTTTTGTCGAACAAAACACTAACTGCTTCTGGCGTACTGTCTCTTTTTGCAAATCCAGTACCGCCGGTAATCAATACCCCTTGCACGTTTTCATCGGCTATCCATTGCGATACTTTGAATCGAATTTGATAAATATCATCTTTTACAATCTCATGGGCAGCTAGTGTGTGCCCTCGCTTAAGCAATTCGGTCTTAAGTAGCTCACCAGAGGTATCATTCTCGAAAGTGCGTGTATCAGATACCGTTAGCACCGCAAGATTTAGAGAGGTGGGATTCATGTTGTGACCTAGTGTAAATAAGAATTAATGGAATATCGCTTAAAGGCTTTGTCTTGGTTTTTTAAATTGCTCTTGTTGACCTTACTCGCGTTTAAATTACTCGTGCCGAGCGTTATCTAAAATGAAATCGCAAATGCTAGAAACATCTCCCAAAGAAAACACCGGCCCATTACAGTTGTAATCTTGCTTATTAATTTGAGCATCGGTCGCTATTGCAACGATAGGTTGTGCTTGGTCGGGTAAAGGTTCGAGATTATTTTGCTGGCGTACAACCACAAGTTTAGGATGATCTGATAATTTAAATCCCTCGACGATAACGATATCAACGGGGTCGAGTTTTGACAGTAAGCATGCCAGAGAGGGTTCTTTTTCGTTGTCCTCGATTTCATGCATTAAAGCCCAGCGCCTGTGCGAGGCCACCAATACTTGGTTCGCGCCAGCTTGACGATGCTGAAAGCTGTCTTTGCCGGGATGGTCGATGTCGAACTCATGATGCGCGTGCTTAATGGTCGCTACACTAAGGTTTCTTTCGGATAACTCGCTAATTATTTTACTGATGAGTGTGGTTTTGCCACTATTCTTCCAGCCAATAATGCCAAATACTTTCATTAAACTTTTCGTACCATTCTTCGTTTATTCTCTTTGTAATTAACCGCCCGTTGTATTCATCATGCGAACAATCTGTGGTTCATCATCATGAGTAAAATAATGCCGTTCGGGTTTGATTTTTATTGCATCGACGATGGCTTGTTTGAGTTTTTCGCGGTCACCAGGATTAGCACGTATAACTGCCCTTAAATCAACGGAATGTTCGTTGCCTAGGCAAAGTAACAGGCGACCTTCTGCAGTTAGTCTCACTCGATTGCAGGTTGCGCAAAAATTTTCGCTATGGGGTGAAATAAAACCAGCTCGCGAATGGGTGTTTTTAATTTGCCAATATTTAGAAGGGCCGCCGGTAGAATCGTTTAATTGTTCTATTTGAAATTCTTGACTAATTAAATTACGTAAATCCTGGCTGCTACAAAACTCTTCGCCACGAATGTGATCGGTAATAGCGCCGAGGGGCATCTCTTCAATAAAGCTAATATCTAGTTCGTTATCGACTGCAAAGCGAACTAGGTCAACAACTTCATCTGCATTTCTATTTTTCAAAATGACGCTATTTAATTTTATTTTTTCAAAGCTAGCTCTCTTTGCCGCTTCAATGCCAGCGAGTACTTGTTTTAGATCACCAACGCGAGTAAGTGCGCGAAAACGATCTTCTTGCAGGCTATCTAGGCTGATATTAATTCGCTTAACACCGGCGTCGCGTAACTCCTGCGCTTTGGAAACCAATTGCGAACCATTCGTAGTGAGTGTTAATTCTTCCAACTCTTTGAGTTTGCCGATTTGGTCAAATAAAGAAATGACATTGCGACGTACTAAGGGCTCGCCGCCAGTAATGCGAATTTTTTTTGCGCCGAGTTCAACAAAAGCTGTTGCGACTTCTGCTAATTCTTCCAAAGTCAGCAATTGTGAGCGAGGGAGAAAGCTCATTTCTTCCGTCATGCAATAAACGCAGCGAAAATCACAGCGATCCGTTACTGAAATACGCAGATAGTCGACGACGCGTTGGAAAGGATCAATTAGGGGCATGAAATGAGCGCCGTTAGTCTTTGGTTTTAGGAAAATACGGACATGGTTCTTAGCATACAGGCCACCATGGCCATACTGAGTCAGCGGATTCTTTGAAGAGTTCCTGGTGACGAGATGTCGGCCATTGTACCAATGAAAGCTTGCGAAAAGGTACTGTCGGCTCGAAAGCACTTATATAGGGATAATTGCGCGGATACGTTTTTTTGCACCAGGCTTAGGCACAGCAGCCGCACAACAGTGCGTCATGCAATGTAGCATGCGCACCAAAAGTGCCCCAAAATCGTGGTGAAACCTTGTATCTTATTGAAAATAAAAGAGAATATTCTGGTGCATGCTTGTGGCATCATCCTTGCTAAGTGGATAGCTATAAATATTTCAGTCTAATTTAGAAAATATAGAGAGAGTAGATCTGGAAGGTGGGTCTGCAGTCTGTTGGGTTGATATTAAGTCGTGGTTTGCACGCTTGCTGTCAAAACGGCGGTTTACGCCAACAGCTTAAAACATTTAAGAGCTTAGTATTTGAGGTTTTTAGTTCATGAGTAAAGAACGAATTTTAGTAGTGGGCAACGGCATGGTTGGCCACAAATTTGTCGAAAGTTTGGTTCAATCGCCTAAGAAAGAAGACTATGAGTTATTAGTGTTTTCTGGTGAGCCGAGACTAGCGTACGACCGAGTACAGTTAAGTAGTTATTTTAGCGGTGCAAGCGCTGCGGACCTCGCCTTAACTGATGAGAATTTTTATAACGACAATGGTGTGCAATTTGTATTGGACGATAAGGTTGTCGCTATTGATAAAGCAAAAAAAGTAGTCACCACACAATCAGGTCGTAGTGAATCCTATGATCGTTTGGTATTGGCGACAGGCTCATTTCCCTTTGTTCCTCCCATTCCTGGTAAAGATCAAGATCATTGTTTGGTCTATAGAACCATTGAGGATCTTGAAGCGATCACTGCTTCCGCGAAAGAAAGCAAGGTTGGCGTTGTAGTTGGTGGTGGTTTGTTGGGATTAGAAGCGGCTAACGCTTTAAAGCATCTCGGATTAAAAACCCATGTCGTTGAATTTGCTCCGCGATTGATGGCGGTACAGCTTGATGAGGGCGGCGGTCATCTACTACGTTCAAAAATTGAAGCCCTCGATGTTGAAGTGCATACCGAAAAAAATACCCAAGAAATTGTTGCCGGTGAAGAATGTCGCTATCGGATGAATTTCTCCGACGGTTCTTTTTTAGAAACCGATATGATTTTGTTTTCCGCAGGTATTCGTCCTGATGATCAATTGGCAAGAGACTTTGATATTGAGATCGGTGAGCGAGGTGGGATAGTTGTTAACAACAATTGCCAAACCTCCGACGAAAATATTTATGCGGTTGGTGAGTGCGCCTTGTGGGGCGGAAGAATATACGGTTTGGTAGCACCGGGTTATCAAATGGCGAAAGTTGCCGCTTCTCATATTTGTGGTGGCGACGAAGTGTTTACCGGCGCAGACATGAGCACCAAGCTTAAATTGTTAGGCGTTGATGTGGCGAGTATTGGTGATGCTCATGCAAAAACGCCAGGATGCCAATCATACATTTACCACGACGAAGTGGGTCAAGTGTATAAGCGCATGATCGTTTCTGCAGATAAGAAACTTTTATTGGGTGCCGTATTAGTGGGTGATGCCGAGGCTTACGGAAATTTATTACAGTTGGTCTTAAACGGTATTGAGTTGCCCGAAAATCCAGAGGCATTTATTTTACCAAGCCTTGATGGTGCAGCGCCGACAATGGGTGTTGATTCTCTTCCTGATACTGCACAGATTTGTTCCTGTAACGATGTCTCTAAAGGTGATATTTGTTGCGCCGTACAAAATGGCGCCGTCACTATGGGTGATATCAAGGCCGAGACTTTAGCCTCAACTAGTTGTGGTGGTTGTACGGCCTTGGTTAAGCAAGTACTTGACGGCGAATTACTGAAATTGGGAGTCGAGGTTTCAAACGATATCTGTGAACACTTTCCGCATTCACGACAAGAGCTTGCGGATATCGTTCGCATTAAAAAGATTAAATCTTTTCCAGAATTATTAGAAAGTCACGGCAAAGGACGTGGCTGTGAAATATGTAAACCTGCAGTGGGCTCTATTCTAGCTTCATTTTGGAATGAGTACGTTCTCAAAGACGAGCACGCAGGCCTACAAGATACCAACGATATTTTTCTAGCCAATATGCAAAAAGACGGTACTTATTCAGTGGTTCCTCGGGTACCGGGTGGGGAAATAACGCCTGACAAATTAATTGTTCTTGGCGAAGTGGCAAAAGAATTCAATCTTTATACCAAGGTGACCGGTGGGCAACGTATCGATTTGTTCGGTGCGCAAATGCATGAGTTGCCAAAAATTTGGAAAAAATTAGTGGATGCCGGATTTGAAACCGGACATGCCTACGGTAAAGCATTGCGTACCGTAAAGTCCTGCGTCGGCAGTACCTGGTGTCGTTACGGCGTTCAAGACAGCGTTGGTGCGGCGGTTAATTTAGAAGAACGTTATCGCGGTTTACGTTCGCCGCATAAATTAAAGATGGGTGTCTCAGGGTGTACCCGCGAATGCGCGGAAGCTCAGAGCAAAGACGTTGGTGTTATAGCCACTGAAAAAGGTTGGAATTTATATCTATGTGGTAATGGTGGGATGCGTCCCCGTCATGCAGATTTATTTGCGACCGATCTAGATACTGAAACAATGATTAAGTACATAGATCGATTTTTAATGTTTTATGTTCGTACCGCAGATCGTCTACAGCGCACTTCGGTATGGTTAGAAAATCTAGAAGGTGGCTTAGATTATTTGAAACAAGTTGTTATTGAAGACAAGTTAGGTATTGCCTCAGAGCTAGAAGCCGATATGGCGAGGGTGATTGATACCTATCAGTGTGAATGGAAAACGACAATTGAAAGCCCTGAAAAACTAAAGCGTTTCCAACATTTTATTAATGCAGATCAGGAAGATAATAATTTGGTATATATGAACGAGCGCGGTCAAAAAAGACCTGCGACAGAAGAAGAGCGCATTAAAATTTTAGAGGCGGTGGGTTAAGCATGAGTAGTAGTGATTTATCTTGGGTGAGTATTTGCAAAGAAAGCGATATAACACCGGATACTGGGATTTGTGCTTTGCTGAATGACAAGCAAGTTGCAATTTTTAAAGACCGCGTAAGCAATGGATTGTTTGCGATCGATAACTATGACCCGATTGGAAAAGCCAATGTCCTATCTCGTGGCATACTGGGTTCAATTGGAGAAAAAATTGTTGTTGCTTCGCCACTCTATAAACAACATTTTTGTTTGGAAACGGGACAATGTTTGGAAGAGGATTGTTCGGTGGCAACCTATCAGGTTCGTGTTCATGATGGCGAGGTACAGCTATCGCCTTAATTCATCTCAATTTCTCAGTTGCTCTCTAAGCTCTTTGGGTGGCTTGCCACCCTTTTTTTTCTTTTACATTTTTTGAGCATTATTAATTTAATTAAAAGTAATTTAGTCATTATTAATTGCTAAAGGGGTTCCCATGTCTGCGGAAAAGCTAAATATATTTTCCTTCACTGGAAAAATGAAAATACTACATCTTTCTTGGTTTGCGTTTTTTATTACCTTTTTCGTTTGGTTTAATCACGCACCGATGATGCAGGTTATTGCTCAAACTTTAGGTATCAGTTCTGACGATATTAAAACCTTATTGATTCTCAACGTCGCACTTACCATTCCTGCACGAATAGTAATTGGTATGTTAACTGACAAATACGGACCGAGGATTGTTTATTCCGCTTTACTATTTGTTTGCTCGGTTCCGTGTTTTATGTTCGCAATGGCGGACAGCTACGTGCAATTAGCGCTTGCGAGATTTTTACTGGGTTTTATCGGTGCCGGTTTTGTTATTGGTATTCGTATGGTATCGGAATGGTTTCCTGCCAACGAACTCGGTACGGCTGAAGGTATTTATGGTGGTTGGGGCAACTTTGGATCGGCGGCGGCGGCTTTTACTCTGCCAACCATCGCGTTGTGGTTTGGTGGCGATGAAGGATGGCGCTATGCGATTGCAGTTACCGGTGTAATGAGTTTGGTTTTCTCTTTTATTTATTATATGAATGTTACTGATACTCCAAAGGGCTCTACCTACTTTAAACCCAAAAGCACTGGTGCGATGGAGGTGACGAGCAAAGGTGATTTCTTCATGTTACTTGTTATGAAGATCCCTATGTATGCTGCATTGGCCTTATTGGCGTGGAAATTGTCTCCGCAAGGCGCAGACATCTTGAGCGGCTTAGCGGTAAATTCTATTTATATCGGTTTGATTGTTTTGTTTGCTTACGATTTTTCTCATGTGTGGAAAGTGAATAAAAATATTTTTGAAAAACCAGTTCCCGAATTACATCGCTACAAGTTTAAGCAGGTTGCTGTTCTAAATATTTTATATTTTGCAACATTCGGTTCTGAGTTGGCGGTGATTTCTATGTTGCCGTTATTTTTTGCGGAAACGTTTGATTTGAGTCCGGTTGTTGCTGGTATGGTGGCTTCGGCGTACGCGTTTATGAATTTAATGTCGAGACCAGCCGGTGGTTTTATCAGTGATAAATTTGGTCGCAAGTCAACCTTGTTAATTTTGACGGCCGGCCTGGCGGTTGGTTACTTCGCAATGGGCTTAGTGGATTCTGAGTGGGCAGTGTGGGCAGCGGTGATTGCCGCCATGGCATGTTCATTCTTTGTGCAGTCTGGAGAAGGCGCAGTGTTTGCTGTTGTACCACTCATCAAGCGTCGCTTAACGGGGCAGATCGCTGGTATGACAGGAGCATACGGAAATGTTGGTGCGGTTGTTTATCTAACCGTTTTATCTTTCGTTGATTACCAAACTTTTTTCTTTGTTATCGCTGGTACCGCTGTGCTTGGTTTCGTTACTCTGCTGTTTATGGAAGAGCCGAAAGGGCAAATGGCGGAAGTTAGGGAAGACGGTTCAGTAGAGTTAATCAACGTTACTTAAAGAAACTCAAGATAAGAAGCGAAAGGTAAGGAGGCACAACATAAGGGTATATTTTCGTGGGGCGCTTCCTTGCTACTGAAAAAGCCTCCGGCTTATCTTGGAGCTTCCGTTGCTTATATTTTATTGGGGAAAATATTTGTTTTTAACGTCTACTATGAAACAGGTGAGTCTTAGCGTTTTTCCAAATATAAAATTTTTTCCCTTTTAATTTCTTAACGTTTGGGTTGCTTAATGGCAGATGGTGCAGACGATACAACGAATCTTGATGTGGAGTTTGGGGGTTATTCGACGCAAGGGATTAAATCGTCTAATGAAGATGCCTTCGCTGCATACAAACCTAACTCACTCAATGTTCGAAAAATAAAAGGCGCCGTTGCCTGCGTCGCCGATGGTGTGAGTTGTAGTGAAAATGCACAACACGCGAGTCAAACCAGTGTTACCCAGTTTATTGATGACTATTACAGTACTCCAGATACTTGGCCGGTAAAAACCGCTGCGGCTCGTGTTCTTTCCTCAATGAATTCCTGGCTTTTTCATTACGGGCAACGTACATCTTTGCCTCACAATGGTCTGATAAGCACATTTTCTTCTGCCGTTTTTAAGTCAACTACGGCTCATATTTTTCATGTTGGCGATAGTCGTATATATCGTTTGCGTGATGGACGACTAGAGCAATTGACCAGGGATCACAGTCATAAAAATTTGGGTAGTAAAGTATTCCTGACGCGCGCTTTAGGGATGGATAGCCGCCTAGAAGTCGATTATCAGCAGAAAGATTTGAAGCTGGGTGATATTTATGTGTTAACAACGGACGGCGTGCACGAACACCTTAATTATCTAGATTTTCAAAATGATATTGTCTCTTCACAAGAAAGTCTTGAAGAGCTTGCCAAAAAGCTAGTTATGAAGGCGCTCGAAAATGGCAGCGAAGATAATCTTAGTTGTTTGTTTACTAAAATCAACTCTCTTCCAAAGGAGGAGGTAGACGAAGTACATCGCCAATTAACTGCGTTAAAGATACCGCCAGTTATGGACGTGGGTATGTCCATTGACGGTTTTGAAGTCATTGATGTGATCTATAGCGGAACACGAAGCCATATTTATTTGGTGCAGAATCGCGTCAATAAAAAGCGTTATATTTTAAAAGCACCGTCTGAAAATTTTTCTGAGGATACTCAGTACTTGGAGGGCTTTATTCGTGAGCAATGGGTAGGGCGGCGAATTGATAGCCCGAATGTTATGAAAATTTATTCTCGACCAGAGGGTAGCCCATTTTTGTATCACCTTTGCGAACATATACAGGGCAAGACTTTACGGCAGTGGATGTTTGACAATCCGCATCCGTCACTTGATACCGTTCGGGATTTGGTGAAACGAATAGTTTCAGCGCTTCGGGTTTTTCAACGAATGGAGATCGTTCATCGAGACATAAAACCTGAAAACATTATGCTTGATGAATCCGGACAGGTGAAAATAATCGACTTTGGTACAGTACTGGTTGCGGGCTTGGAAGAGATTAAAACCCCATCTCAGGATGAGGTTCCCGTCGGGTCGGTTAATTATTCGGCGCCTGAGTATATGTTGGAAAGTGGAGATTACCGCGTAGCTGATATGTTTTCCTTGGGTGTTATGGTTTATGAAATGCTAACCGGAGAACTACCCTTTAAAGAGAGTCTGGTGCAAAAGCAGGCGACGCATTATCACAACTGGCGCTATCAATCATCTCGAAAATTCAGAAACGATATACCCGAGTGGATGGATCAAAGCTTAAAAAAATCCGTTGAGCCAGACCCTCGAAATCGTTATCCGGCGTATTCGGAATTTTTACAAGACCTATCAACGCCCAACACCTCTTTAATAGAAAAAAATAAAAAGGCCCCACTTATTGAACGAAATCCGGTGCGATTTTGGCAGCTTTTAGCCTTGGTTTTACTTGTTAGTAATATTTTTCTAATTGTGAAAATGTGATGCAAGAAAACAACAAATAAAAAAGGCGTTCTTAAGAACGCCTTTTCGATGAGCTTAACGACAAAAAATTAATTGTTTTCCTCTTCTTTTGTTTCTAGTTCAAGAGATTCGTAATAGTCTTTCCCTCTACCGCGAAGCTCTTGTACTTTTTGGCGGAAACTCGCACCAGATGAACCCTCTTCAGAGAATGACAGATCTTGACGAAAATAATTAATATTATCTGGATCAAGTTGTTGTGCCATTTTCCAATACTGCTCAGCTTTTTCTTTATTCTCATTGATATGAAAATAAATTCCTAACTTAAAAGCCGGATCAGCGCGTTCTTGTTCGCTAGATCGTGATTTGATTTTCGAAGCGACTTTGTCTTCATCCCAGACGTACTGACTGTCTTTGCCATTGGCAACCCAATCACGTAATGCGGGTACGTAGTCGTCGGTACCAAAAGCGCCATGCCTCTTCGCGTAGGTTCCTTCGTTGATTCGTACTACCTTACCTTCTTCATCTATCCAGGCGCCGGATGGAACGTTGACGAAATTGTATAAAGAACTGATAACATGTTTCTCGTCAATAAGAGCGGTATACGTTACTTTTGCATCATCATAAAACTTTCCGGCCGCAGCTTCACCACCGGTATCTTGTGCGACAAAAATAATTTCGAAATTTTGATCTTTTAGTTCATCGTATATGGACTGCCACACGGGCACGTCAAGACGACAACCTCACCAAGATGCCCAAGTTCCGAGAAAAACTTTTTTACCTCGGAAGTCGGAAAGCTTGACGATATTTCCATCGCGGTCTTTTAGTTCAAAGTCTGGTGCTTTTGCGCTATCCAGGAAATCACTGCGATGGATTGGCATTTCGCCGAAACTCCACGTACTGGATTCATAATCTGCAACATAGCTCTGTTCTAGCTTGTTCGCGAATTCAGTGACATTAAACCACTGCTGTTCGGAGCGAGTAATTACAATCTCGTTGTCTTGATCTTGTCGCAACGGGATACAAATCTCTTCGAGACAAGCCCCTTCTGGTTTGAGGACAAAATCATTGATGCGAGTCAGGTCTTCTGGTTGCACCCAAAGGTCGGTTGGGTCTGCGAGGGTATTCTGTATCTGGACGACACGGTCCTTATACAATACCGTAGCACCTTCGGCGAAACAGACACCTGCAATACACATTGCAAAGAGTCCGCCGGAAAGGCGCAGCAAATGCCGTTTTTTTATCATAGCTTGCTCCACTTCTTGTTGAAAAATTGACTTTCTAAGAGCCCACAGTAGGTATCTACAACCGATCGAAAAAAACTAAAATCGAATACTAGTCTTAGTTACTCGATCAACAAGTCCCAAGTAAAAATTATATGCTGCAATCTCGATTGATTTGTCTACCCGGCAAGGTACTTTTTAGCTCGAGTGATTGTAGGGAACGTCGAGGGTAAAGGTCAATGAAATAAACGGTATTCGTGCCGTTAGGCCCATAAAAGCTCTATTCTGGTGTCCACCTAGAAAGTATTGTAAGGTGAGCTGCCTTGTTTTTTGCTAGCCCAGATCCATTGAGAAAGTAGGTTTTTACTCGGCCTTCGCGTGGTCTCCTTTTTAATAATCGATAGAACCTGGATTTGATTTCGCCAATGACAATATTTTTTAGTGTGTAATTCCGGAATTGTATGAATGAAGCCTGATAGTTCCAATTACCTCGATATTTTTCTCAATGACAGCCCTTTACTTGATGTAAGAGCCCCCGTTGAATTCGTCAAAGGTGCATTTCCAACCAGTACCAATATTCCCTTGTTAGATGATGATCAACGGGCAGAGGTTGGTACTGAATACAAAAAAAATGGACAAGATGCGGCCATTGAACTTGGCTGGCGTTTAGCGAGTCCTGAAGTGAAATCACAGCGACAAAGGGATTGGCTGAAATACATAGAGCAAAATCCACAAGGTTATCTTCACTGCGCGAGAGGGGGTAAACGCTCGCAACTTAGCCAGCAACTAATTCGCGAGGCGGGTGGTGATTATCCTTTAGTTGAAGGCGGTTTTAAAAAACTTAGGAATTTTTTACTGGCAGAATTAGAAAAACGTAGTGCTACCCTACCTTTAATGTTAATTAGTGGTTCGACCTGTAGTGGAAAAACAATACTAGTAAAAAAATTGTCTCAGGCCTTGGATTTAGAAGGGATGGCCAATCATCGTGGCTCTGTATTTGGGCGGACACTAGTGCCACAGCCAACACAGATTTCTTTTGAAAACGCATTGTCGATAGCTGTTTTAAAGCACACTGAAAAAAATATAAAACTTAAGGCCGAAACGCCATTATTTGTTGAAGACGAAGGCCGCTTGATTGGGCGTGTTGCAATTCCTGATTGTTTTCGATTGCGGATGCAATCGTCTAATTTAATTGTCGTCCTTTGCGCACTGGAAAAAAGGGTTGAAATAGCTTTTAAAGATTATGTTGAAGACGCATATCCCCAATACTTGAAGGCCTACGGAGAAGAAGAGGGTTTTAAGCAGTTTCGAGAACAATTGCTAGGTAGTATTTCGAGAATCAAAAAGCGCTTAGGCAGCGAAAGGTATTATGTTATCTCTCAGCTCTTCGACGAGGCCCTCAGTCAGTTCGGTAGCCTTATTTCAGCAGACAAATTTCGAAGTGCTATCCGCTTGTTGCTCGAAGAGTATTATGATCCAATGTACGACTATCAGCGTAAACAGCGGGCTGGTCGTGTGGTATTTGAAGGAGATCAGAGTTCTGTTATGGAATGGATTTCTGAAAATGCGCTAGAAAATTCTAATAATAATTACATTCATTAAAAACGATTATCTAGGAACCCTAACCATTTTTTTAATTTATTTCTAAGGAGAACAACCGTGCGGTTATTGACTGCTTTAGCAGCGCTGCTCGTCTCTTTTACTCTGTGTAGCGTTTCGACGTTCGCGGCAGGCGAAGAACGATCAACTGCAACATTTATTTTTACAGCAATTCCTGATCAAGATGAATCTCGATTACAAGAGCGCTTTGGAAAGGTTGCCGCTTATTTGGCGGCGGAGCTTGGTATTGAGGTTAAATATATTCCGGTAAAAAATTATCCTGCCGCAATTACCGCTTTTCGAAACAATCAGGTACAGCTCGCTTGGTTCGGTGGTTTGTCCGGCGTACAAGCGAGAGCGCTGGTGCCGGATAGTAAAGCAATTGCTCAAGGCTATGAAGATCAGTTATTTAAAACCTATTTTATTGCCCATAAAAGCGCAGAGGTTTCTGCTAGTGAAGAATTTCCTCAATCAATTCAGGGGAAGTCATTTACATTTGGTTCGAAGGGGTCAACGTCGGGGCGGTTAATGCCAGAGTTTTATATTCGCAAGGCATTTAATAAAGCACCGGAGCAAGTCTTTACCCGTGTTGGGTTTAGTGGTGATCACAGCCGAACCTTGGCGCTTGTATCTGCAGGTGCCTTTCAGGTAGGCGCATTAAATTACAGTGTTTGGGATCAAGCTTTAAAGGAGGGCAAAATAGACAAGGATACTGTCAACGTCATTTGGACTACGCCGACCTATCCTGACTATCAGTGGAGTGTTAGAGGTGATGTAGATGAAACCTTCGGCGAAGGTTTTACCAAAAAATTAACCGAAGCACTACTGTCAATGAAAGACAAAAGCCTTTTGGACGCATTTCCGCGTAGTTCATTTGTGCCCGCCGATAATAGTTTTTACCAGCCTATTGAAGATACGGCAAAAGCATTGGATTTAATGGCAGACTATTAATGCAAGCGGGGCTGGCACAAAAAGACAAAGAAAAAAACCAACAGAGCACCAACAAGCTCATTGAGCTTGTTGAGTGTGATCTGGAGTATCAAGGTCTTCGCGTACTGAATAACATTTCTTTAACTGTGTCGTCGGGAGAAAAAATAGCGATCCTTGGTAAGTCTGGCGTTGGCAAATCGACATTGTTAAAACATTTAAGATCACTCCTGCCAAAAGAAATTGCCTGGTGCCCGCAAATAAATGGATTAGTTCCCACCCTGAGTGTTTATAACAATGTGTACAGTGGCGGTTTAGAAAGATTCGGCTTTGCTGCGAATTTGCTGAATTTAATTTATCCAAACCCGCGTGCAAAAAAAGAAATCCTTAAATTGATATCTCCTTTGCAGCTTGAAGAGCAACTCTGGCAATCAGTAGATCAGCTTTCCGGTGGCCAAAAACAACGAGTAGCGGTGGCGCGAGCGCTATTCCAAAATAAAAAAATACTTGTTGCGGACGAACCCGTATCGGCTTTAGACGAGAGTCAAGGTGCGAGTGTTTTGAACTTGCTAAGCTTACGTCATGAAACGATGATTATCGCTTTACATGATGTTCAGCAAGCGAAGATCTCTTGCGATCGAGTTATTGGTTTGGCAAATAACGCGATCTTATTTGATTGCCCCAGCCCTGAACTCGATGACGAATTACTCAAACGGCTTTATCAAAAATAATGCTGTCCTTCAACTTTCGACAAGTTAAATCTTCAGCAACAGGTTTACGTCGAATAAGTTTTGTGTTCGCAATTATAGCGATCATTTGTCTCAGTTTCGCAGACCTTTCTATTACAACACTAACACCATGGGCTGAACTCTCCGCAATGGGGCATGGAATGCTTCATCCATCGGTATGGTCTTGGACAGGGTTACTGAAAGGATTAGCAAACACACTGGCATTTGCACTTCAAGGTGTTAGTGCTGGAGCACTATTCGGTTTTTTATTCTCATTGGTATATCGATTTCGATTAGTTCGTTTACTTTGCGCATTTTTACGCTCGGTACATGAGTTATTTTGGGCCTTATTATTGATACAAATTTTTGGTTTGTCGTCGTTGACAGGATTGCTAGCAATAGCAATCCCTTATACCGGAACGCTAGCAAAAATTTATGGCGAACAGTACGAGGAAACGGATGCCGCTCCGCGCGATGCACTCACAGCGAATAAGACACTGACGCTGACGCAGTTTTTTTATTCGGTCTTACCTTTAGCGTTGCCAGCAATGCTTGCTTATACCAAATATCGCTTAGAATGCGGGATTCGCTCCAGTATTGTATTGGGTTTTATTGGTCTTCCTACAATTGGCTTTCATTTAGATACCGCCTTAAAACAGGGGAATTATAGCGACGCGTCGGCACTTATTTATACCCTGATTTTTATTGTGTTTACCTTGCGTTGGTGGTTAATCAAAAAATTGGTGCCATTTTATGTGGTTCTGGCCTTTGTGTGGATTCCACCTATCTCTACAATTGATTGGAATTTGGCGTGGCAATTTTTTAGTCGTGATCTCGTTCCGAGTCCTTTGCGTGGCTTGGGAACCTTATCATTTTGGGAATGGTTGCAGAGGCTTTGGGCTTCTCAAGCGTTCCCAGGCTTAATTAATACGATTATCGTCGCTCAAATTGCGTTGGTTATTACGGGTCTTATTGCGCTAACATCGTTGCCTCTAAATTCACCGGTATTTTTTTCCGGCTGGAGGAGATATCTTGGCGATGGCGTCTTAGTCACCTTTCGAACGTTGCCAGAATATTTGCTGAATTTTGTGGCATTGTTGGTGTTGGGGCCGTCGATGCTGCCTGCAATAATAGCGCTTAGCGTTCACAATGGCGCGATAATAGCGCATTTGTTAGGGCGCGAATCTGAAACCATCACCCTGCGAGACGATGCACCGAAAGGTTTTAACTTATATTTTTACGAAGTAGTGCCGAGATTGTATCGGCGATTTCTTGCTTATTTGTTTTATCGTTGGGAAATTATTATGCGAGAAACTGCAATGCTGGGTATTCTTGGTATACCGACGTTGGGATTTTTTATAGACTCAGCCTTTGAATCACTCTATTTTGATCGCGCGCTGGCGCTAATACTCATCGCGGCGATATTAAATATGGCTGCAGATCAGTTGGCGCATTTTCTTCGCACGAGTCAACACCTGCGAACCGGTCCAGAAAGTATTTAAAGGTTCCTTCGGAATTATTTTTATGTCTGAATCAAAAGCTCATCTTTTTTCCAAAATCCCCTCGGTAGATCTGTTATTACAATCTGAAAAACTCGCTCGCTTGAGCCGAATTTATGGTCATGTCTTAGTGCGAAACACGATTCGTGACCTGTTCTCAACAATTCGCTCAAATCTGCATGCCGATTCAGAGATTGATCTGTCCATCGATTCATTAGTCGAGCGTGTTGAAGAGCAGCTTGAACAATCAATGAAATCTTCGCTGGTTCCAGTATTCAATTTAACCGGAACAGTTATTCACACCAATTTGGGTAGATCAGTACTTCCGCAGCAAGTTATCGATGCGATGGCAATTGCAACTCAAGCCTGTAATTTAGAATTCGATTTAAAAAGCGGCAAGCGTGGTGATCGTGATGATCATATCGAGAAACGTTTATGTGAACTGACTGGAGCTGAAGCAGCGACAGTCGTAAACAACAATGCGGCGGCGGTGTTAATTACGCTTAATACCTTGGCGATCAATAAAAATGTTCCAGTTTCCCGTGGTGAGTTGGTAGAAATTGGTGGTTCATTTCGTGTGCCAGAAATAATTTCTAGCGCGGGTTGTCTTATTCAGGAAGTAGGGACAACGAATCGCACACATCTAAGTGATTACGAAAAATCCATTGATGAAAACACCGCCTTAGTTCTTAAAGTACATTCGTCAAATTATCAAATCCAAGGGTTTACAAAATCAGTTTCAGAATCCGAGCTAGCGAAACTATGCACAGAAAAAGGCGTACCTCTAGTATCTGATCTCGGGAGTGGCAGTTTGGTTGAACTAGGAGAATTCGGTTTACCCAAAGAACCGTTGGTGCGAGACATGATCGATGTGGGTGTGGATGTTGTAACTTTTAGTGGCGACAAGTTGATGGGTGGCCCGCAAGCAGGGTTCATAGTGGGTCGAAAGAAATACATTGATTTGATTAAAAAGAATCCGTTAAAGCGTGCGTTGCGAGTCGACAAAATTACTATTGCAGCCATTGACGAAGTGTTAAAACTCTATGCTTCACCTAAACAGCTTGTCGAGCGCTTACCCAGCTTACGGTTACTGTCGCGTACTTTAGATGACATTAACCTCGTGGCAAATAAAATTCTTGTACCGATGACATCGCAACTAGAAGCTATCGCTACGATTAGTACCCAGTCTTGCCAAAGCCAAATAGGCAGCGGTGCGTTACCAGTTGAAGTGCTCGACAGCGTTGCAATTTGTATTGAAGCAAAGCCGGTTAAAGGTAAAACTGATCGTCGGCTCAATCAAATCGCTTTGGCTTTTAGGCAGTTACCCAAACCTGTTGTTGGGCGCGTCAATGATGGAAAATTACTATTTGATTTGAGGTGCCTCGAAGAGACCGAAGAATTTATTAATCAATTGAACTATTTAAATGTTGATATTTAGATTTGAAAGTGAGGGCGTTAATGTTTAAGAGTCAGTATTTAATTAAGGCTATGTTGAAATAACATTCGATGATTATTGCAACGGCTGGTCATGTCGATCACGGAAAATCCTCCCTGGTAAAACGTATCACAGGCATGGAGACCGATAACCTCGCGGAAGAAAAAACGAGGGGATTAAGCATTAATCTCGGTTTTGCTTACTATCATTTTCAAGATCACATTATCGGCTTTGTCGATGTTCCGGGCCACAGTGATTTTATTAACAACATGTTGGCGGGTGTCGCTGCCGTTGATTTTGCTTTATTGGTTATTGCTGTTGACGATGGCGTCATGCCTCAAACACGGGAACATTTGTCTATTTTAGATTTGCTGGGCGTGTCAGCAGGGGCGGTGGCTCTGAGCAAGATTGATTCTGTTGAGCCAGCGCGAGTTGAAGAAGTTAAGAAGGAGGTAGACGAATTACTAGCAAGTACCGTTCTCGCTAATTCTCCCATTTTTCCACTTTCAAATATAAGTGGAGAAGGTATTCCAGAGTTGCTCAGCTTTTTACAAGAACGTGCACTCTATTATTCCGCTCAGCCCAGTTTCAATACTCCCGCTTTGGAGGGGCGCAACAATGTCCAGATTGATGATGCTAGTAGAGAAAAATTTCGATTTTCTATCGATCGTGTTTTTAGTGTAAAGGGGATAGGAACGGTTGTTACCGGGACAGTTGTCGCCGGAATCGTAAGCTTAGACGATAGCTTTCGCCACTCTGCGAGTGCAAACATCGCACGGATCCGTGATATTCGCGTCCACCAAAATTCAATAAAAAAAGGCCTAAAAGGACAGCGTCTTGCATTAAACATCTCAATTTCACATAACTTAGTCCACCGAGGCGATTGGCTACTAGCGGAAGAACTTTTATTGCCGGTTCAATCATTTGACGCAAAGATTAAGCTTACCAATGTTAAAGCGGAACAAATAAAAAGCACCGTTGAGTTACATTTACATCATTTCTCTTCTCGTCGTCTAGCTAAGATCAGAGTTCTCAATTTCGAGGATATGTCGCTAGATAAAGATTCGGAAGTCTGGGTGAATGTTAAATTACAAAACCCTCTCTATTGTTTAAGTGGAGATCGCTTTATTTTGAGAGATGCGAGTGCTTCCGAAACAATCGGTGGAGGGAAGGTTGTCGATATATTTCCCCCTACGCGACGGAAGCTAGACGGGGTCTATTATCAATACTTACATGATTATGATCTTCCATTTCAAAGCTCATTACCTGCTTTGCTGGAGTCTCAAGAACAAGGGGTAAATTACTCAATGTTCGCGGCGTCAAAAAACCTGTATATAGATAATGAGAATGCAATTGAGGGTGTTATTGATGAGAACCGCGAATCGATTAAAGAAATTATTTCTACTGAAGACAGCATTGAACCCAGATCTATCCTATTAAAAGGCTCAGGTCATTTTTCCAAAATTCTCCTTCATTTAAAATATTTTCGAGCGTTTAAAGAGCAGATAACCTCGACGTTGCAACAGTTCCACACACAATGTCCGGATCGTCAGGGGATGAGCGAGTTTAACCTGATGAAAAATAGCGGGTATTCCGGTACTTATAATTTTTTTAGGGTGCTTTTAAAAAAGCTGTGCGAAGTTGGTTTGGTTGCAAAAACAGGTACGCTAATCCATATCAACGGACATCAGGCTCAACTCGATAGAGATGACGTAATTTTATTTAAAAAGCTTCAGGTTATTTTGTCTGAAGCCGGCATAACAGCGCCGCGTACCGGCGAGCTAGTTGATATCTTGAAGTACGATCAAAAAGTATTGGATACACGTTTAAAAGAGTTATGTGAACGCGGTTACTTGGTTCAAGTGTTTAAGAATCGCTTTTATTTGTTAACGACTATTTTGGAGATTGCTGGCATTGTTGAAAAACTTGCCGATGAACAGAAAAACAAAGGTTTTACCGTTATTCAATTCAGAGATGAGTCAGGGATAGGTCGTAATCTTTGCATCCAATTATTGGAATTTTTTGACCGCCAAGGATTTACCTTGAGAAATGGCGATCGCCGCATAGTTCGGCAAATCAAGGAGGATGTATTTAGTATTCCTGTATGATTTATTTCTTTGCTGATTTTTAGACACGCGTAGGCATTGGTGATGATAGATGCCGGTCTATCGTTGTGAAAAGAATTTCGGGGTCGATTGGCTTCGCAACAAAATCGTTCATTCCAGCGTTCGTACAGCTTTCACGTTCAGAGTTTAAAACCCCCGCGCTTAGTGCCAGGACAGGAAGTTGTAACTTTAGTTCATTTCGAATAATTTTTGTTGCGGTAAAGCCGTCCATTACCGGCATTTGAATGTCCATTAGAACGATATCGTACTCGCGATCTCTGGCCCCTAACATTTTGATAGCTTCTTCACCGTTGCTGGCAATGTCCAGAGTCGCACCGCTGTCTTCGAGCATACACTGGGCCACGACTTGATTCATCGCGTTGTCTTCGACAAGCAGAATATGAACACCCTTAAGGTCATTAATGTTGGTTGTTTCTAATTGCTCACTGTGCGCGCTCGGTGTCTGATGCAGAGTATCAGAGACGTAATCAAATAAACTTGAGGAGGTGATAGGTTTTATTAAAATGTTTTTTCGCGTGGTAGGTAGCGTAAGTCGCTGGATCTGGTCGTGGCCAAAGGCATTGCCCATAAACGCGCAGGGTAATGCGTAGTTCAGAAAATCAGATTCGATTGTATTAGCCACTTCGCTTGGGTTCTCGTCCGGTAGTGTAGTGTCGATAAGCACGAGATTATATTGAATGCCAAGCGCTAGTTTCTTTTTTAGCCATGTGTGCACTTCTTTTCCAGAATTAAGTGCGTCAACAGTCCATCCCAGTGATTCGATCGTTTGAGAAATTGCACGCTGACTAGATTCGTTGTCATCGATAAGTAAAATATGTAGATTTACTAAGTTTTGTTTTTGTTCGCCAGTTTTCTTAAATAAGGGGTCCTTATCTTTCGCCGTACCCTTTTCAAGTTCTATCTCAAATTCCACTTTGGTGCCTTGCCCCAAGGAGCTCGAAATTTGAATTGTTCCGTTCATTAACTCAACGAACTTTTTGGTGATGGCTAAGCCCAAGCCAGTTCCGCCATATCGCCGAGTGATCGAGGTGTCAGCTTGGGTGAACGCAGAGAACAAATTATTTTGTTGTTCTTCGCTCATTCCAATACCTGTGTCCGCTACGATGAATTTTAAACGATAAACGTCATTCGAGAGATCTTGAGAGCTAATCGAAACCACGATCTCTCCTTGTTCGGTAAACTTTATCGAGTTACTTACTAGGTTTATTAATATCTGTTGAATTTTCTGGATATCTGCTCTGAAGCAAGAAGGTGTTTCCTGATCGATATCGATAACAAGCTCAAGATTTTTATCACCAGCGTTAATTGACATAACATTTGCAATGCTGCGCATTAAATCCGACAGGTAAAAGTCGTTGTTAGATAACTCCATTCGTCCCGCTTCTACTTTTGAAAAATCAAGTATGTCGTTGATGACTCCTAGCAGAGACTTACTGGAAGATTCGATCATTTCTAAGTAGTTGCTTTGCTCTATCGAGAGATTGGTATTCGAGATCAAACGCGACATTCCCAGGATAGCGTTGAGTGGTGTTCTGATTTCATGGCTCATGTTTGCGACGAACTGAGTTTTAGAATTACTTGCTTGTTCAGCAGCTTCTTTCGCTAGCAGTAGCTCTTTTGTTGACTTTTTTTGTTCTGTTATATCACGGAATATCGAAGAAATTTCTGTGATCTCTCCTTTTTCATTTTTTATTGGAGAGAAGGAAATGGACACATCTAGAATGTTACCTTGTTTGGTTTTTCTCTGAGTCTCAATATTTTCGATTGCATTTCCAGAGTTCAATTGTGAGTAGATTTCTTTTTGCTCGGCGAGGAGTGTTGTAGGAATGAGTATCGCGTTGTCCTTGCCAATAACTTCATCGGCACCGTAACCAAACATTTTCGTCGCGGATAGGTTCCAGCTGGTTAGTAAACCGTCCGGGGTATTGCTAATGATTGCATCATTAGAGGTCTTTACGATTGCCGCATATCGAGCTTGCAATTCTTCTTGTGATTTACGATGACTAATATCACGAACGATACCGGTGAATCCACGTTGGCCATTAAGAATCATTTCGCTAACTGCAAGCTCCATAGGAAATGTACTTCCATCTTTCTTCTTTCCGGTTACTTCTCTACCAATACCGATGATTTTGGCAGTACCGGTATTTAAATAATTCTTTAGATAATCGTCATGGTTATCTCGGTAAGGACTCGGCATTAACATCTTGACATTATTGCCGATAACCTCTTCTTTAGAGTATCCAAACAGATCCAGCGCTGCGGGGTTAAGTGTTTCTACGATACCTTTTTCACTGATAGTGATAATCCCGTCGACAACATTATTTATGATTGCAAGAAGTTTTGAATCTCCTTCTCTAAATTTTTGGAGCAGGTTTTCGGTCGCCGCGGAAAGAATTTCACTTTGAATCAACAATGAAATATCGACAAGAGTACTAATTTCTTCATTGGTTAATTTTTTTGGTTTTGAATCGATAATACAGAGAGTCCCGATACGAAAATTATTAGCACCAACTAATGGTACTCCTGCATAAAATCGTATATTCGGTGGCCCGGTCACTAATGGATTGTCAGAAAATCGAGCATCAAGCAGTGTATCTTCAACAATGAGAGGTGGCGAGGAGAGTATCGCATGACCACAAAATGATATATCTCGCGGTGTTTCGGTTGCGTCAAGGCCCTGATTCGATTTAAACCATTGTCTGTGTTCGTCGACCAATGAAACTAAACAGAAATCTACAGAAAAGAATTTTTGTGCCATGCGTGTTAATCGATCGAAACGCTCTTCGCGAGGCGTATCTAATAAACAAAGGCTGAGCAAATCATTGAGTCTCTCGCTTTCGTTTTCAGGTATGGCAGGTTTGTCCATCAGAGGTATCCTGGATAGATGTAAGCAAAAATTTGCTAATTAGAACTAAGCGGTGGTCTTTAGAGCATAGAAGAATAGGCGGTGCTGGCAAGTTTGGGGCGAATTCGTGAAGAGCGGTCTTGCGAACTGATTACTTGGAAGTTTGAGGTGGGATATTTTTTTGAGCCTAATAAAGCCTGCCGTAGTGCTGAAATTAAAAGGAATTAAATCAATGCCTTGGAGGTTTTTGAGGCAGGTCTGATACCTATTTATTATAACGGGGGGGCTTCTTAAAAAGATTTATTTGAAGGTTTATTTTAAGAGCGTTGACGTCTCTCGATACACTATTGCGAATAGCTAAGGCTTCCAATTAGCTAGGAAACGATTTCCCTAGCTGATCGCTTACATACTCCAGCATTTTTTCTCTATCCCATTGGCTTGCATCCACCATGTCTGCCCAAATATCAATTACTGGAATTCCGGCAGCTTCAAAGGCTTTCTTGGTAAATAAGGAGCCACTTTGAGAGAGTCGCGCACCTTCAGGCATTAACATCATCACTGCATCAATTTTCGCTCGCTTAGCTTCATGCGACATCCACTCGTTCATCCAAGGCGGTAAATGCAACACTTCATTCATGCCGGCGATACGACTGGCTAAGGCTCGAATTGGTTCACTTAGGTTGTAACGCGGATAGGCATAATTTGCGAAGGGCAAATACATCGACCAAACAAACACTGCGCCAAAGCGCTCCTCTAAATCTTGATAAAAACTTGAGTCATGCCAAAGCCCCGCGCCAATCCACATCATGCGAATTTTTTCGTCCTTACAGGCAGAAACGCCGTTGTCGACGCGCTCTTTTAATTCGTCTCTGAATTTTTTTACGTGAGACAAAGCCCATTCAGATCCGCGATGCCATTGTGGAATCATAGTGTTCGGCATTTGGTCGACGATAGTGACGGGGCAGGGAACCGTTTCAACGGCAAGACTCGCACATTCACCTAACACTTCTTCTTGTTCGTTTATGCGTTCCATTAATGCAATAAATTTTTTCTCGTCGAAGCGCCGATCCGTTTTTTCTTCCAATAATGTAATTAAGCCCTGCATCTCTTCTACCATTAAATCGAGACGGTCGCCTTGATAAACCTTTTCCCAATTTTGTGGGGCTTGTTCCCACCAGTTTGCTATTTTGTTGGTCCAACCTGGCGCTTCTAACGGGTAAAAAGGTGCGTTCAGTGCTTCGCCCCATAGGGTGAAAACTTGTTGAATACAGTCACAAGTCATACGGGCAACAAGAACGGTAGGTGTCGGCAGGCCACCCCAAGGCGCAGTTTCAGGATTATTGTCGAGGGTGCAACCCAAACCGAGTGAGCAATATTTACAACTATTTTGTGGATAACCCGCTTCTTTGAGTACGTCGACATAGTGGGAGGATAAGCGTTTCGCAGAAATATAAGCCGACCACCATTGATTGGTAACGATGGGGATATCCATTGCGTGAAAAATTTCATGGGGAGTATCGGCTTGTACAATGGCAAAAGGTTCGCCTTCTTCGACAACTCGGCGCTTTAGATCTAACCCAAACGCTTTCTGGAATGCCTGCGCGTCTGCAGTACATTGCAAGTCTTTTCGACTGCGAAGTGATGAGTTTTTAGTTTTTTCCAAAGACTCTGACATTGTAAACTCCAAAAATAAAACCGGTATTGTTCAGTGAAAATATTCTTTGCGATGTTGCTTTTGATCAAAGATTCGTTAATGAAATTTTCACTGAATAAAAATCTGTATCGTGGTCACGAATTATTTATACAAATAATTCAGCTTGCCCTAGTTCTGAGAACACCTCGTTAGAAAAGCCAAGAATGTCTTGGCAAACAAACTGTGTATGCTCGCCGAGATTTGGTGCAAGTTTTACCTTTGCAGGCGTTCTTGATAACGAAAACGGTGGCGTCTGATATCCGAAACTACCAAGAAGGGGGTGCTTAAGTTCAGTTAAATAATTTCTATGCTTAAGCTGAGGGTCACGCAAGAAGGTGTCGGCGATATCTTGAACGACACCGGCGGCGATGCCGTGGTTTTGCAATGTTGTCATGAGGTCATAATCTTTTTGGCTTTTGGTCCATGCAGAAAATTTCTTCTCAAGTAATTCCATTTCATTTTCAGAAAATCCTTCGAGATCTTCTGCGCTTGGCCAATCTGATTTGGGTAGCAGATTTAATAAGGCTTGCCACTCTTCTTTGTTCTCAATAGAAATTCCTATCCAGCGCTGCTGCGTACTATCAACCAGGTTTTCACCGTCGCAGGGAAGTACCGCTTGAAATAACATGTCTGGAGAATGATTACCTCGTCGAACGATCTCTTCGTCTTGCAATTGCGCTTCGACAAAAGAGTCCGCCATTTGTTGAGCGCAGACTTCATACATGCTCGCGTCGATGTATTGACCTTTGCCGGTTCGACGTTTGTAGTCCAAGGCTGCAGAAACCGCCGCGCCCATAAAGTGGGGGAGTATGACATCACCATAGGGAACCGACGGGGTAACAGGATCGCGATCGGGCCAGCCCGTCATGTACATGCGTCCCGAGAGTGCGGCGCCAGTTCCATCGACGCCCCAATTTTTTGCGTAGGGTCCGGTTTGTCCAAAGACACTACCACTTACCATAATGATATCGGGGTGTTGTTGGCGAATCGTGTCGTAATCGAGATGTAATTTTTCCATTGTTCCTGGAGAAAAGTTTTCTACTACGACGTCAGCCCACTCCAATAAGGGATCGATCACTTCACGAACACGAGCATGCTTCATGTTTAGACGTAAACTTAGCTTTGACGAGTTAAAGTGGCTGAACCAAGGTTTGTCATCGAAGTTACCGCGGGTAGAAGCGCTCACTTGATTATCGATTCGGCTTAGGCAAGGACGAAGTGATGATTCGACTTTGACTACTTGTGCGCCGTGATCCGCTAAAAGTTTCGTCGTTAAAGAGCCAACCAATGCCCAGGAAAAATCGAGAATGTTTACGCCCTCCAAAGGCAATGAAAGAGTGTTGTTCTCATCTTTCATTAGAACACTCCTTTTTTAGCATGAGTGTTGATGTGTTTTTCATCCAGTTTCAAAATATCTTCAAATACGTTTTGATTATCTTTTCCGGGGAGCGGCAGTAGTTTTGGAATGCGATATTGACCTTCGCTGAAGCGAAGAAAATAATCAGGGTATTGAAGCGTTTTGTTTTCGGTGAGATCAAGATCTTGAAAAAATCCTCGCGATACTAAATGTTGATCGTTAATCACATCGTTGGGAGCATTGGCAATTGTTGCTCGTATTCCTCGTTCCTTACCTTCGTTGGCAATATCCTGTTTCGTTTTAGAGATAAAAAACGTGTGAATCGCGGCTTCCCAGCTTAAGCGGGTATCAGCGTCGAGTGCGCTGCGATCATATTTTTCCCAATCAACATTTGCCATCGGGTTTTCGAAACCTTCGTCGCTCATCCATTTGGATAACGCTGAGTTTGCAGGGGCGCCAAATTTTCCGGTCATAATACTGTGGAAACAATAGCCATCCGCGAGCTCCCAGACGACGCGAACATTCGCGAGACCAAAGCGAACTTTGTTGCCTGAACGATCTAATTTTCTTTTGTCAAATTGGTAAGCAATTAAGTTGTTAGTGTTGCGGCTAGCTGCTACTTCTTGAATAGAGCAATCGACGTGTTGTCCAAGACCTGAGATTCCACGTTCTCGATGAGCGAGCATTGCGCCGAAACCAGCAGCTGCTGCGGCATGAAAACTACAGGCGTCTAAGGCTTCGAGTACGGGAGTATCATCTGGATAACCGCAAGTATCCAAGGTGCCGCCCATAGCGGATGATATTAACTCTCCACCTTTATAATCTTTGTAAGGTCCGGTTTGACCGAAGGGCGTGATTGAAACAAGAATAATTTTTTCATTAATGGCTTTTAGTTGTTCATAGCCAATGTTTTTGTCGGCGAGTGTTCCGGGCTGGAATGTTTCAATAATAAAATCGCTCTTCGCCACTAAATCCTTAAAAATCTCAATGCCAGTATCAGAGTCTAGATCGAGGGTAATACTTTTTTTGCCTAAGTTTCTTAATCGCCAAAGCTGATTCTTGGTTTTTTCTGTCTTGGTCTCATCTGGCGCATCTTTTATTTTTGGTGGGTCGATCTTTATGACTTCCGCGCCCATTGAGGCTAGAAATTTAGCGCAGGAAAATCCGCGATGATCGCTAAGATCTAACACACGATAGCCGCTTAACATCCCTGGTGTAGTATTTGAACTATTCATAATGAATCAATAAAGTCTTGGAGTAATGGTTGCATAACATCGGTTTTGGTTTCGTAATCCTGCTCGGGTAGCATCACGACCTTTAGGCCATGTTCTTTTGCCGCTAACTGTTGTTTGGGATAGAGCCAAGTTATCGCTTCCTCTTTCTTTAAATAATGAAAGAGAATACCTGAGGCGTTCTGTTGCTTGGCGAATCGCACAATCTCTTCCGGATCGAAATTAAAGCTGCGAGAACTTTTTGTATCATGGTAATAATGCTGAGTGATTGCTTCAAGCGGATCTATTTCTTCGTTAATCTGGGTAACCAAGAAGTGATTGCCGTAGCTGTGATAATCGCCAGCAACCGCTGCGCCTAAACTATCGAGAAAACGGTGAAGATCTGGATGATCGACGCCATTTCCTGCAAGTATAAAACGTTTTTTTGGACCAACTTCCAAGTCATCTCTGGTTTTCAGTTTTAGTTTTTCTTCTAGGGTGGCGAGAATTTTGGTTAATGCTTGCGTGAGATCTTCAACAGTTAAACATTGGGTGGCGCTATAGACGTGATAGGCATCTAAACTGGATAGGGCTGAATTTGGATCAGCACGATAGTGGTTAAATTCTCGCAATTGATTACGAACCAGGTTGTAAGACTTTATCGCAGCACTTATTTTTTGTTCATCAATTACCGACTCGGTAAATGATTCCAGAAAAGTCAGAAATTCTTTGAACTTTAAAAGGTTATGTTTTTCAGTTGTCGCCCGAGGAGAACTCAGCAAATCAACAAGGAAAACGGGCGGTAGTTTGTAGTGAGGATGTTTTCGTTGAATTTCGCAAATATAATAATACAGGCGTTGCTGAGCGTCGTTAGAGCGAGGTAGAAGGATTAAATCGACAAAGTCGAAATCGCCTTTTAGTAAAGAGTCAAAAATAACTCGGGTAATGGGGTCGAAAGCCGGCTCCATGAACTCGTCCGCATGTTCTGTACTTTGCTTTGGGTCTCCATTTAAATGGAAGGGCATCATGCCTGCCGCTTCAATTAACTCTAGAGGAATATTATTCGACAAATAGCCAACTACTTTGCCGCCTTTAGATTTCCATTTCCGAGCCTGTGAGCGTCTGTCGTTGATAATACTTTGAATGGGCTCGAGTAAAGTGTCGTTCATTTTTCCGGGCCTTAGTTTTTAAATCTAAAACAGGTTTGTTGTAAGATCTTTTGGGATTCGCTAACGAAATACGATTTGCTCAGTACACAAGAAGCGCTACATAAGATTAGGCAGTACAAGTACAACAATGGGTAATGCGATCAATAGTGCTAAATGTAAAAAGTCGGCTATCAGAAAAGGTATAACACCGGCAAAAATGGTTTTTAAAGGAATGTCTTTACTGATGCCATGGATAACGAAAACATTCATCCCCACCGGCGGGGTGATAAGGGCAATCTCAATAGCGCGAACCAGTAAAATACCAAACCAAATTCCATTGATGCCCGCCGCTTGAATAATCGGAAAGAACACCGGAATGGTTAAGGCCATCATCGCCATGCCATCCAAAAACATTCCGAGAATAAAATAAACTAACATCACGCCGAGAATAATGCGTAATTGCGATGGTTGATCTCCACCGCCTAAGACTAAGTCGGAAATGCTTCCCGCTAACCCAGACGCGGCAATAAATGTACTAAAAACAAACGCGCCGATAATGATTACATAGAGCATGCCGGCAGTTTTTAGTGTTTCAATGATGGCGGATTGAAATGCGGGGAAGCTTAAGCGCTTACGAACAATACCCAAGAGTACCGCGCCGGTCGCACCGACAGCGCCGGATTCTGTTGGCGTAAACCAACCAATTAACAAGCCGCCTATAACGAATACTATGAGTATAAAAATGTCGCCGGTTTTTTTGATCGCTTCAATTCGTTCACGCCAAGAAGCCTTCGCAATAGCTGGGCCGAGTTCTGGACGGATGTTACAGATAATGACGATGGTGATTAGATAAAATACGGTTTGAAGAACACCAGGGATAACACCTGCCGCAAAGAGTTTACCGATAGATTGCTCAGTTAAAATCCCGTAGACAATGAGCATGCCGCTCGGAGGAATTAAACTACCAACGGTACCACCAGCCGCGACGCAACCGGCAGCAAGTTTGGGCGAATAATTATGTTTACGCATTTCCGGAATTGCGACTAAACCCATGGTTGCTGCGGTCGCTAAACTTGAGCCACTGACCGCGCCGAATCCAGCACAGCCGCCGACGGAAGCCATTGCTAAACCACCACGACGATGCCCCCAAAAACGCGCGGCGGCATCAAAAAAATCTCGGCTTGCGCCCGATGAAAAACAGACGTGTGCCATTAATAAAAATAACGGCAGTACGCCCAATTCATAGTGTGAAATCATTTGAAAACTAATAACGCCCACTTTGATTGTTGCCGCTTCCAGTGATAACAAAAGTACCATGCCGGAAAAACCAACAAAACCCAAAGCAAAGCCAATAGGCATACCGCTTGCAAGTAGTGCAAGCAATAAGATAAATCCGATGATGCCAATAGTTTCGGGACTAAACATAGAAGTTAATTATTCTTATTGTTAGTAAAAAATTGCCAGGCCAATACGACGGTTGTGCAGGCGCTGGTGAATATAAAAAATAGTCTAAATGGCACGATAGGTATTCCGAGTAAGTGGCTCGCTTCGTGTGTCTGCCATACATCAAAAAGCAACCAAATGTTACTCAGACAAATGACAAGACAAATGCAAACACCTAATAATATTCCGAATTTTTCAGCAACTATTTTTGTTTTTGGGCCCAATCTGTCGATAAATATTTTCGCGGAGGCGTGGCTTTTTTCGGTGGTTGCGAAAAGAATACCCGTCGAAGCGACGATAAGAATTAGTACTTCAACTATTTCTACACTGCCAGGCAAGGGAGTGTTGAGGTGTCTGCCGAGGACGCTAATTGAAATCAGGATCATGGTCCCAAATAACGCGCAGGCCCCAAAAAAACGGATGACTGCCATAAATCCTCGTCGATGAAATAGCTTTATCAAGCCGCGATACCTTTAATTTTGGGTTTGCTTAGAGCGCCGCTGGTTATTATTTATGTATTTCTGATATAGTTTGCATCACAAACTAATTTATGGAGTGTAGCGACTATACAGGGACGAAGTCAATCATTTAGCGTGTTCTGCTTCAGCCATACGTGAACGGAAAACCTGCTCGAAGAAAATGACCAACAGGCGGAATAAGAGTAACGTTTTCGCAACTAACTTTTGCCATGAGTTTCTGGCTACTAATGACGGTGAATAAAAAAATGGTCGAGCAAGCGCTAGACGATATTACAGTTTTAGATTTTTCACGATTCCTACCTGCCCCTTATTGTTCGATGATGCTGGCAGATTTTGGCGCTCGCGTGATTCGTGTAGAGCAAGCAAATGAGGTCGCTAAGCAAGAAAAGGCTTTTGGCCTGGATAATCTTACGCCAGAAGAAAAACGGAAAGTAAAAAAACGTGAGTTACTGTCGAGAAATAAGCGTTCAGTAATATTGAATTTGCGTGATGAAAACTCACGTAAGGCAGTAAAGCGAATGATAAAAAATTGTGACGTTTTACTTCATGATTATCGCGCAGGTGTAATGGAGGCGATGGGATTAGGTTATGACGAGTTAAGGATTATAAATCCCAAATTAATTTATTGCAGTGTCACTCTCGGCGGATTGTCGGGCCCGTATCAAGACTTACCGGGTCATGAACCGATTGCAATGGCATTGGCCGGCGCCTTACCTCGTTTTGGTGATGGCGATAGGCCCCATATTGCGGGGCTGCCGGTCGGAGATTTAAGTACTGGCATGCAAGCGGTCATTGGTATTTTATTGGCCTTGCAAGCGCGTAATAAAACCGGTGAAGGCCAGCTTGTTGACGTAGCGATGTCAGATTGCGCGCTGAATTTAATGACCTCTGTTGCGCAACGGTTTCTCGTTAGCGAGAATGAGCCACCGCTTAGTTGGCGTGGGGGGAATGTGGGGTATTGGCTAACGCTAGACAATAAATATATTTGCACCACCGATTTAGAACCGAGATATTGGGAAAAATTTTGTCACGCTATCGAGCGCAGTGACTTGCTTCCCCTTCAGTTCGATAAAGAAAAGCTTGCTTACTTGGATGAAGAACTAAGACAAGTATTTTCGCAAAAAACACGGGATCAGTGGTTCGAAATATTACGGCAGGCGGGAACCCAGGTCGCGCCGGTTTACACTATTGCGGAAGCCTTGCAAGATCGGCATGCGCGGGCACGAGGAACGGTGTTTGAAATGAATGATGGGGATGATCACGCGGTAACTCAAATAGGTCCGGCCGTTAAATTGTCTGCGACGCCAGGGTCAGTTAGAGATCTGCCCCATCTGCCGGGACAGGATACTCTGGAGATTCTAAAGGAGTTTGGATTTAGTGATGACGAGATCGAGCCCTTGATTATCGCAAGTGCTGCCGAAATTGTGAAAACGTGATGTTAAATATCCAATAAATTTTATTTTTTATAATGAGAAAATTATTCGCTAGCTTGAATAACTTTGTCTCTGCATAAATCATCAATGTCTGATTGCGGATACCCTAACTCACGTAAGATCGAAATAGAATGTTCGCCTAGCGCGGGGGCATGTCCCATGTTTTTCAATTGAGATTGGTTTAAGACAAAGCCGGGCCCTAATGTGAAGCCAGAATTTTCCCCCTTGGCTATTTGCGATTCGCTTTGAATAGGGATCTTAAGCCCTCGTCCGTCTAAATGTTCGTGCTGAATTATTTCAGGAATTGTTCGAATCGCTGCACTAGGTACGCCTACTTTGTTAAAAGCCGATTCCCATTCGTAGGCGGATTTTAATTGGGTAGTTTTTTCGATCTCTTCTTGCAAAGCAGCTTCATTTTTCATTCTGCCTTCGCGTAAGGCAAAACGTTCATCGTGAATTAAATCATCACGTTCCATCACTTGGCACATCGCTTCATATTGCTTTTGAGTATTGGCACCAATAGAAATTTCACCATCTTTCGCTCTAAACGTGTCAGATGTTGGGCTCATGTTAAAGCCACGATTGCCAACTTTTTTGGGGATGTCTCCGGCAATCAAAAAGGGCGCCGCCATCGAGATCATTAAATTTAACGAGGCATCAAGCATCGCGACGTCAATGTATTGCCCGCCGCCAAACCGTTCTCGTTGTAAAAGCGCAGACATTACCGCCATTGCCGCCGTATAACCTGCGAATGTATCCAAGACCGGAAAGCCAACCTTGAGGTGCTTGCTGTTTGGTTCACCGGTGAGAGACATGACGCCGGCCATGGCTTGTACAATGTGATCGTAAGCCGGATTATTTTTTAGCGGGCCTTGCTGGCCGAATCCGGAAACAGAACAGTAAACAATGTTTTCGTTCCACTGCTTACATTCCTGGTAACCCAAACCTAAGCGTTCCAACACACCGGGGCGAAAATTTTCCACAACGACGTCGCCAGTAGACACTAAATCGCGGATTATTTTTTTTGCTTGCGCAGACTTTAAATCCAAAGCTAGTGATTCTTTTCCTGCGTTGACGGCAATAAATGGCGGGGCTTTTGAAGTGTACTCAGGTCGTACATCATAGTGACGCATCACATCGCCTTCGCCGATGCGCTCGATTTTTATCACCCTTGCGCCGAGGGTGTGCAGAGTATGGGTGCAAAAAGGCCCAGCCATAACATGGCTAAAATCGATGACAGTAAAACCGGACAAAGGTGAATACATAGCGATAACTTATTGATTAATAACGTGGAATACTTAGATTCTCAGATTTACAGTGGAGTCTAGTGTAGGGAAAAATAGTTTGCTAGGCAAACTATTATCTCTTTATCAAGCGTGGTAGTCTTTGCTTCCTTGGTCGGCTCGGCCTAGGGCCCCTATAAATACGCTAGACCCATATAAACTAAAACAATAATTAGTCTGAATAAAAATCTATGAACAACTCTACTGCTATTCAAATTACGCTAAATTTTTTGGTCGCGCGAAGCCGGGTCTTAATAAATATAAAATTCTTTATGATCTGCTTGCTTTATTTTTTGTCGAGTTCGATATCGGCGCTTGAGATTATTCAGGATGGCGACAAAAAAGTTTACCTCTTGAGTTATGGCTCAGCTTTGAGTCCCAATCACACGTTTAGTCAGGCCGACAAAGATTGGATGACTTATATCGAAGAGAAAAGTAATGGGCGAATTAGAATAAAATCATTTTGGTCTGGGACCTTAATCTCTAGCGAGCAAAACGTCGTTGAATTACGCCATGGTGTCACTGACTTAGCGATGATCACGCCAATCTATATGCGAGCGGGCATGCATGCGACTCGTACCCAAACTGGCTTTTATGCAGGTAGTGATTCGATTGAAACACAAATTGAAGTGTTCCATTGTTTGTTAAAAGAATTTCCCATTTTTGAAAAAGAATTAAAAGGTTTAAAAGTGCTGGTCGTGCAGGGCGGAACCCCGTCTTTTATCCTGACCAAAGATCGGCCGATAAACACCTTAGAAGACATTGCCGGTTTACGTTTGCGTGCTCCTACCGCGTTGGTTCCTGTGGTTTACGCCTTGGGTGGTGATCCCGTATTAATGCCGATGGGTGATGTTTATCCGGCGTTTGCGAAAGGTATTATCGATGGCGTGCTGACTCCGGAAGATACTTTACGATCAATGCATTTCGCTGAGATCGGACAATACCTGAATCGCTTAGCAATGCACCGGGGTGGTTATCCTTCACGGGCAATTTCCAATAAAAGCTATGAGCAATTGCCTGACGATCTAAAACTATTGATGTTAGAAAGTGCCCGCTATTGGGAAGATAGAATTGCTCACTATATTGTTCTTGGAAACGATGCAGCGATTAAATATGGTGAAGAAGAGGGCGTGGAATTTATCGAGATAGCACCTGAGCAGCAAGCTGAGTTTGAAAAAGTGTATGCGGATATTGCACTGCGAGATTCGAAACGCTTGGAAAGGTATGGCATTGATGGTCCCGCTATTTACAATTATGTTAATACACTCATTGGTCAGATTAATTCTGGTGAAACCACCGGTTGCCGATAGAGTTGTTATGTATGGTAATTGATAAATGTTTTTTGGTTTTCTTGTTTTTTACACACATTCAATATCCGTTCATGTATCCCTCGTCCCGCACTCATAGCCGCCAGGTTATGAGTGTTATGTTTTTGTAATGGTGCGAGACGGGTTTTATTCTTAAAAATACCACTATTACATAAATTAAGTTTTCTACTTTCACTATAAGTCCCACGTAGCTTTAGTCTTTGTCCTCTATTATCCGAATGATTTACAACTGGGAATAAAGATTACATACCTTGATACCAACTATTTATTAAAACTTTAGTTAATTAGCTTGATTTCGATGTCTTTTCGGAGTAATAATTCGCAAAGCAAATAGTTTGTAACACAAACAATAATTAAGCTTGCACATTATTTTGCTAATGAGTGCTTTCACTTTGTCCAAAGCCGAGCAGCTTCTGAAGTTTGGCCTTACCAAGGTTCAAGAGGTTTGCTAGTCAAAAGCACTAAGAAAAGCCAATGAGCTTTTAATTTAATAACAAAAACTGATCGTCAAATAAATACATCGCAACCGTTATCGGGCTTCAATGCAACTTCATCGCTATGAACGATTTCTAATGAGTTAATGATTTGCATCTACAGACACTGGCCTTGTAAAACAAAAATAACTAAAGAGGGATTTATGAAAAAACGTCAAATTACTTCAACGCTTGGATTAGCGATAGCGGCCGCAATGAGCGGTGGGGCTATTCTGGTGCCTACTCCAGTTTTTGCACAAACGAATGAATCCCTCGGTCTTGAAGAAATATTAGTGACTGGTTCACGTATGCGTGGTGCTGTCGCACCGGTCGGTTCTCCCGTTATTAGCCTTGATCGAGAACATATAAATAACTCGACAGCAATTTCTGTTGACGAAATGCTGAAAGAGCTTCCGCAAGTTTTTGATTTAGGTATCTCTGAAGGTTCGCGAGGGCAGTCTGGTGGTAACGGAAATATTGTTTGGGCGAACTCGGTCAATCTGCGTGGCATCGGGCCCTATGCAACCTTAGTGATGGTTGATGGGCATCGAGTAAATAGTAATGCGCGCTCTATCGATCCATCCATCATACCGTCCTTAGCTCTAGAGCGAGTCGAAGTTGTTGCCGATGGCGCGTCTGCAATTTATGGTTCTGATGCAATTGCTGGAGTGGTCAATATGATCACTCGACGAAAAGTCGATGGTGTTGATGTCATTGCAAGAGCAGGTGCGGGTAGCGATTATGGTGAATATAAAGTTGGCGCTTCGTTTGGAAAAACTTGGGACAGCGCATCAGTTTTTGTCGCTTTGGAAAAAGGCCAGAGGGATAACCTGAACGGCAGTGATAGAGATTTTTTTACTGCTTTGCAATCAAATGCTGATTACCGAGTGAATCGCTGTGCTCCGGGAACTATCGAAGTGGCCGGCCAGACTTATGCAATCCCTGCTGGCGGTGTTACTGCCGCAAACGCAGGTACTTTGGTCGCGGGTACAGAAAATCGCTGCGATACCTTAAAAAATCAAGATCTATTACCGCAGCAGGAATATGACAATCTTGCGTTTACAACAACCTTTGATGCAACGGAAAATTTGGAATTTTATGTCGACGGATTTTATTCCAATCGTGATTTCGTTCGACAAGCCGCCGATGCGACAGGAAGTTTAGTCGTTCCAAACACCAATGCATTCTTTGTTGATCCATCGGGTACCGCGCCGTCGAATGTAACTGTTCATTATAATTTCATGAATGACATTCCTAGTGATGATCAAGTGGGTTACCAACGTAATTGGGAATTAACCACGGGATTTAAATATAGCCTGCCTGCTGATTGGCGCTTGGAAGGTTTAGTGACTTACGGGGATCTGCGAGAAATATCTGACTCTTCACGGGGACTGGATTCGCGCGGTCCAGCGAGCGGTTTGTCTGTCGCATTAGCAAGTAATGATCCCAATACCGCATTTGATCCATTTGGATTGGATCGAACTAATCCTGCGGTATTAAGTGCGATTAGTGATTCCATTTTTATTGCGGATACCAGTAACGAATTGCTGGCATATGAGTTGCGCGCCGATGGAGATTTGTTTGAATTACCGGGTGGTGCCGTAAAACTCGCGGTTGGTTATGAGCGGCAAGAGCAAACGAATGAACCGGGCTTGCGTCGAGGTGGTCCAACCGCTCCCAATACGGTGAGAGTATTTGAGAGAGATATTAATTCTTATTACGCAGAAGTGTTGATTCCAGTTGTTGGCAATGACAATGCAGTAACAGGAATTTCGAGTTTGGAATTAACTATCGCTGCGCGTACGGATGATTACAGTGACGTTGGTTCAACCAACAACCCAAAATATGGAGTGAACTGGTCTCCTACTGAAGATTGGCGAGTTCGTGCAAGTTACGGAACATCGTTCCGGGCTCCATTGTTTTCTCAGCTCTATGGAAATTCTTCGGCTTTATTTGTTCAGCCATATTCGGATCCCACCCAAGGAGGCGCAGTAATACAAGGTGTCGCTTTGTCGGGTGGCAACTTGGCCCTCACTCCAGAAGAAGCGACAACCTGGTCAGTGGGTTTCGATTTTACTCCTAGCGCTGTTCCCGGTTTGGCCATTAACCTGACTTATTTTGATGTTGAATATGAAGGCCAGATTGAAACGTATTTAGCTGACTTGTCTGTGTTGAGTTTGGAGCAAGAATTTATCGGCACTGGAATAATATTGCGTGATGCCGCCGCCGATGCTCGTGTGCAAGATTTGTTGAGCCAAGGTTTTGGTTACGCACGTGGTGTGCCGCCGGTACCTGTCGGATTATTTGTTGACGGACGTACCAATAATCTCGGTGTGTCGCAAACAAGCGGTTTTGATTTCACGGTTAATTATGTTTTGCCTTTGGGTGATATGGGTGATCTAACACTTAATACTAGTGGAATGTATATCGATACCTACGATGTTGCGTTATCCCCAACGGGTGCTGCCGAAGATAGGAAAAATACTATTTTTAATCCGCTTACCTTTAAAGCCAGATCGAGTATCGCTTGGCAATACAATCAATTTAATAGTCGTCTGATTTGGAACCACGTTAACAGTTACGAAAATGATCGCATCACCAACCCAGAAACCGTTAGCGCGTTTAATACCTTTGATTTAAGCACCTCAATGACTCTTGGGGAGGGCGATGGCATCTTAGATGGAATGCTGATTGGTTTCGATATTAGTAATTTATTGGATGAGGAACCTCCTTATGTCAACATCGCACCGGGAGTCAACGGAGGTGGGGGGTATGATCCAACCGCAGCGAGTCCGGTGGGTAGAGTTTATTCCTTGTCATTGCGCAAACATTTTTAATAAGTAAGTTACTATCAAATTTTTAAATTTATTTTTTTAAATTTATTGGTTCGTTTTAAAAATCTTCGTACCGAAATTTATATCTTGATGCGTGGTTTTTTTAATAGTGTTCTTTGCCAGTTAGAGTGGATGTTCGATGCCAAGGACGGCAATTTTATAGCGGATGATGAAGAATATTATCTATAATTTAGTATCTTGCTATGTTCAAATTTCTCATTTCAAAATCAATTCGCTGATATTTAATTCAAATACTTGTCGTTGCTCATTGGTAATCAAAAGCGTGTCGTCGTCAATCCAAGTAATTGCTTCCGCTTGATTGAGAGATGTAGCCACTGCTCCCATTTTTCCTTCTAACCAGTTTTTATTATCTGTGGGTTTCTCGAATATCCAAACTTTGGTGTAGGTAAGTATGGCGAGTTTGCGGCCGTTCGGAGAAATATCCGCACCAGTTGCGGCAGTTATTTCCGAGTGTGTGCCAACTAATGTCAGCGTGTTTTGTTTGTCAGTATGTAGGCTGTCTAGCCGGTAAAGTTTCGTACCCGCGGCCATTGTGAATGAGTAAGGGCCTTTGCGATGTTTGCTGAGAAAATACAGGCTGCCGTCGTCGATAAAAAATGCTTCGTTATCAAAATGCCATTCCGTCGCGGGAAATTTGAGTTGATCTGGATAGCGTACTGAAATAAAAGTGGCGGAGTTTGCTGACGTGTCGCGAAGCGGATGAGGCTCATCAAAAATATAAATTCCCAAATCTACGCGCGCGTTGCGGTTATTGCCCATGTCGGCGAGATATATTTTCCCATCATAGATGGCGATATCTTCCCAGTCGCGATTTTTCGCACCGTTTATCATTACTCCTTGCCAAGGTTTTTCTGCATCAAGCAAATTACTTTCAGGTGGCACTAGAACTTCAGCTGCGCGATTGATGGCAAAAATTCTCGGTTTGTCGCCGCTGTCGTTATGCACCCAGTAGACGTTCTGATAGGTTTTGCTTTTAACGATACCGCTTAGCTCGGCTAGCTCAGGATGGTCGGCATAGGCGGTCAAGGTCGCAATTGGGTAAGGCAGGTTTTTGTCCGCGTGTAGATTATTGTTCTGAGTGCCACACGCGTGTAGGCCAAGTATTGTAATTACCATGAATAACGCGAGAGCTAAGCAAGCGACGAGCTTTTTTGATTTCATGTTTTCCTGGATTTTTACTTAAGTAAGATCAGTTTTTAGTTGCTGGTACGTGATGCTAGCCGATGTAGTGATGACATTCACCCGTAGCCTATTCTTGTTCAATGAAAGATTCGTGACTTCGCTAACTTCGGTAGGCCAAGTATTCTTGCCAAGACGCTATAGCGCTGTTAAAGTTCGCAGCCTTATTTTTAGGTGCTTCCTGAAATAAGTTAGTACTTTTCGTGTAATTTCTGTTGAAAATCAACACGTAAATAATAGGTTTGTAGAGTATAGGCACGTAGCTCAGTTGGTTAGAGCACCACCTTGACATGGTGGGGGTCGTTGGTTCGAATCCAATCGTGCCTACCAAACCTAAGCAAGCCCCAGCGGGGTTGCTTAGGTTTGGTATGTACGTTGGTGAGGACCATAGTTCGACAAATCGCATATCGATTTGAACGAGGAGCAAAGCGACGAAGCCGCGCAGCGCTTGTAACGACCCTTATGTTGTTGCAATTAATCCAATCGTGCCTACCATACTTGATTAAAACGGGCTCTCTAGAGGCCCAAATATCTAGAACCCATTTATTTTTCACGTGGCCTTTCGTAGGGGTCACCACTGATACAGGAAAGCAGCATGCCCCTTATTACCCTCCCTGATGGTTCCCAACGACAATTCCCTAAACCTGTTTCTGTGTTAGACGTTGCCTCGGATATTGGGCCGGGTCTCGCAAATGCCGCACTCGCCGGTATCGTGAATGGCGAAACTGTTGATACGTCGTTTATTCTCGATCAAGACACCAGCCTCGCTATCGTTACAGAGCGCAGCGAAGAAGGCGTCGAGGTACTAAGGCATTCCTGCGCACATTTATTAGCGCAAGCAGTTAAGACCTTATTCCCTGAAGCGCAAGTGACTATTGGACCCGTCATCGAAGATGGGTTTTATTATGACTTCGCTTACGATCGACCTTTTACCCCAGAAGATTTAGCCGCTATCGAAAAGAAAATGGGTGAGTTGGCAAAAGCAGACTTCCCGGTGACACGCCGTGAATTATCTCGCGATGATGCGGTGAAATACTTTCGTGGTTTGGGTGAAGAATACAAAGCCGAGATTATTGAAAGTATCCCTGCCAACGAGGCCTTATCGCTCTATAAGCAAGGCGATTTTGAGGATCTATGCCGTGGTCCACACGTGCCCTCAACTGGAAAAATTAAAGCGTTTAAGTTAACCAAGGTTGCTGGTGCTTATTGGCGCGGCGATTCAAACAATGCCATGTTGCAACGTATTTACGGCACGGCTTGGGCCAATAAAAAAGAGCTGAAAGCGTACTTGCATCGTATTGAAGAAGCGGAAAAACGAGATCATCGTAAGCTTGGTAAAAAATATGATCTATTCCATTTGCAAGAGGAAGCGCCGGGAATGGTGTTTTGGCATCCGAAAGGTTGGTCAATTTACACCAGTATTGAAGACTATATGCGCGGCAAGCAAAATGCGAATGGCTATCGTGAAATAAAAACCCCGCAAGTTGTCGATCTCAGCTTATGGAAAAAATCCGGACACGCGGATAAGTACAGCGAAGGCATGTTTATATTGGGTGCGGATGAACGTGAATACGCGATTAAGCCCATGAACTGCCCTTGTCATGTTCAAGTGTTTAATCAGGGCTTGCGTAGTTATCGCGATCTCCCTTTACGTTATGCCGAGTTTGGCTCCTGTCATCGCAACGAATTGTCGGGTGCTTTGCACGGGATCATGCGAGTACGAGGCTTCACTCAAGACGATGGCCATATTTTCTGTACCGAAGACCAGATTCAGTCAGAAGTAGCGGATTTTATCGACTTTCTCCATGAGATTTATGACGATTTTGGTTTCGATAAAGAAAACCTTATCTACAAGCTGTCAACACGACCTGAGCAGCGAGTGGGAAGTGACGCCGACTGGGACAAGTCGGAGAAGGCCTTGGCGGATGCGCTAAACGCAAAAGATTTACCTTGGCAGGAATTGCCAGGAGAGGGTGCCTTCTACGGACCGAAGATAGAATTCTCTTTGAAAGATTGCCTCGGCCGAGTGTGGCAATGTGGCACTATGCAGGTGGATTTCTCGACACCGGGCCGACTTGACGCCCAATACGTCGCAGAAGACGGATCGAGGCAAGTTCCTGTCATGTTACACCGGGCTACCCTGGGCTCTTTCGAGCGATTTATTGGTATTTTAATTGAAAACTATGAGGGCGCTTTCCCGTTATGGTTGGCGCCAGAACAGGTCGCAATTCTCAATATTACCGACCGACAGGCTGATTTCGCGAAAAAAGTTGAAAAATCCTTGCAAGACAAGGGATTCCGGGCCATTTGTGACTTGAGAAACGAGAAGATCGGCTTTAAAATCCGCGAGCACACAATTCAACGCGTTCCCTATCTCGTTGTCCTTGGTGATAAAGAGGCAGAAGCCGGAACCGTCACAGTGCGAACTCGAGGCGGAGAAGATCTCGGGTCCATGTCGATAGAGGCATTTACTGAGCTATTATCAACAGATCTGGCACGCAAAGGGCGCGTGTCAGAGCATGCTAGTTCCCTTAATTAGCCTTCCAGCGAGGATAATTTCCCTGGGTTTCCGGGGCAGGAATTAGCTTTTTATTAATGAACACAGGAGAAAGACACTATTAAAGCGAAAAAAGCCAGAGTAAACGAACAGATTGAGGCAACATCAATAAGACTCATCGGCGCTGACGGTGAACAAGTCGGAATCGTTACATTAGAAGAAGCACTGGCTGCAGCGAAAGCTGCAACGCTTGATCTTGTAGAGATCGCTCCTGATGCCGATCCAGTGGTATGTAAGATACTGGATTTCGGTAAGCAACAGTTTGAGGCCAAAAAGGCCAAAGCTGCTTCGAAGAAAAAGCAGAAGCAGCAACAAGTTAAAGAAATGAAGTTTCGTCCAGGAACGGACCAAGGGGATTATCAGGTAAAACTACGCAACCTGATACGTTTTCTTGAAAACGGCGACAAGGCTAAAGTATCTCTGCGTTATCGCGGTAGAGAAATGGCTCACCAAGAACTAGGGATGGAAATGATGAAGCGGATTGAAGTTGATCTTGCAGATTGGGGTGTTGTTGAACAGTACCCTAAAATGGAAGGTCGCCAACTCATCATGGTCTTGGCGCCAAAAAAGAAAAAGTAATCGGGCTATTAGCTGCCTTCTTACTTTATTTAATCAATCGAAACCTAAGTAGTTTAGGGTTTCCAAATGCGAGTTACTATTATGTCTAACAAAGCTAAAGTTCATAGCGGCGCTAAAAAACGTTTTAAAAAGACGGCCGCTGGTTACAAAGTTAAACGTGCTAACAAAAGCCATATCCTCACTAAAATGACTACCAAGCGTAAGCGTCATTTGCGTGGCACAACAATTGTTTGTGCAGCTGATAAGCCATCAGTCGATCGCATGTTACGGGCTAACTAGTCTTTCTTATCGAAACCCTAAGTGTTTGCAAAGAAAGTAAGCGCTTAAGAAATTAAATATTTGTTGAGGATAAAATTATGGCCCGTGTAAAACGTGGTGTACAAGCGCGTAAGCGTCACAAGAAAATTCTAAAAGCAGCGAAAGGTTATTACGGAGCGCGGTCTCGCGTATTCCGCGTTGCAAAACAAGCCGTTATTAAAGCCGGTCAATATGCTTATCGCGATCGTCGCGTTAAAAAGCGTAACTTCCGAGCATTGTGGATTACGCGAATTAATGCGCAATCTCGAGCAGAAGGCATGTCCTATAGCCGTTTAATCGCTGGATTGAAAAAAGCAAACATCAGCTTAGATCGCCGAGTCTTGGCTGACCTAGCCGTACATGATAAGAGCACGTTTGCTGCCGTGGTTGCACAGGCCAAAGCATCTTTATAAGCACTGTTTAATACACCTGTTGCAACCTATTAGCCCATCTCCTTTTACCAAACGAATCTTGGTATTAAGGTCGATGGGCTAATGTGTATCTGGCGTAACGAAAATTATTGTCAAATAAAAATTTACATCTAGCTTTCAAGATTAATAAATAAAATCATTTAAATCTAAAAAGCGCACAGTTAAAAATGGAAATCATCGATGCAAGATCTCGCGGAAATTAAAGACAAAGCACTAGGTTTGGTGAATAAAGCCAACTCTCTCGCCGATCTAGATCAGTTGCGTGTCGATTTCTTGGGTAAAAAAGGCCAAATCACAGGCTTGCTAAAAACTTTAGGCTCGTTGTCTGCGGAAGAACGTCCGCAAGCGGGTGCAAAAATTAATGAAGTGAAGCAACAAGTTCAAGAGCAAATTTCTGCGCGTAAACAAGCGTTGGAATTGGCGGCGGTTAACGAAAAGCTCGCTTCAGAGACGCTTGACGTTACCTTGCCCGGCAGCGGTCAAGAGCTTGGTTCGTTACATCCAGTGACACGAACGATCCAGCGCATCGAAGATATCTTTTCTGCGATTGGTTACACCATTGAAGAAGGCCGAGAAATCGAAACCGATTATTATAATTTTGAAGCCCTAAATATTCCTGCGCACCATCCTGCACGCGCAATGCACGACACGTTTTATGTTGATAATAAAAACGGTGATGAAAATTTAGTGCTGCGAACCCACACCTCAACGGTGCAAGTTCACACCATGGAAAATACTAAACCGCCAATACGAGTGATTTGTCCAGGTCGCGTTTATCGTTGTGATTCCGATTTAACCCACACACCGATGTTCCATCAAGTTGAAGGCTTGGTAGTTGATGAAGGAATAAGTTTCGCTGACCTCAAAGCAACGATGGATCAGTTTTTAAAGGCATTTTTTGAAAAAGATGTCGCAGTAAGATTTCGACCATCTTACTTTCCGTTTACTGAACCATCCGCAGAAGTCGATATTCAATGTACGCATTGTGAGGGCGACGGCTGTCGAGTGTGTAGCCAAACTGGTTGGATTGAAGTGTTGGGCTGCGGCATGGTGCATCCAAATGTCTTCCGTAAAAGCGGCATCGATTCTGAAAAATATACTGGCTTTGCTTTCGGAATGGGCGCGGATCGTTTAACTATGTTGCGGTATGGCGTAAATGATTTGCGATTATTTTTCGAAAATGATTTGAAGTTTTTAAAGCAGTTTTAATCGCCGGTAACTTAAATTATAGAAAATTATTAATTTGCTCGATTCGAAGCGTCTGAACGATTAGATATCGATTCAGAATTTCGTAAATAAAAAGAGATGGTCAATGAAAGTAAGTGAATCCTGGTTGCGAGAATGGGTAAGCCCTGATCTCGATACAAATGAACTTGCCGCGCAAATTACCATGGCGGGTTTAGAAGTCGATGCCGTTGAGCCAGTGGCGGGGGAGTTTAGTGGTGTCATTGTTGGTCAAATTATTTCTGCAGAACAACACCCCGATGCCGATAAGTTGAGAGTTTGTAAAGTCGACGCCGGCAATGGCGAAACCGCACAAGTTGTTTGCGGCGCCCCGAACGCACGCGAAGGTATCAAAATTCCATTTGCTACTGTGGGTGCGGTTTTGCCCGGCAATTTCAAAATTAAAAAAGCCAAGCTTCGCGGTGTTGAGTCCTTCGGCATGCTGTGTGCACAAACTGAATTGAAAGCCGGTGAAGACGATAGCGGATTGTGGGAGTTACCCAGCGATGCGCCAGTAGGAAAAAACTTACAGGACTATCTGCAATTAGCCGATACCGTCATCGATGTTGATCTAACCCCTAATCGTGGCGATTGTTTAAGTATTCGCGGCATCGCCCGTGAAGTCGCTGTGTTAAATCGCCTCGATCTACGAGAACCTAAAATACAAGCCGTTACGCCTACTATCGACAATACTTTTCCCTTGAGTATCGACGCCAAATCAGCATGTCCTCGCTACATAGGTAGGGTTGTTAAAAATATTGATATCACCCAACCAAGCCCATTATGGATGCAAGAAAAATTAAGGCGTGCCGGCGTGCGGCCGCACGATTGTGTTGTTGACGTTACCAACTATGTGTTGATCGAACTCGGCCAACCGATGCATGCCTTTGATTTAGATAAACTCAGTACAAAAATCACTGTGCGCATGGCGAAGTCTAAAGAAGAAATCGAATTACTTGATGGTCAATCGGTAAAACTTAAAGACGATACTTTATTGATTGCTGATGAGAGCGGTCCCATTGCTATTGCTGGCATTATGGGTGGCGAAAAAACAGCAGTGACAACAAATACCAAAAACATTTTCTTCGAAAGTGCATTTTTCTCTACCTTGGCTCTGGCCGGTAAAGCGCGAAACTATGGTTTGCATACCGATGCAAGTCATCGTTATGAGCGAGGTGTGGATTATTGTTTACAAGAGCAAGCGATTGAGCGAGCTACCGCGTTGTTGTTGGAGATTGCCGGCGGCGAACCAGGACCCCTCGTTATCCAGGAGAGTGCAAGTGATTTGCCGAGCAATAAGGCCGTCACCTTACGAAAAAAACGCATTCAAAGTGGCTTAGGTTTTTCATTAGATGATAAAGATGTCGTCGAAATTCTAACGTGTTTAGGCTTGGATTTGGAATCTGAGACAGGTAATGATGATGACAAACAGTGGACGTTTAGTATTCCCAGTTATCGTTTTGATTTAGAAATTGAAGAAGATTTGTTAGAAGAGCTTGCCAGAATATACGGCTACAATAATTTGCCCATCGCTGATTTATCGGCGAAGTTAAGCATGCAAAGTAAGTCAGAAAAAGTCTTGGATTTACGATCTGTGAAACGGTGCTTGGTGGCAAGGGGGTATCACGAAGCAATCTCTTATAGTTTTGTTAGTGAAAAACTAAACACATTATTTGCACCAGAAAATGAAGCTGTTAATTTACGAAACCCCATGAGTGCAGATCTAGCGGTAATGCGTGGCAGTTTATGGCCAGGGCTTGTGCAAACGCTTTTGCACAACGTCAATCGACAGCAGTCTCGCGTGCGATTATTTGAAACAGGTTTATGTTTCGAACAAGGAAAGGGCTTAACGCAGAAGCCTATGATCGCCGGTTTGTTGAGTGGCGCGAAGCTGCCTGAAAACTGGAGTGAGAAGGGCGGTGAGGTAGACTTCTATGACCTCAAAGGTGATGTGGAAGCACTGTTAGCCTTAACCGGTGAGGAGAATTGTTTTCGGTTTGAGGTGGGCACTCATCCGGCCTTACATCCGGGCCAATGTGCGGAGATTTTCAAGGGAGATACCGCGGTTGGAATGCTTGGAACCCTGCATCCCCAAATTCAGCAACAGCTCGATATTAGCCAGCCTGTATACCTGTTTCAGCTGCAGCAATCTGACTACCTAGTCTCAAAAGTGCCAAATTTCACCGAAATTAGTAAGTTTCCTGGCGTTCGGCGGGATTTAGCGCTGGTCGTCGACAAATCCGTTACTGTCGGGGCCATGTTAACTACAGTAAAACAAGTCGCTGGAGACCACCTCCAAGACTTAAAGGTGTTTGACCTATATGTCGGCAAAGGCATTGATACACATAGAAAAAGCGTTGCGCTGGGCTTGACCTTTCAACATCCTTCGCGCACTCTTAATGAACTCGAAATTAACACCTCCATCGACGCTGTAGTGAGTAGTTTGAAGGAGGAATTTAACGCCGACCTTAGGTAGGTTGTTAACAGATGAAGGGGCTTCACTCCAATGAACGGAGCGCTAACAAAAGCTGATCTAGCTGAAAAGCTGTACGAAGAATTGGGCTTGAATAAGCGCGAAGCAAAAGAGCTCGTGGAGCTTTTCTTTGAAGAAATTCGCCATTCTCTGGAAACCAACGAACAAGTTAAACTCTCCGGTTTTGGAAATTTTGATTTACGGGACAAGAGCCAGCGCCCAGGACGTAATCCTAAAACCGGCGAAGAAATACCTATTACTGCTCGACGTGTTGTTACTTTCAGACCCGGGCAAAAGTTGAAAGCTCGAGTAGAGGCCTATGCTGGAACCAAGCAATAACGATCAATTACCAGCAATTCCCGGTAAGCGTTATTTTACGATCGGCGAAGTGAGTGAACTTTGCGCCGTAAAACCGCATGTCTTACGTTATTGGGAGCAGGAATTTCCCCAGTTAAAACCCGTCAAGCGTCGCGGCAACCGCCGTTACTATCAGCGTGATGACGTGCTTACCATCCGCCAAATCCGTGCCTTGCTCTACGATCAAGGTTTTACCATTGGTGGTGCTCGACAGCAGATGTCTGGCGATGGCGCACAAGTTGAAAGTACTCAGTTCAACGAACTAGTGGAACAAATGGTTAACGAGCTAGAAGAAGTCCTGAAGCTGCTCAAGCTTTAGTTTGTATTTCCTTTTTAGACCCCTCTTTTTTGAAGCCGGTTTAGCTGGTGTAGAATCCGTATTCAGTTTAGGCGAATTCATTGATTTGGCCGATTCAGATATTGCATTCAGAAGGAGGTAAGGTATTATTCCGCCTCTTTTAAAGCCCGTTCCCCCCAGGGTAAAAAGAGATTTCGGAGTGTAGCGCAGTTTGGTAGCGCACCACACTGGGGGTGTGGTGGTCGTCGGTTCAAATCCGGCCTCTCCGACCAAATTAATCTTTAATATCAACAACTTAAAAGCCCATATCTTTTGTGGGCTTTTTTGTGTCCGCGATTTAAGTCCATATTGAGTCCAAATATAAATACCGAAGTCATGGCTTCGGCATATAGCCCGATAAGCTTGTTGACGAACAAGCAAGTGGACGCTATCTTTGCCTGCCTTAAATAGGCAGTATTTTACTTAAGCAATAAATAGTTTTGATAGACCTAGCATTTTGAGCTGGTTTTTTGAGCCACATACTTGTACAAAAAGCCGTTTATAAGACCTCACTTTTAAAAGTAGACAGACCCCGGAGCGTGTTGCAAATGAGACAAACAAATTCAAAAGTGCATTATGGATTATTGGCGGGCTTAGCAATTCCTATGCTGTTCGGCTTTAGTGCCACGAACGCCGCAGATTATGAAGTGCCGCGTTTGGCGAATGGACAGCCAGATTTACAGGGCGTATGGACAAATTCGAGTCTTACTCAACTTACGCGTTCTCGACAGTTTAAAGACTTAGTCATTACTGAGCAGCAGGCCAGTGCAATTGCTCAAGGTCGCGCGAAAGCCAATGAAAACGCTTTAAAGCCAACGGATCCTAATGCGCCGGCGCCGACAGCGGGCGGTGGTGGAGTAGGGGGTTACAACAATTTTTGGTTAGACCCTGGCGATGCTTACGCACAAATTAATGGCGAGTACCGCAGTAGCTGGATCGTCGACCCTGCTGATGGTCAAATTCCTTATACCGAAAAAGGGCGAAAAACTTTTCAGGAGCAAGCTTCTCTTTACCGAAATAATGTTGATGATCCGGAAGGGCGGCCAATGGCTGAGCGTTGCATTATTGGATTTGGTTCTACCGGTGGGCCACCTATGATTAATGTGCTTTACAACAACAATTACCAAATTGTGCAGTCAGATGACGCGGTAATGATATTGGTGGAGATGAACCACGATGCCAGAATTGTTCGCTTAAATTCGGAACACATTCCGAGTAGCATGACGCCTTGGTTGGGCGATTCCATTGGTCATTGGGAGGGAGATACTTTAGTCGTTGAAACGACTAATTTGAATCCAGGTGAGCTATTGCGACTTAATTTCAATCAATCATTTTATCTTTCACGAAACGCTAAAATCGTAGAGCGTTTTACTCGTACTTCACAGACAGGAATTTTATACGCCTTTGAAATTACCGATCCCGAGATATTCACGCAGACTTGGAAGGCAGAAATGAAGTTTAATGCCGTCGAAGACAACGTATACGAATACGCTTGTCACGAAGGTAATTACGCTTTACCCGGAATTTTAGCGGGTGCGCGCTTGGAAGAGAAAGAAGCTAAGAAGAAGTAATTAAATTCGAATCTTTTGATTATTCAATCGCAAAACCTCGAACGTGGTAATCGCGTTCGAGGTTTTTTGTTTTGCCGTCGATACTTTTTTCTATTGCTATTGTTTTTGGTAAGACGACTTATTGCGGCCTTGCGACCGTTTTAATAGCTCGCATAAACAATCTGAGCGCATCGGAAGGATTGCTATCTGTTCGAGTTGTTAAGCCTACCGGTCCTTGCGTATGCTTGTTATCTACCGTCAGCTCACTCAAGAAACCCAAGTTGATATCTTGCGCAACAATGCCGCGAGAAATTATCCATACTGCATCAGTTTGAGAAACGTAAGAGCGGCCAAATGATTGTGAGACGGTTTCAATTCTTTTCGGCAACTGTGCAATACCTTGTGTGATGAGAAAGCGATCGACGGTACTGCGGATAATCGCTTCTTCTGTGGGTAATAACACTTCGTAATCGACAATTGATTGTAAGTTAAACTCTTTCTGATTCAGAAGCGGATGTCCGGGTCTTACGACAAAGCAGATTCGTTCCGAATATAAGTGAGTAAAACTTAAACCTTTCATTAGCGCTGGTTCGGCTAACCTGCCAACCATGAGGTCTAAATTTGCCATTCTCAATTGTTCAAGCAAATAGGTGTTGGGCCCACTGTAGATACGCAAGGTAATATCTATATCTTCTTGTTTGAAGTGCCGTACCGCCTTAGGCATTACTTGCGCCGCGACGGTTGGAAGAACACCGACAGAAATTGAAGTGCCACCGCAAGCTTTCGATTGGACGATGCTATCCATGCCTTGTCTAAGTGAGGTAAAGCTACTGGTTGCATGATTTAAAAATAAATCTCCAAACGCAGTTAATGTGGCACCCTTTTTTGAGCGTTCAAATAAGCGTACACCGAGAATATCTTCTAGTTCGCGAATTGTTTTAGAGATGGCAGGCTGAGTAATTGAAAGGTTATCCGCCGCTAAAGCAAATTTCTTTTTGTTTGCGATTTCTAAAAAGCAGGTAATGTGGCGTAACTTTAGTCGATTATCGAGCATCTTAATTAGTTCCCGACGAGATTGGCAAAAAGCGCCGTGACATCGCTTTCGCTAAACGATTCCGCTCGTCAATTAGTGATAAGTATTTGCGAGTAAAGCAAGTGTTATTACATTGCTAGGTGTTGTGTAAAAATTTTTTGCCTATTTATTTTTATTTGTGTTCTTTGTGCGCGTTCCTTGTATGGTTGCCGTTCCTGATTCATTTTATTCAAAAATTTCAAATGGTAGTCCTACATAGTTTTCCGCAACGACAGTTTGCCCCGCAGTTGAGCTAAAAATGTAATCTAACTCGGATAATTGAATTTTATGTTCGATGGGGTCATCGTTGAAATTATGAGTAAGAGAAGTAAACCACCAGGAAAAACGAACAGAAGCCCAAACTCTTCGTAACGCAACTTCTGAATATCGATCGAGTAAATCTGTACTTCCAGTTTTGTAAAATTTAATAAATGCTTTTGATAAATAATTAATATCAGCCGCGGCTTGATTTAGTCCCTTGGCGCCCGTGGGTGGCACGATGTGAGCGGCGTCACCGGCAAGGAATAATTGGCCAAAACGCATGGGCTCAGCAACAAAGCTTCGAGTTGCTGCAATACTTTTCTCTATCGACGCGCCGGTAATTAATGCTTCGGCATTTTGTTTCGGTAAACGTCTCCGTAGTTCGTCCCAAAAAGCGTCATCACTCCAGTTGTCAACCTTGTCATCGCTGCGAACTTGAATGTAATAGCGGCTGCGAGTGAGTGAGCGCATTGAACAAAGCGCGAATCCACGCTCGTGATTCGCATAAATTAATTCTTCGTCAACTGGAGGTGTTTCAGAAAGAACACCAAGCCAACCGAAAGGATAAACCCGCTCAAAGTTTCTTATCATTCCACTTGGAATACTGGCGCGAGAAGGGCCGTGATAGCCGTCACATCCAGCAATAAAATCACAATCTAGCGTTGTTTGTTGATCGTTATGACGGAAATTTACTTGTGGCTTGTGCCCTTCTAAGTAGTTTACCGGCTCGACGTTTTCGGCATTGAAGATAACGGTGATTGAGTCGTCACTCAGTACCACATCATAAAGATCTTTAGTGAGTTCGGTTTGTCCGTAAACAATGACGTTTTTTCCCGTGAATTTATTCATGTCGATTCGTTCTTGGCGTCCATTAAACGCTAGGCTGAACCCTCCATGAATCAAACCATGTTGGTCCAAGTTGTCGACGACCTGCGCTTCACGCAATAAATCGACAGCGGTTTGTTCGAGAATACCTGCACGAATACGTGCTTCAACATATTCGCGGGTTTGACGTTCAACAATGACAGAAGGAATACCTTGTAAGCTGAGCAAGCGAGCGAGTATAAGGCCCGAGGGGCCAGCACCAATTATGGCGACTTGAGTTTTCAAGGCAATTCTCCGTAACGTTAATTATTCTTGTGTTTGCACTATTCGCGAATATTTTGAAGTGTACGGCGCTTAAAAGCCTTTCGCTTGGATGATTTGCATACATTACTTGCACTTTTGAGGACTTTTTAGGATTATGCGTGTCAGTGATCAAATCTGATAATTACGCCTTGGCCAGTGCTGCTATGTCCCCCCAGAAAATTCCTGTTTATAAGCTATATGGAGAAAGCGCACCTTGGGCTACGGCGGAACCTCTGCACTATGAAGATATTCAGCAGCGAAGCGCATTGTTTAATTGGGAGATTAGCCCCCATCGGCATGACAACTTGTCGCAACTTATTTATGTTAAAAATACTTCGAAAATGACCCTGGATGGAAACCATATAAATTTGATTGGCCCTAGTGTGGTGGTGATACCGCCGTTAACTGTACATGGTTTTACCTTCAATGAAGAAGCATCGGGTCATGTAGTTAGCTTTCCTCAAGCTCTATTGCACGAGCTGTTGGCATTGACGCCCAATGTTACCCCGCAATTTGAAAAGGCTATCGTTCTTGAGCTTTCGAAGGACAAAACCCTAAGAAAAAATATTTCATTTTTACTCGATAGTTTTGCTTCAGAATATCAACATAATCGAGCGGGAAAATTGTCTGCAATGATGTCGTTGTTGACGCTCTTATTAGTCATGATTAGCCGCGAAGTCACTAGCGAGCACATTAATCATTCAGTAGATCGATATAAGCTGAGAATGGATAGGTTCAGTCATTTAGTGACCCAGCATTACAAAGATGCAAAACCTATCTCTTTTTACGCGAAAAAATTGGGCGTTTCGACTTCGCAACTTAATAACACCTGTAAAAAGGAAACGGGCCAATCGGCGCAACGCTATATCCATATGCAAATTTTATTGGAGGCGAAGCGTTTGTTGGCTTATACAGATTTACAGATTACAGAAATTGCTTATTCCTTAGGTTTTAACGATCCCGCTTATTTCACTCGTTTTGTTCATAAATATACCAATGAATCCCCCTCATTTTTTCGCCGAAGTCATCGTCGACCGGATCAATTAATGTAGCTAAATTTTTAAGGAAATAAATTATGTATTTCGTCGTTTTTACTACCGATAAACCAAACAGTCTGGCTTTACGCGAAGCAACTAGACCTGAACATTTAAAATATCTTGGCGCTCATACGCAAGCGGTAAAGTTAATACATGGTGGCCCGACGTTGAGCGAAGCGGATGAAACCATGAATGGAACGCTTATTATTGCTGAAGCTGAATCAATTCAAGCAGTGCAGGAGTTAATGGCGGGAGACCCTTATTCTAAGGCGGGGCTGTTTGAAGACGTTCAGATTCGGCCTTGGGTATGGGGCTTGGGAAATCCGAAAAATTAAACAGATATTGCTGCCTGGGATCTATTCCAGGTTTGCAGTCCGAGTAAAATATTTTTCGTAGCGTGATGAATCTCTCTGTTGACGTTTAGTTGAGTAGACGTCAAGGCGTCTTCGGTATGCAGTTTGTTGGCATGTTCATAGACGAGTTTATCCATTTTTTGCTGGTGTAAATCATTATTGCTTATTAACTTGCTAAGTTCTTCTTGAACAAAGGTGGTGTCGTGGCTTTCTATCGCGTAATTGAAAATTTGGCGATATAGTTCTTGCTGATATTGTCTTTGTAGAGAAAACAGCTCACGAACATGTTGAATGCTGGAATCTTCGATGCTATGTAAATTTCGCGTAATGTCTTTTAGTGTTTTTGCACTATAAATTATGGCTCGCGCGACTTCGATTAAGCGTGTAATGGTTTCAGTTTGTTCTGTTTGTAATGCTTGTTCCTGTAGTCTCAGCGTAAAACGCAAAATTTCACCTTCTTGCCTTTTGATATCTTCGTAGCGTTCACTAAAATCCATATCGCTAATCTTGTAGCGGCCAAGTAATGTTTCTTCCTTAATACCGATATCTGAAAAATCTAATTTGAAGTGAAATAAATTTAGATACACAGCTTGTAACCAAAGTTCTTTTATAGAATTGACCAGCGCGGGCATTGCGGCATCAGGAACAGTTGTCGGGATTTTGTTAAGTAACGATACAACGCTGCGATCATCTTGAAATATTTTTTGTATCCAAAGACTAAAAATATTTAAAAAAGGCAGAAACAAGATAAGACCTGCAAAATTAAAAAGGCTATGGAAAACGACCAAACCATACAGGGGGTCAGAAACATTCAGTATCGCTAATACTGAAGCGAGAAAAGGCAACATTAAAAAGAAAGCGCTAAGATCGACGACTACATTAAAGAAACAGTGGGCGAAGGCGAGCTGTTTTTTTATCGTATTTCCAGTCAGGCTTCCCAATATTACCGTACTCGTCGTGCCTAAATCAGCGCCGATAACCACCGCGGCGGCTTCTGGTAAGCTTATTAGCTGAGAGTTTAATGCCGCCAGTGCCAGCATCATCATTGCGGAACTTGATTGTATTAATGCGGTGAGGGCCATGCCAACGAGCAAGTAGACAAAGGCATGATGACCTTGCAAACTATCGAGCGAGAAAGCTTCTTGTATCCCAGCGACGCTGTCCTTCATGTGGGATAAACCGAAAAGCAGCAAGCCAAGCCCAAGAACTAAGAGACCGATTTCACGGCTTCGCGATTGCTTGCTGAGAATGACTTGAACAAATCCTCCGCAAGCAATTAAAGGTAGCGAGAATTTTGCGATATCTAATTTGAACCCCAGAAAAGTAACAAGCCAACCGGTGAACGTTGTGCCAAGGTTAGCTCCTAATAAAACACCTATTGCATTGACTAGGGGAATTACGCCAGCGCTGGCGAAGGCCAGCACGATTAAACCAACCAAGGAGCTACTCTGTAATATTGTGGTTAATACAATACCGCTGAAGGCGCTCGATACCGGAGTTCGAGTTGAATTGCTTAGCCAAGTATTTAGCCTGCGACCACTTAAGTTCTTGGCTGCGGTTTCAAGTTGAGACATTCCATAAAGAAATATCGCCAAACCGACGAAAAGATTAAGCAGCGTAATCATCGAATAGATACTCGCGTTGTAAGAAATATAATGTTCAAGTCGTTTGTTAGTTTTTGTTACTGTTTATTTAGGCCGTAACGAAGTCGTGAATACCGGATGGTGAAAAGTATACATAGACAATTTAGGAGTGTCATACACTTCAATTTAAAATAGAATTGGTGGTTTTTGAATCGTGAGTATTGAAGATTCGAAGCCACACTGTCAAACATGATGTTTATTGGGGGGGTATTTTGAATACGGGAAGTATTATTGCGGGGCTAGAAGCGATCGTTGATGATGGCCGAGTGTTGACCGACGATGATAATTTGAAATTCTATGGTGTCGATCGAACTAAAAAGTTTGAGCCAAACCCCTTGGCTATTGTATTTCCACGCAACCTTGAACAAGTTCAAAGAATTGTCCTATTCGCCAATCAACATAAGTTGCCCCTGGTTCCTTCGGGTGGACGCACCGGCCTGAGTGCTGGAGCAGTGGCGACTAATCAGGAAGTCGTCGTCGCGTTTGACTTAATGAACAAGATCGAAGAGTTCGATCCGATAGCCTGTTCGGTGCGCTGCCAAGCCGGAGTTGTGACCGAACAACTTCAAAATTTTGCTGAAGAAAATCATTTATTCTATCCAGTAGATTTTGCGTCATCGGGTTCTAGTCAGCTGGGTGGGAATATTTCTACTAACGCAGGCGGTATTAAAGTTATTCGCTATGGTCTAACCAGACAGTGGGTGATGGGGCTAACGGTTGTCACGGGAAAGGGAGAGGTTCTACGATTAAATGACAAGCTCGTTAAAAATGCTACGGGATATGACTTGCGGCAGCTTTTTATTGGTGCGGAGGGGACGCTCGGTTTCGTTGTTGAGGCGACGATGAGATTAACGAAAATTCCGCAAGACCCTTCTGTTATGGTGTTGGCGACGCCCAGTATAAATTCAGTGATGACTTTACTGGCAGCCTTTAGAGAAAAAATTAAACTCAATGCCTTTGAAGTATTTTCCGACAAAGCGATGACGATTGTAACAAAGGTGCAAAACCTGCAAAGACCTTTTGCGGAAACGAGTCCTTATTATGTTCTTTTGGAGTTTGATAACAACGAAACAGATGATGCCGCTGAAGCAGCAATGGAAATATTTGAATCTTGCTTGGAACAAGGCCTGATTGTTGACGGTGTGATTAGCAAAAGTAAGGCCCAAGCCCAATCCTTATGGCAATTACGCGAATTTGTCAGTGAGTCGCTATCCGCTTACACGCCTTATAAAAATGATATTTCTGTTGCGGTCTCAAAAATTCCAGAATTTATTCATGACATCGAGAACGTGATTCGGAACGAAAATCCGGATTTTGAGATTGTTTGGTTCGGCCATATTGGTGACGGTAACTTACATTTAAATATTTTGAAACCGGATCGTTTGGATCGAGACGATTTTTTTCGTCGCTGTGAACAAGCCAATGAAAAAGTTTACGCGTTGATTGAAAAGTTTTCAGGAAGTATATCGGCGGAACACGGAGTGGGCTTATTAAAAAAACCGTACCTACACTTTAGCCGATCAGAAGCTGAAATCGGCTATATGCGCTCGATAAAACAAATTTTTGATCCCAATAATATTATGAATCCAGGGAAGATTTTTTAATTTTTGGGTCGATTGAGTTAAGGTTTTTAGGCGTTTATTTTTTGAAGTACTCTGATCAATTGTGATATCGCCTTTGCTACTTCATTAGCGACGCGTTCGTTTTCTCTTATTTGTATCCAAGGCTGTTTGGTTACCGGATGGCGAATCCAACAAGAGGACGCTGTGTTGCCGCAATCGAAACTAATAGTTGGGCTTAAGCCGTACACTGGAAATCGATCTTCGCGAAAGGGGTCGCTTTCTGCGTCGCCTATTTTATTAAGCGAGACGACTTCGCCAGCAGAGGTGGAATTGATTCGGTGTTGGCTTGGTGTACCTAAACGGCTACCTGCAATCACCCCCTCGTTGGTGTAAGCATTTTCTTTTAATAGTTTGTTAATGTGAGCAGCGAGTGCGAGTCTTGAATCACTCAGTCCATATTGATTGCGAAGACCGGCGACGTATTCTTCGGTGGTACCGCTTAAACGAATTTCGACTTTTTCATTAATGGAATCGGTATTGAGTGAGGCAACGGCTTGTTTCTGATTTTGTTTGCGTTCAATGTCAGTTATTAAATTCAGGGCTTCTCTGTAGTAAATTCCTTCGTTACCTTCTTTGTCCACATAGCTTTCTAACTTTTCTCGCGCTTGTTCTAACTGGCCACTACGTTGTAACAATCTGCCATTTAAAAAATCATAGTCAGCGGGTAGCTCAATGCCTAGTTGACTGGCTCTGTCTAGAAGTTCGGCAGCCTGATCAAAATCACTGATTGCAAATGCCTGTTCCGCTGCCATCAGCAGGCGATCGGCTTCATATTCGGGCTTGAGGCTGAGTGCTGCAGACGCCCAAAGAAAAGACGTTAGTGCGAAAGACAAGAATAAAAGACCTTGTACGTGCTTGCTTATCATTTTGGGGAAAGAAAGTTTCATGATTTATCCGGAATGTAAATTTGCTTCAAATGAAGAATGTTTCTTAAGGCCAAAGAAACTATAAAACATGTTCAATGGCAGCCCGCGATGTTGCTTTGAAAAATTTAGTGTAGGTATGTTCCCTTGACTTACTAAAGCTGTCAATGAGTGGCTTCACAGCTTGAGTAGTTCAATATGTTTTAACTTTAATAGGCTCCGATAACTATTTGATATAAAAAGATTATTTGCCCATATCTTGGGGCTTTTCGCTAGTTCGGTAGACCGGCTAGAATCTGCTTTATGTAGAATGTTTGGGCTTTAGATGGGTAAGGGCCCTGATAAACAGATGTGGCCGCTGGGTCCTATTGTGGACATAAACCCTCACTTAAGCTCAGTAGTTCTGGCTTCGATGGCCATGTAGTTAGGTTGGGCTAGGCCGTCTGCAGTAACGTGAATTATTCCTTTTTTTTGAACGCCAAACTTGAAAAGAAAATCCCTTATCCCAATATCTTTTAAGGTGTCGGCCGGAATGTCTGGCGATACGTCGAAGATACCTTCGATTAAACTTTGCCCTATTGGGCTAAAAAACCTTGGCTTGATTCATTGAATAAGCCACTTATATTGCTTAATTGCGAGGATATAATTATGCGTACATTAGATTTTGCACCACTTTACCGATCTTCAATTGGTTTTGATCGTATCGCGAATTTGTTGGATAGCTTACCTGTGAACCAGCAAAGTCAATCAAACTATCCGCCTTATAACATTGAGGTTGAGAGTGAAAACGAATATCGAGTTTCAATGGCAGTAGCCGGTTTTGATCGCGATGAACTTGAAATTGAATCAGAACAAAACACCTTGGTTGTTCGCGGCAAGAAAAGAGAAGAAAAAGAGGAAAGAAAATTTCTTCATCAAGGTATTGCCGCGCGAAACTTTGAAAGGCGTTTTCAGTTAGCCGATTATGTTCGAGTAAGTGGCGCTAACCATGAAAACGGCTTGCTTCATATTGAGCTAGTTCGCGAGCTACCGGAAGTCATGAAACCGAGATCGATCGAAATTAAATCTCAAGCTGCACCGGAAAAAAGAAAGTTGAGTGCCGCTTAGCCAATTGAGATCTTTATTTCTAACGACAAGGCCAGGATTCTATCCTGGCCTTGTTTTATTCTACCCGCGGACAAAAACTAATACGGCTAGTGTTGCATACCGTTCATTACCTTCAGCCTATTTGAAAGGCTGGGCTAATGTTATCGTCATAACGCTTGCATATTTATCCATAGGCGGGTTGAATAGGCCGCATTTTTTATCCTAACTAAATCAGCAAAAATATGACTGTAGCACTGTCCATTCAGAACCTTAGTAAAATCTACGATAATAAATTCGAAGCCTTAAAAGGCATTAGCCTGGAAGTTCAACCAGGGGATTTTTTCGCGTTGCTAGGCCCTAACGGTGCTGGTAAGTCGACAACGATCGGAGTGATAAGCTCACTGGTAAAAAAATCTGGGGGTAATGTCGCTATTTTTGGCAAGGATATTGATCAAGATTTCTCCGCTGCGAAATCAGAATTGGGCGTAGTCCCACAAGAGTTCAATTTTAATCAGTTTGAAAAAGTTGAAGATATCGTTATCAATCAGGGCGGTTATTACGGTATTCCATTGGCGATAGCTAAGCAGAGAGCGGAAAAATATTTGCGTAAGCTTGGTCTTTGGGAGAAACGCAGGGATAGCTCACGGAGTTTGTCTGGGGGGATGAAGCGGCGATTGATGATTGCCCGAGCTTTGGTGCATGAGCCTAAACTTTTGATTTTGGATGAGCCAACAGCCGGTGTTGATATCGAATTGCGGCGATCGATGTGGCAGTTTTTGCAAGAGATTAATAAAGCGGGTACGACGATTATTTTAACTACTCATTATTTAGAAGAAGCGGAAAGCTTGTGTCGAAATGTAGCAATTATTGATAAGGGTAAGATTGTCGAGAACACCAGTATCAGAGCCTTACTGCAAACTCTGAATAGAGAAGTTTTTATTTTAGATACCAAGGAAGTGTTATTACCTGAGATTGAAATTGGATCTTATCAAATTTCCCGAGTAGATGATCATTGCATGGAGGTGGAGATAGAAAAAGGCCAATCACTGAATGATTTGTTTGATTGTCTGTCGGAACAAGGGGTCAATATTACCAGTATGCGTAATAAAGCAAATCGTCTAGAAGAATTATTTGTATCATTGGTTGAAAATGGGCGAGGGACTCAACAATGAGTGCTCAACAACAGCTCATCGCCTTAATAACAATTACTCGAAAAGAAGTTAAGCGCTTTTTACGAATTTGGGTGCAAACCCTTATCCCTCCTGTCATCACCATGGCTCTGTATTTTGTAATTTTTGGAACCCTGATAGGTTCGAGAATAGGCGAAATGGGTGGTTTTGATTATATGTCCTTCGTCGTCCCCGGTTTGATTATGATGTCGGTGATTACGAATTCGTATTCTAACGTTGCCTCGTCTTTTTTTAGTACTAAATTTCAACGAAGTATTGAGGAAATATTAGTTTCGCCAACACCGAATTATATTATTTTGCTGGGCTTTGTCTTGGGTGGTGTGATGCGCGGGTTGGCAGTTGGAGCCATCGTCACTTTTGTTTCATTGTTTTTTACCGATCTTTCTATTGAGCACTGGGGGATTACCGTTAGCGTTGTTGTTCTGACGGCTATTTTATTTTCTATTGCCGGTTTCTTAAACGCGTTATTCGCTCGAAGCTTCGATGATATTAGTATTATTCCGACGTTTATTTTGACTCCCTTGACCTATCTCGGTGGAGTTTTCTATTCAATTTCTTTGCTTCCCGATTTTTGGCAAGTCGTATCAAAATTGAATCCCGTTCTTTACATGGTGAATTCTTTTCGCTACGGGATACTCGGTATATCGGATATCGATATTAAAATAGCCTTCGCATGTATTATTGGTTTTATCATTCTGTTGGGATCTATAGCCCTGTATTTATTGAACGCGGGGCAGCGCCTGCGGAGTTAAGTAAATAGCCCGTTGGTCGGCTTGGCGGACGGAGGTGTAGATAAATTACCTTATAATCCTCACTTTCGGTGACGGCTTTGGTGGCATCGGGTTTTAGCTTCGCTGGTCATGACCTTCACCGCAGAACCCAGCCACTAACGCTTAGTCACTTGCAGCTAATTCAATGATTATTTGGTCAAGTGCAACGAGGTTGAGATGGGCGAGCCATCAGTTATCATGTCCCCTTTGGGAAAAAAATCTACGTATACATCTGTCTATACGCCCTCATTGCTGTGCCCACTTCCCCGTTCTGAATATAGAAGCCCACTCGGTATAGATAATGATTCCTTGCCGTTCAAGGGTATGGACCTTTGGACTGGCTATGAATTGTCGTGGCTGAATGCTCAGGGCAAACCGCAAGTGGGTGTCGGTAAATTTTTGTTTCCTTGTAGTAGCTCCCATTTGATCGAATCTAAATCATTCAAATTGTATTTAAATTCATTTAATCAGACGCGTTTTAATAATAATAACGAAGTGGTTAAGACACTGGAGTCCGATTTGAGTACAGCGATTGGCGGCCCGGTGATGGTCAGTATTTTGCCTTTGGCAAAAGCGGCCAATGGCGGTGTGGGACATTTTGCTGGTGAGAATATAGATGGTTTAGACGTCTCAATAGATAGCTACTCGATTGACCCCAGCTTTTTGCAAATTGATGTGCATTCGCCATCACTTCGAGAAACTTTATATAGTGATTTGCTAAAAACGAATTGCCCAGTGACGGGACAGCCCGATTGGGCAAGCGTGATGATTTCCTATTTAGGTAGACCGATCGATCGTGAAGGTTTATTGAAGTACATTGTGTCTTTTCGTGAGCACGCCGATTTTCATGAAAGTTGTGTTGAAAGAATTTTTATGGATATTCTTGAAAAATGTCAACCGGAAGGTTTAAGTGTCTGCGCAAGATATACGCGTCGTGGTGGTTTAGATATCAATCCGTTTAGAACGAATTGTGGTGACGAATTGCCGGAATTTCGCTTAGTCCGACAGTAAGTTTTTTGAACTTATTATTCTAAATTATTACCTTATCTTTCAATCTCTCCGCAGCCTCCAATAGAGAGCGCACAACTTTATCTTTGTCGTAATTGCGAACTTTCTCAATATCTAAGTGCATTGAAAAGCCATCTATATTTTGCTCAAAATAACTTTGGTTTTTACCAAGGTCTTTTCTTAAGTCCACCACCTGATAAACCTGAATGGGCTGGCTAAAGCCCTTAACCAATATATCGCCTTTATCGCGACACATTATGACGTCTTTAATGAGCGACCACGTTTCGTAAGAAACTAAAATTTGACCAGGCTCTGCGGCAGTTTCTAGGCGGCTAGCGAGATTAACATGGGTGCCTAATACGGTGTAATCCAGATGCTCCGAAGTGCCATAGGTGCCAACAGTACAATAACCCGTGTTGATCCCCATGCGAATTTGCAAAGGTTTTTTAATGCCGCGTTTAAACCATTCTTGTTGTAGTACCTTCATACGTTTTTTAATCGCGATTGCCATCGCGACACAACGAATACAATCGGGTTTTATGCCCTGGGTTTCGTTGGTATCACCAAATACAATCATCACCGCATCACCCATAAACTTGTTTACGGTGCCGCCGTGTTTCGTAGCGATTTTGGTAATTTCAGTTAAAAAACTATTCAGTAATTCGGTGAGGGTTTCAGCTTCTAATTCTTCCGACATTTGACTGAAGTCTTTAATGTCACAGAAAAATATTGTTAGACGTTTGCGTTCTGTCGCCAAAGCGCGATCTCGACCTTCATTAATCGCCCGCCAAACTGGTGGCGGAAGGTAGCGAGAAAGTTTGTAGGCGCGCAATTTGTGGAGGTGCTGTTCATTTTGTAATTGTTCATTGAGCATTTTTAGTTTTCTAACTCTGCCGTAAGTGTAGAGGGCATAAGCGCAAAAATAAGTTGTAATGCCAATAAGGCTCGCGGCGCTTATTTCTAGGTTGCCGCTAAACACCCAGTTTGGGCGATGCAATAATAAACTAACGATGATCCCAGCGATCAGCGCAAGATTGTCTCCTGCCCATTTTTTTACACCACCTTGGAGGAGGGCATTAAATTGAATCATGGTGATGAAAAGGATGGAGGGTAGCAAGCTGAAATCGATTAAATTAATGACTACGCCAATTAGAGCGGCATCGCCATAGGTTAGGCGTTCCGCGATTAAAGCTGACTTCTCACGGTCGACGCGCTTGACGATGTAATAAGTTAAAAATGTGTAAGAAAGTAATATTACGATCAATGCAGCGCGAGCAATATCGACATTAGGCCATGTGAGGTCCGTCGCTAAAGTGCCGCTTGCCGCGAAGCAGATGAGTGCTCGAAAGTAATATTGGTATAAAGGAATGCCGGTCACGCTATTTCGTGACAAGGCTTTTGGTTTAGCTCTAGAAGAGGGCTTGTTATTAGGCTTTGCGACCATCAAAGACCTTCAGGCAAAAAGTTGTGTCGAGATTTTGATTTTTGCAGGGTATTGGACGCTGATTTTATTTTGATATGGTCCATGATTGTGTGCTCGCGAGGTCTCGTTTCTTGTTCATCTTTTAAGTGGGTGGTGTCTCAGCTGCCTATCATTGCTCTGTAATTTATCCTTGTAAGGCATTGTATCTACTATAGTTTGTGGAATTTACATCGTCAGACAATAGGCCAAAGCAATTGAGTAAACGGTTGTAATAAGCGCCGAATCAATGAACTAAGTTTTTTCGAAGGGTGTAAGGGGTATAGGTTTGGCGGGGTGCTGGTACTTTAAATTTTAATTCGTTTTTTGGAAATCCGTATAAAAATTAATAAGTTGAGAGAGTTTGTTAGAGAGAAATCTCCAGTCGGGGATGCCGTCAACACTAGCATTTAGTGCTTCTTTCTCGGCAACCAACACGGCATGTCTAAAAGCTGCGACTTGTAGCGGCATAGGGCTTTCTGGATCAAGGTCTAGCGCGATGTTATGACCAGGATCCAAGCTCTGATGGTAGTCCTTAGTGAGCTGGATTTGATGATTTATTTGCTCCTGGTAATTAGCGCTAACGGCAACTCTCTGGCTGTCTACGAGCTTCTTAGTGAGTTTTTCATTGATGATTTGGAACTGCTTTAGCTGCAATACTGCCAACGAAAGAGTCTTTTTTTGTTTGCGGAGGATGAAAACCAAGATTATGCAGATCACCAAAAGCACAACGCAAGCCTCAACAATCGCATAAGCAGCCCAACTTGATAATTCCATTGATTAATCCATTTCTGATTTCGTGGCTTAAAGTCTTAGAAAATTATGGTACACACTCGGGTGTTTTGCGAATGTTAAAAACAGCAACTTCATTGCGCTAGGAGGCTCTCTTGTGTAAAGTTAGCGCCCTTTTTCGGAGCTGGGATTTGTTCGGGGAACTGTAAGCTAAGGGGTCCGACTGGCTGAAGGAGCACCCGAGGGCATGCAAGCACACACTGGAAAGTGTGTAAGGCGCAAGTCTTCGAGGGTTCGACAAAATGCAACGCATTTTGAACCGAGCGAAGCGAGCTCGCAGAGTAAAACACCCCAAAGGTGTTTTAGTTAATCCCTCCCGTTGGTTAGAGAAACGAGTAAAGTGAATTAAAAAAAGTTTAAGGTGAGGTGTCCGAGTGGCTGAAGGAGCACGCCTGGAAAGTGTGTAAGGCGCAAGTCTTCGAGGGTTCGAATCCCTCCCTCACCGCCAATAAAAAGAATCGCCGAAAGGCGATTTTTTTTGGTGTAAGGAAGGGTGAGAAGCCTCGCCAGGTTCGACAAAATGCAGCGCATTTTGAACCGAGCGAAGCGAGCTCGCAGAGTAAAACGCCCCGAAGGGTGTTTTAGTTAATCCCTCCCTCACCGCCAATAAAAAGAATCGCCGAAAGGCGATTTTTTTTGGTGTGAGGAAGGGTGAGAAGCCTCGCCAGGTTCGACAAAAATGCAGCGCATTTTGAACCGAGCGAAGCGAGCTCGCAGAGTAAAACACCCTGAAGGGTGTTTTAGTTAATCCCTTCCTCACCGCCAACTTAAATCAAGGTTACGCTTTAAGCGCTGCAAATTATTTTTCCAACAATGACAACATATACTTGATCGCTTGCCGTATTTCTTCATCTGTTAAAGTGTCATTCCCTCCTTTAGCAGGCATGAGTTCAAAACCATTAATGGCATGCTCAACTAATGTATCCAGTCCTTGTGCAGCTCGGGGCTCCCACATCTTTTTATTGCCAAGTATCGGCGCATTGTTTAAGCCCGCAGCGTGGCAAGCTTTGCAAGTTTGATTGACGATCGCTTCACCTGCTGGAAGATCTGGGTCAGTCTTTTCACAGGCAGTGGTAACAATTAGTCCACAGACGATCGTCAAGTGAAAGAGGCGCTTTTGTGCAGTTCGAATGACTTGATTTAATGATAGATAGTGAATTGTTGAGCTGATCGCGAAATGTTTGCCAATCATCTTAATCGATCGCAGAGCAATTTTATTCATTTCATTCCCTCACGTTTTCATAAGCGCATAAGTTAGTGATCTTCATCGAAGGAGATAAAGCAAAGCAGTTTTCAACTATTGTTGATAAAGTTGCCAACACTTTCGACGATTACGTGGTTAATACTTTGTTAGATCGGAACACGTATGACTACGCCACCCATAACTTCGCCTATTTTAAAGTCTGTTTTGGGGCTGTCTTTATGTTCGTTGTGACATTTGGTGCAAGCTTCTGATACCGCAACGTCAGGGTAAACGGCAGTGAAATAAGTAATATCCCCCAATGTTTCTTCGCCGTAAAAATTTTCCCCAGGATTATCGGCAACAAATTGCAAGCCTTCTTTTTCCATAGCTGTTCTTGGCGCGTTCTGTTTATTGACTGGCCAAATGGATTGTAAGGAATAACTGAATTCATCAGTTTTTTCCGCGACAGCTTCCGCGCCCGCTCGAAACATTTGTGCGGGAAGAAGGGCGCCGTTATCGAGTTCATTCCAATGTTCATCCGGTTTGATGACTCCCGAGCCATTAGGTCCGAGTCGCTGAACAATTAGCTTGGTGTAATTCGCTCTATCAGAATTCATGACAGCGAAAAGAGAATCGGTATATAGTTTCGGTTCGATTCCGGAACTTTTTTCTTCTGCGGTGCAGGCGCTTAGAATCAGTAGCGACACTGTGACCATGGTTAGTTTGCTGAGTGTGTTGACAATTTTCATTGGATATTTACCCCTACGGTTTGGTGAGTGATTTTTGTAAATGACTTTTTGTTAATTAACGGTTGGTTGCGATAATGAAATCCTTGAACGATAGAATCATTGCTTCTCACGTTGAATGGCCATATCAATAGATTGAATATGAACACTTGGCGACCCGGAAAAATTATTTCTAACTAATTCTGAATCAGCCAAGGCGTCGATAGAAAAACCTAAGCCGTGGCAGTTCATGCAAACACTTCGAATCATCTTCTCGTTTGGCCTCAAATTTCCGTTTTGATTGTGTTGAACGTTGACAATATCGACTCCGTTTTTTGTGTGTGTTTCGCGCGGTAAGTGACAGCTCGCGCAACTCACGCCATGTCCGAATTCGATCTGCTCATTGACTTCTAGCTGAAACAGCTGAAAGTGAGGCGACTGTTTGAAGGCACGGCTGTGCTCATCGTTGTGGCAGGTTAAGCAAGCGTCGACGGCCGCGAACTGCGTGTCGTATTGATGGGAGTTGTGACAAGCTTGGCAATTTTGTTCTTTGTTCAAACTATCCTTGTGAAAATCTAAACGTGACGTTTTCGCAGGTGTTATTGGCCCTAATGTCGATGACAGTTGTTCAGATAATCGCATCCCATGTTTGCCACTGGTGAAACCCTGCACTTGAAATTCATGACAGATTTTGCATTCGCTTATACCGGGTTTGTTTATCCAAGCAGAATTTTTTGGTTGATGACAGTCACTGCAATTTACGTCCTTTCTGGCGTGAGTGCTTGTTTGCCATTCACCAACAAAAGGTTCTTTTAAATGCTCTAAGGGAGCGTCAGCTGGCAAGTTATATGTAATACCCGGACTGGGTAACTGGTGAGCGAATTGTTTAGGTTGGTTTTCGAAAAGCAGGGTAGGGAGTTTGCCGCCAATTAAAAGCTTGGGTTCGTTAGCGTGTTGAACAAGAAAATCTTCATATAGTGCGCGATTATCATGATAATTATGACAGCCAGAACTCGCACATGTGTCGAAGCCCATACCCGCGTGGCTAGGCCGATCTTCATCGATATTTTGATGGCATTGGAAACAATAGTCGGAAGGAATTGTTAGGCCCATAGCTAAAGTGTTTTGTCGTTTGTGCTCGCTATGGCAGGTGACGCAATAGCGAGCATCCAAAATTGCGACGCGATCAGCATTTCGAGGGTCGGTAAATTTCTTTCTTGGGTGCGAATCATCTGCGAGTGTCAGTTCTTGGCTGTGACAATTCAGACAAGCTGTATGTAATATTTCTGGGCCACCAAATGGCTCGGTATGGCACGTAGAACAGGCGAGTTCAATTTGATGATGGCCATGGCTAGTTTCTCCAATTAATAATGGGGATTTGTCTTCAGACCATTCAAATTGATAAATATAGTATGCCGCTAATGACAAACTACCTGCTCCCCAAATTAACCAAATAAATTTATTTAACAATCCCGTACCCTATTTAAAAATAATAGGTTGATACAATGTGCGCGCTAACCAAAACTGGTAGGGGCCAAATCGTAACGATATGCAACCAAAAACTAGCGCGTCTAACCTTGCTTCTCAAACCTGAGTTTTTTAAAAGTCCGATCGCTATTCCGGCGATCGCTCCAAGAGTTGCTGCCATCAAAAAATTTAACATAAGAAGACGATTTAAGTTCTCACCTAAATGCATACCCGTGTGTGCGAATAAAATTAATAAAGTTAAAGCGCCGATACCAGCGTGAATAGTTCGCCAGCGGGAAAACTTCCCGAGAAATGACCAACCAAGACGTTTTCGAAGCGATAAAATAAGGCCAATTACAGTGGCAGAAAGAAGGCTAAAACCAGATATTTGTTTCAATCTTGAATCGGTCCAAAGCCAAGATAGTGACTTTTGTTGAACCGAAAGAGGTGCTTCGATGCCCGGCATCACCCAAGTAAAAGTCGCAACGATCAAAGCTATAAAACAGAGGAGAGTCAGCGCTAATAACGTGTTGTCGTAGATAAGTGGTGATTCATTATTCGCTGAATTCGTTCCTTCGATCGGTGAGCGATTGCGAATTAATGTTTCGATTAGAGGTTGACAGCTGCCGCACACTGCGCCAGCACCACAAGTCCTGCTCACGGCGGCAAGACTATAACAACCTTCTGATATCTTCAGGTCAATAACCGCGCGAGTAACTTGATTACACTGACAGACTATAGCCGTCGCTGGCCATGCAGCGATATTTTCTTCCTGTTTTAGCAACCATAAATTGCCGGTGCTTCTGAACAATAACGTTTGCCATGGAAATAGGAACTTCTTTCCAATAAAAGCTTCACGTACCCGTTGTAGTTCGGGCCAATCACCTACGGCACAGGCACCAAGTATTTTATTTTTGTAAATCGCCAATGAGCGTGATTCATTTTTATTGGTAAGTTTGTTTTTACGAGAATAATTTATGACTGATAGCTTTGGACGACTAGGTAAGTCTGCAACCTCACCCATACTACTCACGGCGACGTCCATGACTTTTAGATTCGTGTAGGGTTGCGTTCCACGGAATATCGCCTGGCCACCAGACAAATTTTCGGCAAGGATTGTTGCCTGTTCGAAGCCGGGGGCAACTAAACCAAAGATGTCACCATTAAATTCACAGCATTCTCCAACAGCATATATTCCTGGAATGGAAGTTCTTAAAGATTCATCAATTACGATGCCATGATTAAATCGAATACCGGTGGAGTAGGCGAGATCGATATTTGGTTTGATGCCAGTACAAAGAACGACAGTATCACACTCAATTCTTTTATTTTTTCGCGTCAGAATAGCTTGGACGCGCTGATCCCCTTTGACTTCTCCTAAACCATCATTGGTGATCACCGCGATGCCCTGGCGGCTTACGTAATCCAATAACGTTTCAGCGGAGGTTTCGTTTAATTGTCGATTCATTAAGCGTGGCGATTGATGTACTAAGGTCACTTGTGTGTTGTTTTTTTGTAGGCCCCTAGCCGCTTCGAGACCCAATAATCCTCCGCCAACAACAACGATGTGACGAGACCTGCTACCACGAGCGAGCAAACTTTCGGTGTCTCGAATATTCCTGAATGTGTATACGCCCTTAAGGTCAATCCCTTTGATGTTGGGGACATGAGGTTTTGAACCCGTTGCAAGAATTAAAATGTCGTATTCATATCGCTTGTTTAAACTGTCGCGAATGTGGTGTTTGGCAGTGTCGATAGCAACAATTCGTGCGAACCGAAATTGAAAATCTACCCTGGGGTTACTTTGGGTATGAAAATCTTTTTCTACGTTAAAAAAAATATCGGGATAATTAATAGTTCCTGCGAGAAGCTGACTGAGTTTGATTCTATCGTAGGGGGAGTAAGGTTCATCACCAAAAAGCGAGATCGAGCAATCTGACCGAAAACGTTTTTTTAGCTCGGTAGCACAACGTATTCCCACGGGGCCTGCTCCGACGATTACTATTTTGGGTCTTTTGCCAGTAGTTGGGATGTTTGGTGGCAGGTCGGGGCGGTTGTGTGATGAGGATAGAGCGTTACCCATTGCGTGAAAGTATCCGTAAATAAAAATTTCTCGAAAGCGTTACTTGCCTTTTCATGTTTATGTAAGTGACGATGAAATTAATATTGCAAATCTCTTGCCAAAATAAAAATGTAAAATTGCACTATTGTTGGCCGGAGAATTAATAGTAAGTTTTCAATTGATTAAGCGGCATTTCGGTGCACTTTAGATTATTGAGAGATGAAAACACTTAAATTACGCGTTGTTTTAATTCTTTAAGGCTGACTAAAAGGAAAAATCACCAAATTAGCGCATGGACATTATTGTTTTTCGTTGAGTATGAAAGGGTCAGAAAAAATATCTGCCATCGGTAGGCCACTTAAAAAGCACAGTTTTTGGATTTTTTGCACGAAAACAGGCGCACCACATAAAAAAGCGCACCATTTTTTTGAAGTTGGAATAATTTCAGGAACCAAGTTTGCAATTTCCCCTTCGATAAACCCTTTTCTTTTCTCATCTCTTAATACAGGATGAAAGTAAAAATTATCGAATTCTTTGTCGAGTCTATTTAGTTCATCAATCAGATAAAAATCATCAATAGTGCTCCCAGCTAATAATAAATGAATCGGGGCGACGTGCTTTGACATAAGTGCGTCGCGCACAATGCCGTATAAAGGGGCGAGACCGGTACCTATGCCAGCAAGTATCAGAGCTCTATCTCGCATGGCAATATTGTAAAAACAGTTTCCGTGTGATTCGCCAATATTAATGCTATTGCCGATTGTGATTTGATTGTGAAGCCACCGACTCACCTCGCCTTGGCTGTGATACTTAACATGAAGCTCTACAAAACCTTCGGATTTTAAACTCGCAATAGAATAGGGTCGCCCGACATTACTGCTCTTCCATACGCTTAGAAATTGCCCTGGTGACCAGTTGATATTGGCATCTAGTCGGAGTCTAAGCACCTTAGAATTTAGCGAGTTGTGTTCAATTACTGTGGCTGAGACTCGCCGACGTTTGTCAAGTGTATGTAGTGTTAAATCAGATTTTGGAAATAGTTGGCATGCCAAAGCAAAATTTTGTTTTTTTTGGTTTTCGTTGAGCCCCATTTGCGCCGCAGCGGGAATACAACCCTGATCAACTTTAATTAGACATGTTTGGCAGATACCATTTCGACAACTATTTGGAATTCCACATTTAGATCGAATAGAGGCATTCAGAACTGATTCATCGTCTTCAATGCTAAGTTTTCGGTTGTTTAAAACTATCTCCACTAGAATGCGGCACCTTGGCTTTTAGGGTGAGCTATGGACAAAATGATTTGATTACAGAATTTGTTTCATTCGTAAGTGAAATTATCTAATGAAATGTATTACACATTCACCTCCATCATCCTCTAACGATTGAGAACATCATCTCTGACGCTATTTGCAATAGCTGCGACCTCTTCGATATCTTCTGCCGCTGCGCCAAGTTCTGCTAATGTACCGCCGAGGTTTTCAATAACCGCATCAAGATGTGAATCATCTAAACCTTTTAAGTGTGCATGACCGGCCCTTAAATCCTTGCCGGTATAGTTGTTTGGGCCACCGAAAACCATTGTAAGGAACGCTTTTTGTTTTACCGCCTGAGATGCCATGTCGACAGTATCGAAGTAGTGACTAATTCGATCGTCCATTAGTACTTTCCGGTAAAAAATATCCACAGCCGCGTCTACCGCAGGCGCTCCCCCCAAACGTTCAAAAAGTGTAGCCATAAAGTTTCTCCATATATACGCTTGATTTTGAATTTGTTATTCAAAGTTGATGAATTTCAGTTCTTAAGATGTAATCAATATGAGATGAGCAAAGTCTATGCCAGAGCGAAAAGTCCATGATTTTTTGCAGAAAATTTATTTTTTAGTGAGAAATTGCACAAAGATAATGCGAGTAATGAGGTTTTTATTCTTGAGGAAAAAATTAATGCACAGAAATAAACAGTCTTGATTCAACTTGGAACAAAGGTTTATTTAAAATACAAAAATGTATAGGTTGATCCGCCGAGTTAGTGGAGGCGGAAAAGTAAGCTCTAAGATTGATCTCGGTTTGACCTAATAATCTCAGCAAGAATCATTGAGATGTATCAATGATGTGCACAAGTGTAAATACGAGAGCCGCAACTTGGATGTTCAGTACGTAGAATCCAAGAATTTACGACGGTAGATAGATGTTTTGGAGTTATATTGTCGCAGCAGTGGCCGTACTTTCTTCGACATTTTTCTGCGGTATACTCACCACCACATAAAATAACTGAGTATCAGTGTCGTTAATAAGGAAAAATAAATGTATACGAATCTATTTTCATTAGAAGGCCGAACCGCGTTAGTTACTGGTGGTTCGCGTGGAATTGGCAAGATGATTGCTGCTGGGTTTATCGCACAGGGTGCAAAGGTCTATATTTCTTCTCGTAAGGCTGAGCAATGTATCGCCACTGCTAAAGAGCTTGGCGGCGATAAAGGTATGTGTATTGCTTTACCTCATGATATCTCGACGGTAGAGGGTTGTAAGGCGCTTACCGCGGACTATGGGAAACACGAAAAACATCTCGATATTTTGGTAAATAACGCCGGTGCTGCGTGGGGTGCGGAGTTCGATGAGTTTCCTGAAAGTGGTTGGGACAAGGTGATGAATTTAAATCTTAAATCCCCCTTTTTTCTTTTACAGGCAATGCATTCATTATTGAAAGCGGGAGCATCTGATCAGCAGCCCGCTAAAGTCATTAATATTGCGTCGATCGATGGTATTCGCTTGAATCCTCAAGAAACCTATTCTTACCACGCGTCTAAATCGGCACTGATCTTTCTGACTCGTCGTTTGGCAGCAAAGTTGGTCAGTGAGAGAATTGTCGTAACGGCTATCGCGCCTGGACCCTTTGCGTCGGAAATGAATCGTGTTGCTCGTGATGAGGAAGCGATGGTGGCGAGTGTTACGCCACTAGGTCGTATTGGACGCGACGAAGATATGGCAGGTGCGGCGATATTTTTGGCTTCTAAGGCCGGTGATTACGTGGTTGGTGACACTATTGCTGTAGATGGTGGTCACGCTTACGCAAAAATAAAATAATTAAATTAGAATTTAATAGTTTAATGCAATGACTTAAGGCGAGAGAGTCTATCGATCGTTTTAAGTCATGATTGTTTTTGCCAGCCCAAATTTTTTTCAATAAATTGGATGATTATATCGCCCGGATCTTTCCTGGTTCGAATTTTTCTTATTAAAGGGCAGGGTAAAACTTTTTTTAGGACTGGCCCCTTATCTGATCTAATAAACTCAACTTCCGCGACTTTTAACCGCAATACCTTACAAGCTTGACGCACTAATTTTTGTTCGTCCTTGTCAATCTTTATCGCTTTTATAGTTTTCTGTTCTTCACTATTCTCTTGGTTTTTTCCGGCCAACCAGGAGGGGGTGTTGTTGCGAAATGAATAAGATAAATTTTTATTAATACACAGTGTAGTGATGGTTGATTGCTCGGATTCAGGGAAATATTCTTGTACTAATAAATTGGCATAGGCAGCGCGATCATCACTTAACAGTGAATTCATCTCTTGGGTATTACTGATCACCTGTTCCGTCGTGGAATAATGTTGGCCGCTGAGTCTTGCTAATACTGGAAATCCACCGAACGACGCGAGTTGTTCGATAACATGATCAGTCGATTTTGTTACCATTGATTTTGGTGTTGGTAACTCATTCGATTGTAAAATTTGCAAGGACAAAATATCGTCATAGGCTTTATCAATCGAATCCGCACTATTTGCTATAAAGATCCCTAAGCTTTCAAAGTGACGAATAAGAGCAACGCCGTAGCTCGCATCTTCGCTTGATAGGAAGGGAATAATAGCGTCAAAGTCACTTAAGTCTTGATTCCCGGTGTAATGTACTTCGGAATTTTCAGAACTAAGTTCTATGTGGCAATCGCGAGTATCAATAGCAAATATTTCATGTCCGCGGGATATGCATTTATCTAGTAAAAACTGATTGCTATAAGAGTTGGGGTCGCTAGAAAGAATGCCAATTCTAAGGCCGTCTTGTTTGAGATCGTTCTGATTTTGATTGTCCTGCCCATAAAAACTGTTGATCTCTTCTGCGCTTCGCTCGCCAAAATTAAAATGTAAGGCCGAATCGACAATCATTCGATTATTTAATGCTTCCCGTCCTAAGAGCATTCGATACCCCATCGAATCTCGATTGGTTAGGGTTAGTTCGACTTCAAACTGTTCACGATTAATTGAAATCGGAGTCGAGATAACAAAGCGTTTTTCTGTTGTACCACTGGAGCTTTTAATTAAGCGTCGACCGACAACCGGAGCTTCACACTCGACTATTGTTTTACGATTATTTTGCAGTGGATGTACTAAAAATCGCACCCATTGTTGGCCATCTTTTTTGAAGGCTTGAATATGAAATGCATGTAACGCAGAGGTTTTTGCCCCCGAATCTACACGCGCTTTGACAGCGGGGATTTTTAATTCTGGAAACGCGCACCACTCTTCAGTGCCGATTATGGGCTTGTCGCTTTGGTTCATAAATTTTAATTATTCCAATGCTAGATAAAGTTAGCGGAGAAGATTTTGGTGGGCAATTCAGCAGCTCGCGATAGCGCCTTTGGATATGCCTTCATAAGCTTTTACGACATAAGTATTTTGCGGATAGTTTTCCTTTAGAGTAGTCGCAATATGATTTGCGATATGTTCAACCGTACTATCTGAATCGATTAAATAACACTGGTCTTGCGGAAGCTGAAGAAAGAATTCACCTTCGGGTGCTTGATATTTAAATTGGTAATGATTTTCTGGGCAATCTTCGTTGTTAAGCAAGTCTATGCGAGTTGCTATGTAAGAATCCGCGTAATTGTTGGCCCAGTCAGATTCCAGGGTTAAATTTCTTTCGCCGTTACACCAAATTTCGATTTTAGATCGATGGCCGTGAGCGATTCGTTGACATTTTCCAGCATGCTTTTTTAGCCCGTGACCGTAGTGGTAATACGCGCTGTCAATTTTTTCGCAACTAAAGCTCACATCAATTGCTTTTAGTGAGTCTGGTAGTAAGCGTCTCAATTCGTTTTCACACCAAGTACCCACAGTTTCAGTATTGATGACTTCAGCTTCAATAAGCGTGACACATTGAGGGGGTGATTGGTGATGGATTTGATTACCGTTTTCCATTCGCCAGCGAACATCGGTTTTAGCTTGTCCTTGATGGATCGTTACATGAGGCGAATGACTGGGAACTAATAAGCAATGATCGATATGTTCATCTAAGAGTTGTCTCACCGCCGCCTTAACCGTGCCAAAGTCACAAACCATGCCCTGGCCGTCAAGGTCGCCCTCAAGGGTGATATGAGAAAGCCAGGTTTCACCGAGAAGACCCCGTTTCGGGTCGAGGAAACAAAAATCGGAATTGGTAAGATTGTCGACAAATAGCAGCATGATGTGGTCAGTTAATAAAAAGGAAGCGGGATAATATAACAGATCACTAGATTTGCCGATGTTTATGGGATCCCATTCCCCGGCTTGTTTGTCTCAATGTATTGATATCTGCAGCTCTCTTGCTGAGCTCGCTCGATAACAGAGAGCTTACTTATTGATTTGTTTCGCCTAATATTGAAACAGCCTGTCGCCAGCTGATCGAGTTCCCTTGCAAAACGGGCTTAAAGCCCGGATAATTCGCGCCTCTTTTGCAATGGTGGCTCTTATTGGTCCCCCCGCAATGATCAGCCGCGAACCCCGCCAGGCCCGGAAGGGAGCAACGGTAGTGGTGACATCGTGTGCCGGGGTGTGGCTGGTTTGAGTCACCTCCATTGCCCGATTCTCTCCGTTATATTTATTCTCAGTGTGAAAATCCTACTCGGCATTTATGAGCCATTAATTCCGTCGTGATTCCGGTGTTTTCCTGTACTTAGCAAATAGGCCGGGCCAGCTGACTGGGGTATAATGCCGCTCTTTTTGTATTCACAGGATTGGGTTTAGCGTCAATGTCATACCAGGTACTTGCGAGAAAATGGCGGCCCCGCGTATTTAAAGAAATGGTCGGGCAAGAGCACGTCTTGAAGGCGCTTATCAATGCCTTGGATACCAATCGACTCCACCATGCTTATCTATTTACGGGAACTCGAGGCGTCGGCAAAACCTCGATCGCGCGTATTTTAGCGAAATGTCTGAATTGTGAAGCGGGTGTAAGCTCGGAACCCTGTGATCAATGTAATGCCTGCGAAGAAATCAACGGTGGTCGTTTTGTTGATTTGATTGAAGTGGATGCGGCATCGCGAACCAAAGTTGAAGATACCCGGGAATTACTTGATAACGTTCAGTACGCGCCCACGAAAGGTCGCTATAAAGTGTACCTCATTGATGAGGTGCACATGCTTTCGGGACACAGCTTCAACGCGCTGTTAAAAACCTTGGAAGAGCCACCGCCCCACGTTAAATTTCTACTCGCCACAACCGATCCGCAAAAATTACCGGTAACAATTCTTTCTCGCTGTTTGCAGTTTAGTTTGAAGAATATGTCCCCAGAGCGCATCGTCGAGCACCTAGAACATATTCTTGGACAAGAATCGATCCCATTTGAAGCCTCCGCCCTATGGCAGCTCGGTCGCTCTGCCGATGGCAGCATGCGCGATGCATTGAGTCTCACCGATCAGGCGATATCTTTTGGTGATGGGAAAATTAGCGAAGCCGACGTGAGCAGCATGTTGGGCGCGATAGATCAACGCAAAGTGTACGAAATTTTATACGCTTTAGCCGAAAACGATGGCAGCAAAATATTACAGTGTGTAGATCAGATGGCGGAACAATCGCCAGATTACGCCGATGCCTTGGCGAATCTTATTAATGTTTTGCACCGTTTAGCGGTCGCGCAGGTGTTACCGGAAGCAATCGATAATACCTTTGGAGATCGCGACGATGTTCTAAAACTTGCGCAACAATTTCCTGGTGAAGATGTTCAATTGTTTTATCAAACCGCTTTATTAGGGCGGCGGGATTTACCTTTAGCACCGGATCCGCGTGGCGGTTTCGAAATGGTTCTGTTGCGGATGTTAGCGTTTAAGCCGCAAGGTATTCAAAAACAAATTAGTAAGCCCAGCGGCAGTGAAGCTAAAGAAAATGAAAGTGGAAGTCTGAGTCAACAGGAGGTCGACAAAGCAGAGGCAAAAAAGCCTGAATCGAATCCGCTGCAAGATGCGTCCCTACGCCCTGAAATCATGGAAGAGAATCAAAGGCAACAAGATGCAAAAGCACCGGCAAATGATTCACTTGTAATGGCCCCCGATAACCAGTCTGAATCTCAGCAAGCCACACAGAAACCTGAAGAATCAACTGACCAAGACGCAACAAAATTAGAATTCGCAAATAACCCGATCGAAGACCCCGAAACAAGAAGAGAATTATCAGCGTCTATTGACCAGGATTTGGAATCCTACCAAGCTTTACAAGCTGATCATTCGGAAGCGGAAAATCAACAGGAAGATAGAACACCGAGAGAAGTTTCGCAATCCGCACCACAGGCGGAGAGTATCGCAACGCAAGATCAAGACGTTTTTCACGAGACAGAAACTCGCGAAGAGTACTCTACTAATAATTTTTCTCAACACGATGTAGCAGAACTTAGCGAAGTGCTCGGTGAGAGCGAGAAAGCCGCGGAGCAAGGCGCAGAAAAAATGGCTTCTGTTGAGGAGCAGCGCATCAGTCTCAGCGAGTTGAAACCACAACTTTGGAACACCGTCGTTAGTCAATTGCCCATTGGCGGAGTGATACACAATACTGTCATGAACTGCCAGCTGATCCGCTGCGAAGGTAGTGGTTTAGAGTTTATATTGGATGAACAAAACAGTACCTTGTATGACGACTCTCATCAGCAACGTTTACAAGATATTTTGACGGATTATTTTTCCGAAGCCGTTTACGTGAATATTGTTATGGGTGCTGTTACAGAAGAAACACCCCAAGTAACAAAAGCTAGATTGAAAGCGGAACGCTTAGCATTGGCTTTACGGTCGATGAAGAGCGATCCAAAAGTGCAAGAGGTCATAAAAGTTTTTTCCGCAAAGTTAATAGAAGAAACGGTTAAACCTATTGATTTGCAATAGGCCGATTAGCGGTTTTCGCAACAATTTATTAATACAAGTTGATATGAGGTATAGGCCATGAAAGGTCTCGGCGATATTATGAAGCAGGCGCAAGCCATGCAAGAAAATATGAAAAAAATGCAAGAAGATCTCGTTAATTTAGAGGTTGTTGGTGAATCCGGCGCAGGTCTTGTGAAAGTAAAAATGAATGGGCGTCATGATGTCAAAAATGTTGAGCTGGATGAAAGCTTGCTAAAAGAAGATAAGGAAATGCTCGAAGACCTACTTGCCGCTGCGGTGAATGACGCGGTTAGAAAAGTAGAAGAGTCCAGTAAAGACAAAATGGGTGGCTTAGCTTCTGGGCTTAATTTGCCAGAAGGTTTTAAATTCCCTTTTTAAATTTATCTTGTAGTACGTATGTTAAAAAATAAAAATCGTTAAATAAAATGTTGTCCCTATATGTTTAGTCCCTTAATTGACGAATTAATTGCTGCGCTCCGTTGCTTACCCGGTGTCGGTTCCAAGTCAGCGCAGCGCATGGCGTTACACCTACTTGAGCGGGATCGTAGCGGCGCCAGCCAACTCGCAAACTCAATTTTGAGATCCGTAGATGGTGTTGGACGCTGTGAAACTTGTAGAACCTTAACCGAACAGACGCAATGTTTTATTTGCAAGAACCACAAACGCGATTCAAGCATTTTGTGTGTTGTTGAAACACCGGCAGATGTCATCGCAATTGAACAAGCCGGAAATTTTAGTGGCAAATACTTTGTGCTACTGGGGCATTTGTCACCTATTGATGGCATTGGTCCAACTGAAATTGGTATAGACCAGTTATTGGCGCGACTACGCGACGATAATATTGCCGAGTTAATACTCGCAACTAATACCACTGTGGAAGGAGAAGCGACAGCCCATTACATAGCAGAAGAAGCAAAACGTATCGGCATAGCAGTGAGTCGAATTGCTCATGGAGTGCCAATGGGTGGCGAGCTTGAGTATATTGATGGCAGCACCCTGGTCCATGCATTTTTAAGTCGGCGTTCGGTTTGAACTGTTTTCAATTTCCCTATACGAATAATGTTTTACGGGGATTTATTTTAATTTGGAGATTTTTTCCTTGTCGTTAACGTTTTCTTGGGTAGATTCGGATGTGGCGCTTAACTCGTGTTGCCAATTATTATCGCAGTCATCTCATATTGCCGTCGATACTGAGTTTATGCGTAGTGATACTTTTTTTCCAAAGGCGGCTTTGTTTCAATTATCAAATGGAGAGTCACATTTTCTAGTTGACCCTTTGGCGATATCTGATTTTTCTCCTTTAGTCGCTTTATTTGTTGACCCTAAAGTGGTCAAGGTTTTGCATTCTTGTTCAGAAGATTTGGAAGTATTTCACTATTTTTTAAAGTGCATACCCGAGCCGCTCATTGATACACAGGTGGCAGCGGCTTTGTTAAATTACGGCAGTTCCCTGGGATATGCTGCGATAGTGCAAGAGTTGTTGAGCGTAGAGCTATCGAAAGAAGAGACCCGCTCGAATTGGTTGCAACGACCTTTGCAGGAAAAGCAAAAAATATATGCGGCCCAAGACGTGGCGTTTTTGCTCCCGGTTTACGAGCAACTGCTTGAAAAACTAGAAAGCCAGAAGCGTATCGATTGGTTGTTAGAAGAATGCAGTAATATTGTTAGTTCGGCAAAAATGCCAGCCAATACAGATGACTATTATTTGAAAATAAAACTCGCATGGAAGCTGAACCCAAGACAGTTGGGAACCCTGCAGCTACTAAGTGGGTGGCGTGAGCTAGGTGCTCGTCGCAGCGATGTGCCGCGAAATCATTTTGTTCACGAAAAATCGCTATGGGAAATTGCGAAGTTACAGCCCAGTAGTTTGGATGATCTGAGCAAGATATCAGAGTTGCGATCTAAACAAAGACAAAAGTACGGCGACGAGATTCTTAAGTTAGTACAGCAGGGTGCTGAAATTTCTGATGCAGACCTGCCTTCGCAATTACCACCGCCCTTGTCGTCGTCGCAGAAAAAAGTATTGGCGGAATTAAAAGAAGTTGTATTAGAAAAAAGCAAAGCCTTTGAGTTGCCAGTCGATATGTTGGCCCGTAAGGCCGATTACGAGTATCTCATTCGCGCTAAAGCATTGGGGAGTGCCGGTAGTTTACCACCGAGGTTGGCCGGCTGGAGGAGGGAGATTGTTGGTGGCGCTTTGTTGTCAGTGGTAGAGGAAAAGTTGAATTAGTCCAAGTAATGTGAATTTTAGCTTAAATCTCGCATCGCTTCAGAAGAGAAAATTAAAATGAAAATACTCTGTGATATATACAAGGGCAACAAGGATGAAGAGATGTTTCTGTATGTTAAAAAAGAAGATGGTCTGAAAAAAGTTCCAGAGCTGTTATTACAAAAGTTGGGAAGTACTCGCCAAGTCATGTCGATAGTGTTGACGCCTGGAAAAAAGTTGGCGCGAGCGAATTCAGAGAAAGTAATTGAGCAATTAGAAAAAGAGGGATACTACTTACAAATGCCACCATCGCTTTACGTTGTGAAGTGAATCTAGATATGTCGCGCTATTGGGAGAGTAAAGAATTATCTGAGATGTCACGAGAAGAGTGGGAATCCCTTTGTGATGGTTGTGCGAAATGTTGTTTACATAAATTAGAAGATGAGGACAGTGGCGAAGTAGTTTATACCAAAATATCTTGCCGGTATTTAAATAACGATGATTGTCGTTGTACAGAATATGAAAATAGAAATACCTTGGTACCCAATTGCGTTTGGTTAAAGCCAGAAGATGTCAACGAGTTCCATTGGTTGCCTTCAACGTGTGCTTATCGTTTAGTCTCTGAATCGAAACCCTTACCAGATTGGCATCATCTTATATCGGGATCGAGAGAAACAATTCATCAGCAGGGAATTTCTGTAAAAGGAAGGACTCTTAATGAAACCTATGTTCACCCAGACGGGATGGACGAACACATAATTAATTGGGTCGAATGAATTAAACAGATGGCAGCTTAGATACAGCTTGGTGCCACTTGTGTTAAAAGAGATGATCCACTAGCATTCCCAGCAAAAAAACCAATTAGCGAGTTTGATTGTTTTATGTTTACAGCCGAAGAATATTTAACTGGATGGCTAATCTATTTAACAGGTGCAATATGCGCCTTAGTCGTTTGGTGGTTTATGACCAAGAAGATTCCTTATAAAACACCGCGGAATATATTACGTTTGTGCGTCACTGTGGTATTGATCATGCCATACCCTGTTGCGTATCAAGATCCCCATTTAGCGCCGGCATTTTTCACTAGCATGTTGGAAGGTGTATTTATAAAAGATCAGGGTTTTGCTCGTGCGGGCGTCCCGGTTTTACTGGCAATGGCCATTTCAATCGCACTATATTTATTAATTGATTTCGCTTGGCAACTGTTTTGGCAAAAACGTCAGATCAAGAACAAGCAAGAGCAGTCACAACTACAGGAACACGATGCGCTAGTGAAAGAATCATCTGGAAAAACATCGTGACACGCTAAGATGACTTTGACGCTACGATTGTATTCGATCATCTATCGTTATATTTAGGTGTCTGCTTATTCCCCTTCGCTACAAAAACAACCCCCTTTCATTGCCTTCATGCTAGCAACTGCTATACCTATGTAATAAGACGTCAAATTCTGCACACCTTGTTCCTACTCTTGCCACTGAAGAGGAACCCAGTGTGCCGTTATTATTGCTAGGTGTGTGGCTGGTATGGTTAAACTGAAATTATTGCAAGTAACTATCGAGATCTTCCGATCTGGAGTTCGCTCAGCCATTCGTCCGCTCATTATCTTTTCGATATTCCTGTTTGCTCCACTCGTCAACGCTCAATTTGATGAACCGCAAGTTGATGTGCGCTTTGTCATCGATATGTCAGGAAGCATGCGTCAAAACGACCCTAACAATTTACGTCAACCCGCACTCGAGTTATTAGTTAAGTTATTGCCGGAAAATAGTAAGTCCGGCGTTTGGACATTTGGCAAGTACGTCAACATGTTGGTACCCCATAAAGATGTTAGCGAGGAATGGCGTGCTTCTGCTGCGGAAGCGTCGTCAAGAATTAAATCTAACGGTTTGTATACCAATATGGGTGAAGCATTAGAAAAAGCGGCTTACGACCTTGAATCGAAGATTAAGTCCCGCAGAGATATCATTTTGCTCACTGACGGTATGGTTGATATTTCAAGAGAGCCCGAAGAAAACCTCGCGGAGTGGCGTCGAATAGTCGATGAAGTATTGCCGAGCCTAAAAGAAGCTGGTTTTAGAATACATACCATCGCTCTATCTGAAAAAGCTGACGTCGAGCTACTCAACAAATTGTCGGTCTCAACAGATGGTGTATCCGCCGTAGCAAATACTGCCGATGAATTGGTAAAAATATTTGTCGAGGCTTTGGACAGTGCGGCACCTGCCGAACAATTACCTTTTGAGGGAAATTCTTTCATTGTTGATTCAAGTGTTGAAGAATTTACCGCATTAATTTTTGCAAATGATAGTGGCGAGGCAATCAAACTCGCCAGCCCTGATGGCAGTATCTACGAATACGAGAAACCTTCTGACGATGTCAGTTGGTTTCACGGAGACAGCTATGAGCTGATAACCGTTACTCGACCGCTTGAAGGCGAGTGGGGAGTATCGGTCGACGTAGCGTCCGGAAGCAAAATATCAATCGTTAGCAACCTTAGTCTGGTTGTAAAAGCGATGAAAAACAATATCGCCGTGGGAGACGCGTTGACTCTGAGTGCCTTATTGCGCGAAGACAACAAGACGATAGCGCGAGATGAATTTTTAGATTTATTAGAGCTTACTTATCTCGTTGAGCGCATCACGGATGGTGAACGCTGGGAAGGCAAATTGGAGCCGGCAGCGCCGAATAGCGGTCTAGCCAAGGGTATTTTTCACACTCCCTTAACGATGTTTGATACAGCGGGGAGTTACCGCATTCGCGTGAATGTTGACGGAAAAACTTTTCAGCGTGAATTCACTCACCAGCTCACTGCACATGAGGCGTTTTCAACCTCCGTTACAAAATCGATTCGAGGATCACAAACCCGTCACCTTATCTCCTTGCGTACCTATCGTGACGATATCGATTTAAACAATACAAAAGTGAAGGTGCGCATAATAGATCCGAATGAAAAATCCGTCAGTGAAGAATTGATTTTGAGTCAAGTCGATAGCTGGGAGCGGGAAGTTATCCCCAGAATTGACGGTACATATCAAGTTTATTTTGATGTTGACGCACAGGATGTAGCAGGCAAACGGTTCTCAGTTACTTCAAATGTAATTCGTATTACTCACCCCGATGGTGACGATCCATTTGCAGCAGAAAATTCAAAACAAGATGACGTTCAAGATGAAAAGCCGGCGCCCGTACCAACACAAATAGCACCGGACGAAAATGCCGCTCCTGAGCAGGCGATGGAAGAGGAGGGTACTGAGGAATCGGGTACGCTTGGTAAGGTATGGCTTTACGGTGGAATCGCACTGGCCAATATTTTTATGCTAGGGCTCGCTTTTTTTGCTTATCGAATGATTATGGGTAAGAAAGAAGAGGAAATTCTTGAAGAAGTTTTGACTGAGCAGGGCGCAGGAGCGCCTACAGAGCTGGTCGAACTAGATCCTAGCTTGGCCGATTTGGCGAGTGATCAAGACGGTGCGGCGGAAAAGGAAAGCACAAGGGAAAAAGAAAGCGATGACGAGAAAGAAGCGAGCGCATTGTCTGATGAAGAGGAGTTGGCATTGCTTGCCGCTGAATTAGATATCGCTTCTGACGCAGAAGAAAACACAGACGTAGATTCCAATGCGGAAGAAAACGAACAGTCTTCCACCGCTGAAGTTGCTGCGGAAGTAAACCCGGGTGAGGATCTTAGTGAAAGTGAAACGGGTGGTGAAGAAAAAAATGAGCCAGCTGAATTTTCTATTGATGATTTCCAGGCTGAAGATGATACGGTTGATCTTCCCAAAGACGTAACGGAACCGGAATCGGAAACGGGTGAAGAAATCGCAACTAAAGCAGAAGACGCTCAAGAAGATTCCGCGATTGATCCGGAAGCCACTTCAGATGAGCAGGCTACCAATTCAGAATTAAACCAAGAGGTGAATGACGAAGCGTCTGAAGATTCTGAGAAAAAATCTGATTAACTTCTAAATTATCATTTTCTCTTCGTGAGCCGTAATCTCTGCTTTAGACTCCCAATTCATATGCTTCCTGTTAAAGCTTGTTTATTCTCTCAGCGCTGCCAACGGCACCACCGGGTTCACGCTGCTATGATCTCTACTAGATGATCCCTACTTGATAACTTCTATATTTTTACGACACGCCCATTTTATCAGGCTCCCAATATCAATCCTGTTTATGCTAAACTGCTCGGCTTTTGTAGGCGTTGTCTGCCTGCTAACGTGGTTCAGGATGTGGCTTATAAACCAGCGAGCTGCCTAGATATCAATTGAATTTATTTTATTATAGTGACGAGGCCAAATAATGAAGTTTGAAGGTACTGACAAATATGTAGCCACCGAAGATTTGCGAATGGCGGTCAATGCAGCGGTGACTTTACAGCGCCCACTGTTGATAAAAGGCGAGCCCGGCACTGGTAAAACAATGCTTGCGGAAGAGGTTGCGGCGGCTTTAGGTAAGCGTTTGATTCAGTGGCATATTAAGTCCACCACTAAAGCGCAACAAGGCCTTTACGAATACGACGCAGTTTCTCGTTTAAGAGATTCCCAGTTGGGTGGTGAAAAGGTTCAGGATATTCGTAACTACATAAAACAAGGCAAGTTGTGGGAAGCGTTTACCGCAGACGAACAAGTCGTACTTTTGATTGACGAGGTCGACAAAGCCGATATCGAGTTTCCTAATGACCTCTTAGTCGAGCTCGATAAAATGGAGTTCTTCGTTTACGAAACCGGCGAGACTATTAAAGCGAAACAACGGCCAATTGTTATTATTACGAGCAACAATGAAAAAGAATTACCCGATGCATTTTTGCGTCGTTGTTTCTTCCACTACATAAACTTCCCAGATCGCGACACTATGATCTCGATCATCGATGTACATTTTCCTAAGCTCAAAAAAGACTTAATCAACGAAGCTTTAGATATCTTTTTTGATGTACGTAAAGTACCTGGCTTGAAAAAGAAACCTTCCACGTCAGAACTCATTGATTGGTTAAAGCTTTTGATGGCCGACGATATTCCTGACGAAGTGTTAAAAAATCGCGATCCTAGCAAAGCGATTCCACCATTGTATGGTGCTTTGTTGAAAAACGAACAAGACGTTCATATGTTAGAACGTTTGGCGTTTATGGTGCGACGAGAAAATCGTTAAGCTTTTTAAATCCTTTCGATTTTGCAAAGCAATTAAACAGGGCCAGGACTGTGGCCAGTAACGCGGATGAACTAAATGTTAGTTAATTTTTTTTATGGTCTTCGAAACGCACAACTCCCCGTATCAATAAAGGAGTTGTTGGTTTTGCTAGAGGCTTTGGAAGCGCATTTAGCCTTTGGCAGTATTGAAGACTTTTATCTGCTATCAAGAACCTGCTTAGTCAAAGACGAAAAATATTTTGATAAGTTCGATAAGGCATTCGGCGCCTACTTTAAAGATTTAGAAAACTTGGATGACATCATCGAGGCAATCATTCCTGAAGACTGGTTGCGCTCAGAGTTTTTGAAAGACTTGAGCGATGAGGAAAAAGCCAAGATAGAATCCATGGGGGGGCTTGAAAAGCTCATCGAAGAGTTTAAAAAACGTTTAGAAGAACAAAAAAAGCGTCACTCTGGTGGCAACAAATGGATCGGCACCGGTGGTACCTCTCCCTTTGGTCATAGCGGTTTTCATCCCGGCGGAATTCGTATCGGTGGTGAGAGCAGTAACAAGCAAGCTTCCAAAGTGTGGGAGCAACGTCAGTATAAAAACCTGGATGATTCAGTCGAATTGGGTACGCGTAATATTAAAATGGCGCTACGCAAATTACGCAAATTTGCTCGGACGGGTTCTGAAGAAGAATTGGATCTTAATGACACGATTAGTTCGACAGCGCGCAATGCGGGCCTCCTCGATATAAAAATGGTGCCGGAAAAACGTAACGCGGTGAAAGTCCTTTTATTCCTCGACGTGGGTGGATCTATGGATCCATACGTAAAAGTCTGCGAGGAATTATTTTCTGCCTGTAAAACCGAATTTAAGCATTTAGAATATTTTTACTTTCATAATTTTATTTATGAGCGTGTTTGGAAGGATAACTATCGACGACAACAGAACACCATGTCGATGTTTGATTTAATGCATACCTACAGTAGCGATTATAAAGCGATCTTCGTTGGTGATGCGACGATGGGCGCTTACGAGATTTCTCATCAGTATGGTAGCGTCGAGCATATGAACGAAGAGCCGGGCTACATTTGGATGCAGCGAATGAAAGAGTGTTTCGATAAAGTTATTTGGTTAAACCCGACGACCAAAGAACATTGGGAATATACTAGCAGCATTGAAATCACCAAAGAATTAGTCGATGACAAAATGTATCCTTTAACCTTGGCGGGCTTGGATGAAGGTATCGCCTATCTAAGCCGCTAGTTATTACTGAATAATCGTATATTTTCACGCTAGCGGCGCCAGCCGATTCCTCATTTACTTCATGTAAGCTCCGGTTCACCGTACGACGCTTTATTGCCAAGGAGGGCATGTATGCAAGTAGTGCAGGAGCAATTACTTGTCCTTGTTAGCATAAAAATCTTCCGCTTATTCAAAGGTTTTGTAGTTCATGGCTAAATTTCGCAACAAGCCCTTTTTCAGTCATGACTAATTCTGATTTTTCTATTTCCTCTCTTCGCCAAGATATATCGACCTGTCTCGTGGCGGATCGTTTTCGTTTGCAAAAACAGCTCAGCAATCTCCTCGCGAGACAAAAACAAAAAAAGCCCTTTGATCAGGTGTTGTTGCGATTAACGCAGGCCATTCAGGAATCCCATTCCCGCGTTGAACGACGTCGTAAAAACGTTCCCCTTATAGAGTTTCCAGATGAGCTTCCCATCGCTCAAAAGCGCGAAGATATCACGAAAGCGATTGAAAGCAACCAGGTCGTGGTTGTCGCTGGTGAAACTGGCTCAGGAAAAACCACACAGTTACCGAAAATGTGTTTGCAGCTGGGGCGAGGAGTGTTTGGCACTATTGGTCATACGCAGCCACGAAGAATTGCCGCACGAACCGTGGCCAATCGGATTGCTGAAGAATTAAAAGTTGAACTCGGTTCGAGTGTCGGCTACCAAGTTCGTTTTACTGATCATAGCAGTGAAGACACGCATATTAAATTAATGACCGATGGGATTTTACTCGCCGAGATTCAAAACGATCGTTACTTAAATCGCTACGACACAATCATTATTGATGAAGCCCACGAGCGCAGTCTCAACATTGATTTCCTATTGGGCTACTTAAAACAATTATTGCCGAAACGCCCCGATTTAAAGGTGATCATTACGTCTGCGACTATTGATGTAGAACGGCTCTCACAACATTTCAACAATGCGCCGATTATTCAGGTATCGGGAAGAACGTATCCCGTTGATGTTATTTATCGTCCACGTATTGAAGAAGACAGTATTACTGATGCCTTAGTTGGAACAATTGATGAAATTCTTGCGGTAGAAAAAAAATCGTCTACTGAAAAACGCGGTGACATATTGGTATTTCTTAGTGGTGAAAGAGATATTCGTGAAGCTGCATTGGCAATTCGGAAAGCGAATTTTCCGCACTTGGATGTACTGCCATTGTATGCTCGTTTAAGTTTGGCGGAGCAAACGAAAGTTTTTCAAAACCATAAAGGTCGGCGAGTTGTGTTGGCAACCAATGTTGCGGAGACATCGATTACCGTCCCGGGAATCCGTTATGTCATTGACCCCGGCTATGCTCGCATTAGTCGCTACTCTTATCGAACAAAAGTGTTACGTCTTCCGATAGAGGCTATTTCTCAAGCTAGTGCGAATCAACGTAAGGGCCGCAGTGGTCGTGTGAGCGACGGGGTTTGCTATCGCTTATATGAACAAACGGATTTTGATAGTCGAGCAGAATTTACGGAACCAGAAATTGCCCGTAGTAATCTCGCGACGGTTATTTTACAAATGGCACAACTGGGTCTTGGTGATATCCGCGACTTTCCGTTTGTTGATGTTCCTGACCACCGTCTCATTAACGACGGCTATAAATTACTAGAAGAGTTACAAGCCTTAGACAAGCGAGGGCGGCTGACGCCCATCGGTAAACAACTGACGCAATTATCTGTTGATCCACGCTTGGCGAGAATGTGTATTGCCGCCGCCGAACTGGATTGTTTACGCGAGGTGTTGTTGATCGTCAGCGCCTTAACCATTCAAGATCCCCGCGACCGACCCGCTGATAAACAGCAGGCGGCTGATGAAAAACATCGCCGTTTTGCCGAGAAGGGTTCGGACTTCCTGGCCTACATAAACCTTTGGAATTACCTCGAAACCTTGCGCCAAGAGGTGTCGAAAAATCAGTTACGCAATCGTTGTAAAAAAGAGTTTCTGTCTTTTTTACGAATAAGAGAATGGCGTGATTTGCACCACCAGTTGCGATTGGCAACAAAAAAACTGGGCTTTCGTGAAAACAAACAATCCGCAAGTTTAGAAACCGTTCATCGAGCCCTTTTAGTGGGGCTGTTAGGAAATATTGGTAATCTTGATGAGCAACGCCAGTATATTGGACCGCGCAATCGTCGTTTCTCAATTTTTCCAGGGTCATCTTTATTTAAAGCATCACCGAAGTGGATCGCGGCGTCTGAGTTGATTGAAACCACAAAGCTTTACGCCCACTGCGTTGCGAAGGTAGAGCCAGAATGGATTCTTGAAAGCGCAAAGCATTTAATAAAACGCAATTATTTTGAGCCCCATTACGAAAGTCGTCGCGGTCAGGTAATGGCTTTTGCAAGAACGACCTTATACGGCGTTGTCTTGGAAGATAAGAAACCGGTTGATTACAGCCACATTGATCCAAAAGAAGCGCGGGAAATATTTATTCAAGCCGCTTTGGTTGAAGCAAAATACCAAAGTCCTCGTGGCAAAAATGCAAAGTTCTTTCAACACAACCAAGCATTAATTAAAGAGCTGCTTGATCTGGAAGCGAAATCTCGTCGTCGCGATGTAATTGTTGAAGACAGGGAGTTGTTTCAATTTTTCGATGAGAGAATTCCTAGCAAAGTAGTAAATTTGCAGGGTTTTGAGCACTGGCGCAAACAGGCCGAACAGGATTCTCCCAAGTTATTGTTTATAACCCGTGATTTATTAATGCGCCATGATGCCGAAGAAATCACTCAGGCTCAGTTTCCAAATCAGCTGCAATGGAAGGATCGTAGCTATCCTTTAAGTTACCATTTTGAACCGGGCCACAAGGAAGATGGCGTTAGCATTCATGTCCCGATACATGCGTTACACCTAGTCCCAGAAAATCGTTTGCAGTGGTTGGTGCCGGGCATGTTTCGTGAAAAATGTATTCAACTGGTGAAGTCTTTGCCAAAACAATGGCGAAAAAATTTCGTTCCGGTACCGGATTTTGTTGATCGGATTTTGCCAAAACTTACTCCTTCTGACGATGCTTTGAGCTTGGCTCTGGCTAATGAACTAAAAAAAATCAGTGCCGTTGATGTCCCAGAATCCGCTTGGAACGAAAGCGCGGTGGATGATTATTACCGATTTAATATCAAAGTGCTCGATGAAAAAGGCAAAATAGTAGATTCAAATCGTGATCTGAATGCACTTCGGGCGAGCTACCGAGATCGCCTACAAAAAAGTATTCGCAGTGCAGGCGATGATATGGAGCGAAAGAATATCGTCGAATGGGATTTTGAAGAATTAAAAGAAACCGTTCATTTGAAAAAAGGTGGGATCACTACGGTTGGATATTCTGCCTTGGTCGACAATGGCGAGAGTGTCGACTTAAGGTTATTTGATGATCCCGCACAAGCGGAATACGCTTACAAAAAGGGTTTGACCCGCTTGCTGTTGTTGGAGTTCAAACAAGCCACGAAATATTTAACCAAGTCGATTTTTTCCGCAAAGAATATTGCTCTGGCATTGTCGTGTTTCGAAAACCCAGCATCGCTGAAGGAAGACTTGTTGTGTGCGGCAGTGTTTGATGTCTGCGTGGGTTCAGCGCCTTTGCCGCGAAACAAAAATAATTATCATGCAGCCATTGAGAGAGGGAAAGAAAATTTTGTTGCCAAGGCAACAGAGCTAGAAAGGATGGTGCTTGAGTTAGCGCGTGGTGTCGTTGCTATCCAAGCAAGCATGGTAAGCCGCAATCAATCTTCTCTTTTTGTGTCAATAAAAAAGGATATTGGCGAGCAAATCAGACAGTTATTTCGTCCTGGGTTTTTATTTAGCACGCCGATGGAAAATTTGCAGCAACTCCCCCGTTATTTACTTGGCATAGAAAAACGCTTAGAAAAAGCCGATTCACAAATTCAAAAAGATTTAGAGCGTCAAGAAGAGTTTCAAGTTTATGCGTCTCGCCTCGCGGACTATTGGAATAGTGGAGATGATTGGATTTTGAAAAGTGACGCGGAACTGGAAAAATATCGTTGGATGTTAGAGGAGTTTCGTTTGTCATTGTTCGCGCAACCGATGAAAACACGCTTTCCGATTTCGCCAAAACGACTCGATAAGCAATGGGCGCTTATCGAGCGACAAAGAAGCCAGAAAAATTAAACAACAATAACTCTATGCTTCCATCATTCTTAATTTTGCGTACTCCTATTACAGCTCAGCTCCATAAAAAATGGACTCGTTTTTTCTCGATATTGCTAATAGTAAATCATTAGAGTTAGTGTGATTTATTTTGCGACTTTTGGCGTAATCCCACCTTAAGGCTTGGTTTCTATGACACTCTTGGCTAGAATGCGCCCACATAATAACCAGGTAGTACACGGTCGCTATGCAAAATATAACGTGGAAAGGTGTTCGTCTTCGTATTGAATCCCATAACGTCTTCGTTAATGGTAATCAGCTAGAACTCCGACGCTGTTATCGCAATGCTACCGGCACACCGATATTGATGCTGGCTGGTTTTCTTGAAAATTCTCAAGTCTTTCTTCCCGATCGTTCCGAAGCTGGGTTAGCGCAATTTCTAGCGGCCCAAGGTTACGATGTTTACTTAGCTGATTTGCGCGGTAAAGGTAATAGTTGGCCTAAAGTGGGTCGGCATTCTGATTGGGGTTTGCATGAGGCGATCGTCGAAGATATTCCCGCCCATCTGGGCATGCTAGAAAAACTCCGCCCTGGTGTAGCCCAATTTTGGTTGGGGCAGGGGATGGGTAGTATTTTGCTATTGTGTGCGTACGCTCGTTTGCAGCAACTCTCGGCACCAGTCTTGGGGATGGCCCATTTCGCGGCGTCCCGTCAGTGCCAATTGGATTCTTGGCGTAAACTCATGGGGTTCAGATTGTGGTCCGGTACCTCTGCGGTTTACAGCTTTTTAAATGGTTATGTCGGAATCCCTTTCAGTGAATCAATTAAAAGAGAAACCCGTTTATCTCTATCTGTGTGGAAGCGTTGGTTGAATGGTGAGGATTGGCGTGATCCCGTTGATAAGTTCAATTATGGCGACGCACTTCAAGCCACAAAACTCCCAGCCAATGCCTATTTTGCAAATCTTCATGCGGGTTTATGGGGTAATGCCGATGATTGTCGTCATTGGATTGAAGAGATGGGCCAACATGATGCTCGTTTGTTTACTGTTGGTAAGAGTGGCGGTAGCCAGAGGAATTATTCTTCCAAGGGTCTACTACAGCACCCAACGAGTTGTGAAGATCATTTTCAACAACTCAATGATTGGCTAAAAGAGCGTGAACTTTTGATGACTGCTAAACAAGGCGACAAAGAAGAAGATACCGACGATTTGTTGGTTTAAACGCCTAACAAAGTGAAAAGCTAACAATAATTCACACGCAGTGAGCATCATAGGCCCAAAAACCTCCCAACAATATGAACCGCGCTCGTTCGAGAGGCGAAGTATTTCAAAAATATTGCCATAAAAAGACTAAAAAAAGTCAATTAGATGACAACTGTAATATCTTTGAAATATTTAACTCCCAAAATCCATTTCCAGATAATTCATGCGCCCCATTTGCAGGCAATTATCCAACACCATAAAGACAATGGAACTCGATGATTAGATTCGTCTCTACTAGCGGATGTTTATTGAGCTCAAACCTACACAATAGAAGGGTAACCTTATGAAACGACAAATCTTACCACTAGTGCTCGCGTCAATGGCGGCAACTGGCGTATATGCAGAAGGCCCAATCGATGGCGAACTTTACGGAAAGATTTTTCTCTCCCTCGAAAACCAGGAGTTAGATGTACCTGGTACCGGCAATGATGTTGACGAGTGGGAGCTAAAGACCAATGCATCGCGAATTGGCGTGCAAGGGAAGTCAGAGCTAAATGATTCCTTGAATGTTATTTACAAAATTGAATGGGAAATTGACGCGACTGGTGATGATAATCGCGATTTACGTACCAGGAACCGTTATGTAGGTTTGACCGGGGATTTCGGCACGGTCATCGCGGGAAAACATGATACGCCGTTAAAAATGGCGCAAAACAAAATCGATTTGTTTAACGATTTGACGGGAGACATCAAAGAAACATTCGCGGGTGAAAATCGTATTAACGATATTGTCATGTACACCTCTCCCACAATCGCAGGTTTTGCGGCTTCGGTTGCGTTTTCTACAGATCAAGGTGAAGAGCAAGTCGGTACTAACGAAGCTGATGACTTGGCTGACGGAATATCGCTAGCGTTAACCTATACCTTGGATGATTTGCTGTTCGCAGTTGCCATTGATCAGGACGTCGTTTCGGATGACCCTACGGTTAGCAACTTTAGCCCTCTAATTGGCGCTAATGATGAGTTCTTGATGGATATCATCCGTTTAGTGGCACAGTGGAGCCCTGGCGATTTTCAATTTGGTTTTATGTACCAACAAGCGGAAGATTCAGAAACGGTTGATATCGTTGATCAAGATGGCATATTCGTCAGTGGACAGTACAAATTGGGTAAGCATGTGTTTAAGGCCCAGTACGGAATGACTGAAGATGATGCGCAGTTAAAGAATGATTTCGAAGCCACGACCTTGTCATTGGGTTACGATCAAAAGTTAGGTAAAAATACCAAATGGTTTGCTTTTTTCACTAAGAACGAAGATGAATCAGGTATTTTCGACACTGAAGAAACCGTATTCGGCGTCGGTATGGAACACAAGTTCTAAAAATGAAACAGGGAGTGTTTTCGCACTCCCTTTTTTGTAAGCACTTTTTTATTCATTATCCATTTAAAAAACTGTTAGGAAATAAAATGAAACCAGTAACACATACGAGAACGTCTCTCCCTTCGGTTTTATTCACAGCAGCTTTTTTATTGGCTTTTTCTACACAAAGTTTTTCGGCCGAAAAGGAATGTGAAGCGACCGTAGATATGGCGGACACTTTAGAATTTCATCGCATGCATATGGAATGCAATCAAGATAAAAAGTTTGGCCGTAAAACGGATCATAACGACAGTGTTAAAAAAGACAGCGACCAAGTTAACACGAGCCCAAAAACGTCGGCGAACCTTAACTCCACTGAAACTAAGAGTAAAAATTCCGAGAGAAAGGCTACGCCTGCACTCGACTCGAGCACTATTTTCGAAGAATCAGCCCCTTTCTCTGTTAGCGGTGGCCCTGAATCTGCTCGATTAGGTATTTTTAAGCGCATGGCTGAAAAATGTCCAAATGGATGGGAAAATCACCAAGAATTGGTTAAGCCAATCGAGCACGGTTATTTGTTGAGTTATCGTTTTAGTTGCCTTTAGCGGATGCAAAGTGCGGTTTCTGAAGCGGAAGCCCTCTCATGTAACACCCCGCTCATCTACAAATCCATCTGATACTTTTCTTATTCTAGCCTTCACAAATTAGCGCTAAAACAGCATACTGCGGCGACTTTTTTCAATCCGTTTTACTTTGATTCAATTGCTTCTCTGATTAAAAAGAAGCCGAGGTGAAGGAATGGCCATGCTCTCATTAATCAAATCCCGAATTTTTAACCCCCGTGTTCTCTCCTCGCTATTGTTAAGTGTCTTTTTAAGCGTAAGCGCTTATGGGCAAGATGCAGCAGAGGAGGAGAAAAATGTTGATCCTTGGGAAGGTTTAAATCGTTCGGTGTTCGTATTTAACGAAACTCTTGATCGTTGGGTTCTTAAGCCCGTCGCGACAGCCTACCAATTCGTAACGCCAAATTTCATCGAAACCGGCATTTCAAATTTCTTCAGTAATCTCCTTGAGCTTCGCAATATACTTAATGACGTTTTACAGTGGAAATGGAAGCAAGCAGGAAATGATACTGGGCGATTCTTGGTGAATTCGACGGCTGGCATTGGTGGTTTTATTGATGTTGCACAGCACGTTAATTTAGAGAAGAGCGAGGGTGAGGACTTTGGACAAACCCTAGCGGTATGGGGGGTCCCCGATGGGCCTTTTATTATGCTGCCTTTCCTTGGGCCCAGCACACTTCGAGATACTGCTGGCCTACCTCTTGATTGGGTCGCAGATCCAATTGGCCAGCTAGACGATATTCCCACTCGAAACAGTGTTCGAGCCTTAGATTTCATCGATACGCGAGTGGGTTTACTGGAGGCAGAGGCTCTGATATCCGGTGATCGTTATATATTTTTCAGAGAAGGCTATCTTCAAAGGCGAGATTATCTGGTGAATGACGGGCAAATAGAGAGTGACTTTGGCAGTGACTTTGGTGATGAAGAATACGGCGAAGTTGAGTTTTAGCGTCGTTTACATTTAGCGTTGTTATGAATTAATAAAAGGCCGTGAGTACTAATGACTCGCGGCCTTTTATAAGTGAAAAAAGTGGCTTGAAATAAGTCTTTGATCTAATCGAGCATCTCTAATATTTCTAATCCCAAGGTATAGGTTCCAGAAGGGTTTTCTTGAACTCGGGCTACCTGAGCTCTAGCTTTTAACATCGGGCTTTCCGCGTGGTGAGAAGCCAGTTGGATTTCTAACTCCAAACCAATCTCTAGTTTGTCGTCAGTCTCGATTAGCATTCCGCCGCCACTCAAATCCCGACACACGCCATTTACGCTTTGTCCATCATTCTCGATGCTGACATTGGCAGGTGTGTCGATCTTCATTCGGATGAAGTTGCGCTTTTCATTATAGTTGCGATTATTTCGATTCATCAGATTCTCTCGTTGTATCCCCAGTGCGGCTATTGTTTGCGAAGCCCAGTGCTTGCCCTAAATCGTCCCTTATAGTTCTTGTCCCTAACTATCAATTTTATAAACCAAAGTATAGTACGCCTCACAGCCTTGTCGTTTAAGTTTTATCAACAAAATTTGGCAGAATCTAAGAGTAATTACTGAAGATTTAAGTCCACCATCTGCGAAAATACGTCCGCACAGTCTATATCAAATGTCGGTTAATTTCAGGCTTGAAGTTGTTGCGCCTCCAAACATAAAGGAGTAGTGTACCGCGCTTTAAATTTCGCTGAAAAACCGAACAATTCCTGAGAGTGCTTTACTGGGGTTGAACAAGGTTCGAAAGATCGAGCCTCATAAGGTCGAGACTCTGAAGGTTGAGGCTTTGGTAGAGACTAGATTGATTAGACTTTGATTAATTAGACATAGGTGTTCAATGGAGGCCTATATCAGGAAATTGCTCATCATAGATGATGACACTGCAGTACGCCAAAACGTGGCGGCATATCTAGAAGATAGTGGTTATCTCATCAAAGAGGCTGATAGCGGTCTCGCTGGCTTGGCATTATTCGATTCCTTCCAACCTGAACTCGTGCTCAGCGATCTGATGATGCCAGATGTGAGTGGTCTGGAAGTATTAAAAAAAATAACTGCTAAAGCACCAGAAGTTCCGGTAATTGTTATTTCTGGTGTGGGAGTGATGGACGATGTGGTCGAAGCACTGCGCTTAGGCGCCAGTGATTATTTGATTAAACCCATCGCCGACATGAAAGTAATAGAACATGCAATTAAGCAGGGTTTAGAGCATAAAGACTTGGTCGCAGAAAACCGGCGTTACCGAGATGAATTGGAACACAGTAATAGCGAACTCCTTAAAACTTTACAATTATTTGAGCGCGATCAAAAAGCGGGCCACCAAGTACAAGAACGCTTATTACCGCCAACGCCAGTTTCACGCGGCGGCTATACAATTTCGCGCTATATAAATCCTTCGCTCTATTTAAGTGGAGATTTTATCGATTATGCGTATTTCTTAAATCAGTATTTGGGTTTTTATTTAGTCGACGTTTCGGGACATGGTGCTTCATCTGCTTTTGTTACCATTTGGCTAAAATTTTTAGTCCGGCAATTGTTAAGGGACCGATCAATATTTTTTGACGGTGATGAAAAATTTGTCTTTACCGAAGCGCCAAATCTACTTTTGCAAGGCATTAATCGCGAGTTAATTGCAACGCGTTTGGAGAATCACCTTACGTCGTTTCAAGGCACGATAGACTGCAAAACTCATAAAATGCGCTATGCTGTAGGTGGGCATCTACCCATGCCCATTTTGCGTACTGAGGAAGGGACAGAGTTTTTAAAAGGTAAGGGGAAACCTTTAGGTCTGTTTCATGATATTGAGTGGGAAGTGTATGAAATTTCGCTTCCAGAAAAATGTGTAATGGTTATGTTTTCAGACGGTATTTTTGAAATACTGCCGGGAAATGAAATAGAAGAAAAGGAAACACTTTTGCTAGATCGGGTGTCTCATATGGAAGGTGAAATGACCATTGAAAACTTATGTCGTTGTTTAGGTATTGAAGCAAATAGCGATTACCCAGATGACATAGCAGTATTAATGGTTACACGAGGTCATTGATATGCAAGCGGGACAAATATTGGTAGCTGATCATAACGGTACGCACGTTATCAGAATGATCGGTGATGTACGTTTAACACTATGTGTGTCTTTCGATAAATTTATCGATTCAATGTTTAAAGGCAGTGACTTCTGCTCAATATTATTTGATTTAACAGATGCAGAAGCCATCGACAGCACTACTTTTGGTTTAATGGCAAAAATCGCTTTGCTATCCAAAGATCGTTGCGGTGTTGTTCCTGTCGTTTACTCAACCAATCCTAGCGTTAATCGTTTACTCGAAACTATGGGCTTTGGCGATATCTTAGAAATTATTCACCAACCCTCTCAGGTTTCAGAACAATGCAAACATATTTGTATTGCCGATGTTGATGAAGTCAGTGCAAAAAAACGCGTCTTAGAAGCGCATAGTATTTTAATGCAGCTGAATGAAGCGAATCGCGAAACATTTCGTGATTTGGTGAATACCTTAGAAGGTTAACAATAAAAATTTACAGCGATCCCGCGACCAAATAACCCCTAAAACATTTCTTTTACATATTACGTCCACTTCGCTCAATCATCGCCGCATAAGCGTTTAATAGTGTCTGTCCGTTGGCTTCTGGGCGTGTTGCGTTTTCACTCAAGTAACGTCGAAATCGTTTGCCTCCCGCTTCACCGTAAAATAAACCCAGTACGTGACGCGCCATGTGTTGTAGTTTGGTGCGGCTGACATATTCGGCGGACACTTGGCCGACTTGTTTGTCGATAGGCTTTGTAGTCGATAACGAATATTTTAGTTTGCGAGCGAGATTTAATTGGCTCTCACAATATTCCATAAATTTTTCTAAAATCTGTCTACGGTCTAGATCGATGGGCTCGTCGCCAAACAACACTGAATCCACCTGGGATAATACAAAAGGGTTGTGGTAAGCCTCGCGCCCCATCATGACGCCGTCAACATGCTGTAAATGTTCTTGGCTTTCTGCAATTGTAGTGAGGCCGCCATTGAGAATAATATTCAGTTCCGGAAAATCTTGTTTGAGTTTATACGCACGTGCGTAATTCAAGGGTGGGACTTCTCGATTTTCTTTAGGGCTTAAGCCATCAAGCCAAGCTTTTCGCGCGTGAACAATAAAAGTCTTACATCCCGTTGCCGCGATAGTGCTAACAAAAGTATCTAAGTCTTCATCTTCGTTTTGATCATCGATACCAATGCGATGTTTGATGGTAATAGGAATTGAAACTGCATCCTGCATGGCTTTAATGCAATCAGCGACCAAGTTTGGTTCAGCCATTAAGCAGGCGCCAAATCGACCTGATTGAACGCGATCGCTGGGGCAGCCGCAATTTAAGTTCACTTCGTCGTACCCCCATTGCTCCGCAATTTTTGCGCAAGTCGCCAAATCTTTCGGATCACTGCCACCGAGCTGTAAGGCTAGGGGATGTTCTTCTTCGTTGAAGTGTAAAAAGCGATTTACATCGCCGTGAATCAGCGCACCGGTGGTCACCATCTCTGTATATAAGAAAGCGTTCTTCGAGATCAGACGCCAAAAATACCTGCAATGCATATCACTCCAGTCCATCATCGGCGCAATGCAGAAGCGGTGAGAGTCCGGCGTAGAAGAGGGCATGGGCATATAAAAGTGGGAGAGTAAATCGAGAAGTGTGTGGCCAACGATTTTAGCCTTTAGGAGAGATTGTGGCAAACCGGGACGGCTTATTAGGACATAAATATAATCAATTTAGCCGGTGAGAATACCCCAAGAAACTGAAGCTGAATGTCTGTCGTGCATGTAACGGCAATTCGTTGACGTGGTATCATGCGCGTCTTTTTATTTAGCGCTAGTTAAGCAGGCGACACGGGTAGGTCGGGCGATGCGGATTCAAGTACTACAGCATGTCGAGTTTGAGGGGCCAGGCACGATTGCCGATTGGGCAGAGGCGCAGCACCATCAAATGACCCTCACTCGTCTTTATGCGGATGAGCCATTGCCCGCTCTCAATAGTTTTGATTTTCTGGTAGTGATGGGTGGTCCCATGGGAGTTGGGGATGCCGAGGCGTATCCATGGCTAACAGACGAGGCGGGATTTATTCGTGACGTTGCCGCGACCGATAAACCCATTTTAGGTATTTGTTTGGGTGCACAATTAATTGCAGCGGCATTGGGTGCAGAAGTCAGTAAAAATAAATATCGAGAGATTGGTTGGTTTCCAATAAATATTTTCTCAACAGAAAACTCAAAGATTGCACAGGTAATCCCCACTGATTTGAAAGTCTTCCACTGGCATGGTGATACCTTTGCAATTCCAGAAAACGCACAGCACTTTGCCAGTAGTGAAGCTTGTGAAAATCAAGCCTTCGTGATTGACGAGCGAATAGTTGGTTTGCAATTTCATTTGGAAATGACTTTGAGTACCGCGCAAACCTTAATCGAGAAGTGCGGTGATGAGCTAGATGGTTCCGAGTTTGTACAAAGCGAAGCGCAAATGTTAGAAAATAAAGAATACTTTAAAAATACCAATAAAATTATGGCAGCGTTGCTTGATCAGTTGGTAGCGCGTCCGATCAATTAATTAATAATTTGAACAGATTAGTAAACACGGGAACGAAATAAAATAACTATGACAGTCAGAACGCGAATTGCTCCTTCACCTACCGGTGACCCTCACTTAGGCACTGCCTATATCGCATTATTTAATTTAGTTTTTACCCGCCAGCACGGCGGCGAATTTTTATTGCGCATTGAAGATACCGATCAAGCACGTTCAACTAAAGAATCTGAGCAAGCAATATTTGATAGTTTACGTTGGCTCGGTTTGGAATGGGACGAAGGTCCCGATGTAGGAGGGGACTGCGGACCTTATCGACAAAGCGAGCGCATGGATATTTATAAAGTCTACGCGCAAGAATTAATTGAAAAAGGCCACGCTTTTTATTGTTTCGCTACAGCTGAAGAACTCGATGAAATGCGAGTGGAGCAGCAGAAGCGTGGCGAAACGCCTAAGTACGATGGGCGTGGTTTAAAACTTAGTAAAGAAGAAATTGACAGAAAACTTGCCGCCGGCGAGCCTCATGTTATTCGTATGAAAATTCCCGAAGAGGGGAGTTGCCGCGTCGAAGATATGTTGCGTGGGCAAATAGATATCGATTGGGCGCAAATTGATATGCAAGTGCTGGTCAAAGCTGATGGTATGCCCACTTATCATTTAGCTTGTGTCGTTGATGATCATTTAATGAATATCACTCACGTGATTCGCGGTGAAGAATGGATTAATTCAACCCCTAAGCATTTAAAGCTATACGAATATTTTGGTTGGGAAGTTCCCATTTTTTGCCACTTACCTTTATTGCGTAACCCTGATAAATCTAAACTCAGTAAACGTAAAAACCCCACCAGTATTTTGTATTACCAACGCATGGGCTTTTTACCCCCGGCCTTATTAAATTATTTGGGCCGTATGGGTTGGTCGATGCCCGATGAGCGCGAAAAATTTTCTTTCCAAGAAATGGTTGATCACTTCGACATTAACCGTATTTCTTTAGGTGGTCCCATTTTCGATCAAGATAAATTGTCTTGGTTAAACGGTATGTGGATTCGCGAAGATCTAAGCATTGAGCAGCTCGCTGACGAATTGCAAAATTGGGGATTAAACCGCGAGAATTTGTTACAAGTTTTGCCCCATGCTAGACAGCGCATGTCGACACTTTCGGACTTCGCACCGTTATCGCAATTCTTGTTGTCAGGGATGTTGCCACTCACCGAAGCCAGTTTTGGCGAGAATAAACTTCCCGTTGAAAACCAAAAAACTATTCTGCAATTCGCGCTATGGCGACTAGAAGCTTTGCGTCATTGGGAGCGGGATCTAATCTTCGCTGAGTTGAAATCTTTGGCCGATGGCATGGAGATCAAACTTAAAGATTTCCTAGCCCCGCTGTTCATCGCTATCGCTGGGACTTCGGCTTCTTTCTCGGTCATGGATTCGATGGTGCTACTCGGCCCCGATATGTCGCGGGCGAGACTGCGCCATGCGGTGGAAGCTCTAGGCGGATACGGCAATAAGGCTTTGAAAAAGCTAGAAAAAGAGTTCCAGAAGTTGGAGAAATTTGGGGAATAACAAGACTAGAGGATGGGATGCCTTCCTGTTACAATGCCCGCCCTCAGAAAGTACAACGATTTAAGGCCGAAAATTGCTCCTGCATTTACGGCATTCGTGCCATCCATGGCACTTGGGCTTTAGCTCAGCTGGGAGAGCGCAACACTGGCAGTGTTGTACCCAAAGGGCATAAAAGGTCAGCGGTTCACTAATTCGTCTGGAACGAATTTGGGATTCGCAGCGTAGCGAAGAAGGGCGAAGCCCGCGACCCAGGACGGGGAGCGTCCATCCCGCTAAGCGGATAGAAAGTTTGGCTTTGCCAATCAAAAGTAGTAACCAACGATTTACGGGGCTTTAGCTCAGCTGGGAGAGCGCAACACTGGCAGTGTTGAGGTCAGCGGTTCGATCCCGCTAAGCTCCACCAAATAAAAAACCCTCACTCGAAAGAGTGGGGGTTTTTTATTTGCATGTGTTTATTGGGAGCGAGGCAAAAGTTCCCGGTTCACAAATTTGTCTGGAACAAATTAGCACAGCCGAGCTGCCCGCAGGGTGAGGCACAGGGAGGTGCCTCATGCATCCCGCCGCACAGATCTCTAATCTAGCTCACATCTCATTAATTTGTTTGTATAGAGCGAAAACATCTCAACCTTCCCGGCATCGCCAACAAGAGCCCATTACAAAACACGCATAAACACGTCCGTGTGGCTCTCTTCGACGGCCTGTCTCAGAAGGTTTTGTAACGGGCTCTTGCTGGCAATGCCTAGTTGGGTGGTTGCTGGTCGGAGTGTGGTGCCGTAAATATTTAAAAAGTGGGATGAGAGGTTGCAGCATATCTACAACACGAGTGCTGAACATAAGTCGTGCAACTGTTTGATGAATAGATAAAAAATAAAACTAATGTTCCTCAGCGTTTTCCCAGATAATATTTAGAACAAATTAATGATTCACCCGACTCTGGTGTTTGTGTAGTATCAGGCCTTATAAATATAATATTGGGCAATGTTGATTTGTGCGACAGGATGTTTCCGTTTCAAGTAACTCCCTCCGTAGAAAATAATTTAGTCAATAATTTCAAAATCTTATATTTCCTGGCTGATGAAATTGGAAATGTATTGCTTGGTTTAAGTGAGTCACCGAACGCAGAAATTAGTTGCGCGCGTATGAGATAGTCGCTCTTACCTTTGGTGCTGCGGAAAAAGCTTCGTAGATTACTGAAGTGATATAAACGAGGCAGATCTATTTTGCGGTAGTAAGAGCACTATTTTTTACACCACAAAAATAAATCTGTCCCTATTTTTGTATTCAGTCATTCGATACGGGTTGCAATTAGAAAAGTCAAAAAATTAATACCCAAATAGTTAGGAGCTCAGAAATGAGAAAGGCTTGTGTTGTAGTATTTATCATTGTTTTCATTTCAGCGTGCGCAGCGAATAATCCAAACTCAGTTCCGATTACAAAATCTAAACAGGGTATGCCAGAAGATTTTTCAGCGGAACCTATCGAGCGAGTTGCACCGATATATCCTCAGTTTGCTATTGAAGAAAATATCACCGGTCATGTAGTAGTGAAGTACACGGTTAGTCAAAATGGGCGAGCGAGGAACATCAAAATAATTGAAAGTGAACCGCTAGATGTTTTCGATGATGCGGTTATTGAGGCAGTTAGAAAGTGGAAGTTTGACCCAATAACCGAAGATGGAAGACCTGTTATATTGACTGATGTAACGACGAAGCTTTTATTTAGCTTCGAGTCAAACGGTTTGGACGATGATCGCGGGCAACAATCGCCTGACTTATTAAGTGAGCGAGAATTGTATTCTAAGGCCCAAGATTATTTTGAGAGAGGTGAGTATCAGAAAGGACTTGATATAGCTGAGGCGCTGGTCCAGAAAAACACCTTGCAGCGAATAGCCCTCTCGCTCAGAGCTTTATTTAATCAGGCGTTGAATAATTGTGAGCAAGCGGTCGCGGACTACAGTGCCGCGATTAGACTAGATCCTGCGCCACCCGGAAAATATTTACAGCGTGGAAGGTGTAATTTGACATTGAAAAAGTTAGATGACGCTTTATCAGATTTTAACAAAGTTCTTGAATTGGATCCCCTATCAAGTGAAGCGCTGTATTATCGAGGAGAAGCATATAGGGCGATGGAAGCTTATGAATATGCGCTTCGAGATTACAATGAGGCTATTGAGATAAAACCAGGGTATGTCGAAGCTTACAACAGTCGTGCGATCGTCTACGAGCTGCAAGGAAATTTACAAAAGGCGATAGACGAATATGGTTTGACGATTTCTATGAAACCAGATTATTTTTATGGGTACTTTAATCGGGGTGCTGTGTTACACCGGATCGGGGAATTCGATAAGGCCATTTCCGATTATGATCAAGCAATATTTTTAGATCCAAACTACAGTGTTACATACTACAATCGCGGCTTGTCTTTAAATCAATTGGCTAGATATTCTGAGGCTCTAATAAGTTTTGATAAAGCGATTGAGTTGGACCCCACTTATGCACTGGCATATAACGATAAAGGTATAGCGCTTAAGGAGCTTGGAGAATTCGAAAAATCAATTGAGCATTACAGTGTGGCAATTAAGCTGGAGGGTGATAACCAAAAGTACTACTTTAATAGGGGTTTAGCGAAGGCGTTTTCTCAAGACCATGATTCTGCGATTAGTGACTTCGACACATCTTTAGGATTGACGGAATCTAGTGAAGGGTATTTGGCTCGCGCCACTTCTTATCGAAAATTATTACGCTATGAAGAAGCAATCTTAGATTACGATTCGGTGCTTGCTATTGATTCAAGTTTACTCGAGGCCTTGAAAGGTCGAGGATACGTAAAACAAGATCTTGGTAGACACAAGCAAGCAATAGAAGATTTCACCAAAGCAATTAGCCTCTCACCGAATGCGGGGCAGATATATAGTTTGCGAGGTATAAGTTATCAGCGCCTCGGTGCGTTCGACGATGCGATATCGGATTTTAACCAAGCGATTAAGCTTGAACCTAGTAGTGCGGAAAACTATAACAATCGCGGTTACTTGTTAAATGTCCTAAAAAGATATCCTTCTGCAATGGTCGATTTTGAAAAGGCGATAAAACTGAATCCAAATTATGCGGAAATTTATATTAATAGAGGGTCGACATTTATTGCGACCGGATTTTACGATGAGGCCATAGAAGATTCGAATAAAGCCCTAGAATTGGATCCTACAAATTCACAGGCCTATAACAACAGAGGAAATGCTTACTCGGAAAAGGAAATGATATCTGAGGCACTAACGGATTTTGATACCGCATTGCAATTGAATCCGAAAAATGACAAAGCCTTTCAAAATCGAGGTTTCCTGTACATGGTCGAGTTCGGGGATAAGGTAAAGGGCTGTTGGGATTGGCAGAAAGCATGCGAGTTGGGTAACTGTGCAAATTATGAGATCGCGAAAAATCGCGGCGATTGTCGGTAATGTTATATATATTAAACAAAACGTGAAAGATTAGAAATTGTAATTTAATTCAGATAATGTGTAGAAGTTTAACCTTGTACGGCCTATTTGAAAGCTCTTGCAAGGTTGATTCTAATATCACGGACGCGGTAATAAGGCTTGCGTTTGCACTCGATTAAATGAAGGTTTTGGTGATACATCGATTCGAGTCAGATCAAAAAATCTTCTTTTCGGCGAGCGAAATCAGATGGCCAGAGTTGCCGCTTTCGAAGTCAAAAGTCGGAAACCTAAATTCAATTGATCTTCGCTTTAATTTTGTCTGGTTTAAGCGACAGCCAATTATGCAAGGTAATTAATATGCAAAAAGAATTTAATTGGAAGCGAGCCAAATTAGCCCATCCGGGTAAAAGATACCAAGCCCAATTTTCTGCTGGACTTATATCAGCTCTTTTGTTTTTCTTGACAATTTATTTTTGTAAAACAATAGGGTTTGATGGAAAACTTGCTGATGCGCTGATTATTGCAATACCGACATTCTATTTTGTATTCTCCGATTCTTTGCCAGGTGGGCAAAGTTTGGGGAAAAAACCTTTTCGTATATCGGTTGTTTCAAAAGCTACGGGCAAGCCATGTAATATTTGGCAGTCTTTTATACGTAATGTTTTTACGCCAATTTTAGGTATTATAGATGCTGTTCTTATTTTTGGTGAAAACCGTCAACGCCTAGGTGATAAATTTGTTAACACGATTGTAGTAAAAAATTACTAGCCAACAGAAACCTGGGCTAGGGTCGATCTAGATCGCATTGCTTGCGCTCCTCAACGATGGAAAGGATTTTAAATGTTAAAGAAAATATTTGTTGCGAGTTCTATGTTGTCTGTGTCTTTGTCCACTTATGCCGATTTTTTGGTTGAGTTGGATGCGGGCTATGGCTCTGGGGAATATACCACTGATTCGGATGTGGGTCCGAAATTTACTGATGATATTTCTCGCTATAATTTGGATGGAAAAATATATTTCGGCTTGGTTGATACCGATAGCACACCTTTCCAAGAAGCGGGTTTTTTATCAAAAAAATCTTCAGTTTCAGTAAGCCTCGACAGTTTGACCTATGATCAGGAGCTGGGCGGTGACTATGAGATAAGTGAAAATACGATAGTGGGGCGTTTTGTTATACCTGGTCCAAATTTGATTTTAATGGCTTCTTTGGTCGATGGTGAAGAGGATTACGAAAATTTCAATAGCAAGAAAAACGGATATGGGTTCGGGATCGGGTTTTATACCGGTAATAATGGTGCGTTAACAATTGAGTTTAAAACGTCGGATATTGAATTTAGAGCTTTTCCAGACGATGACGAAACAACACTCCGACTAAACTATAAACACGTTGTTGGATCCGGTAGCGGTAGAGTTGCTTTCGATGTATTTGGTGAATCTTATTCTTACGAAGATAAATATTTTGATGAGGAAGATGAGAGATCCTCTATTGGCGGAAACATAAAGTTCTACATCAATCAAAGATTATCCGTTGGTGCGGGTTTGCAACTCGATTTTCTAGACTTTGATTTCGCCGATGGCGTTGGCGCAATTTTCACGCCGCAAGTTAATTTCGATATTACGGAAAAATTTGGGATCTACGCAAATATTCATTCTGAAGCAATTAGCTATGATGACGATGTTGATGACGCTATCGATGTTACCAGTCGCTATATTAATATCGGTGCTAGAGTCCGACTTTAAACGCTAACAATCGACAGCGATACCATATGCCATGAGTTTGATTTCAATGCACCCGAAAAGGGGTGCTTTTTTACGTATCCAGTTTAATCGTGATTCGGCAGTTAATATTTGGATCAACAGACAGTTTCTTAAAGACCGATTTTTCGAATGGATAGCGGAACATAACTCGTCGGTAAGCCTTTGTTCATATTGAGTTCATATTCGGTGTGTGATACTAAAAGCTGATCTTAAAAACCTCTAAATATAGTTATTTCATAAGCCAATTTTTGCTTAGAAAATCGACGATTTAAATTTTAAGTTAAGGAATTATCCATGCGTAATGCGTCACGTTTTATACGCTTTCTGCAGATGTCTGCTTTCAGCACTGGTGCTTTGTTGTTTTTCTCTCTGGTGTTTGTCAACTCGTCTTACGCTGAAATTGACAAGGATCTAATAGGAGTGTGGCGGAACTCTGATTCTAGCGGCCGGTTCATAGAGTTTGAAATCACGCGGGATAATCGTTATCTACGCTGGATAGCGACTCCATACCAATCGCAGTTTCCGCCTAAATTTTTCTTGCGAAAACTTTTGGACACGCCAATCGTCGAGTCTGGCGCGGGCTACATATCGGTGATCCAGGATGGTAAAAAAGAGCGACTTAATTTCGTTGTAACTCAAGGTGGGAACTGGTTGGAGTTTGCGGGTGCTGACGGACAATTTACTGGTGACGTCTCGAAACAGTGGCTTTCTGTTGGGTTCGGTCAGGACGGTAAAGCGAGCTATAAATCTCACCAAAATCTCGCCATCGAGGCTGAAATTTATGACGCACTCGATTCTGGTGATATGGCCGCTATCAAAGTGGTTCTGGCTAAGCCTGCGGCTGATTTTTTTCGCGAGTTATCGGCAGATCGGGCACAAAGCCATTTAGACGGTGAGTCCGTCATTCCGGGGAGAGTTTGGGATAAAGTTTACGCAAGCGGCAATATGGCGCTGATCAAACTCTTTTATGAGCAAGCCCCCATTGGTGCAAAAACGAAAGATTATCTCGCTAAGGCTATGGGCGCGAATGACGTGGCAAAAATTGAGTTTTACCGAGGCAAATTGGGTTACGCAGGGGATGTTAAATTAAACGAAGAAGAAATTGCACAATATAATTTTCTTCACTTCATCGGTCAAAATCTCAATCCAGGGCAAAACGCTATATATATGGTTCATCCACCCTTCGGTTGTGGTCGAGAAAGTGTTGTTACCACCGAAGAGCAGCGTAAACAATTAAGTATGCTCACGGTACCTGATGATCCAGAAATAAAAGCGCAAGTGGCATGGGCGCGAGATGTGATGGATAAGCAATACGATTTTGATTTTCTGTTTCCCTTTGTCGAAGAAGAGTTCACCCGCTGTTTACAACTCAAGTTCGATAAGCCAGTGTCCTTGAAAGTGATAAATACGCCCAGCGTGTCCGGAGTAAACGCTTTAGAGCCCGATACTCTGCTGTATCGATACGCAGGTTGGCGTGTTGAGCAATGGAAAGTCGCTACCTATGCAATTATAAAAGCGCTTTTGGATTATGGTGCTGATCCCACAATTCGGCCTCACGAAAATTCATACAGCTTGATTGAAGTATTGTTTGCGAATGCGCAAACCGAAGAGTTACAGCGGCAACTCGAATCTTACCAGCAAGCAATAAAAAGAGGTGGGGTACATAAAAAAACAGCAGAATCTAGTCGAGAATATAAAAATTTACTCTATAAAATCAAGGCCTATAATGACATCATGACGCGCATCGGTGGTCCAGCATTCGCACCAGGTCAAACCTTTGAATCGATGGCGCAGTACACTGTAATAAATGGCAACCTAAAAACTGTTGAGCAGCAGGCGGCTTTAAAGCCAGCTCCCGCCGCAGCAACGAAAAAAAATGACACCCGAACAATACCGATTCAGACCTCGCCTTCTAAAGTGCCAGCGCCTCCGGTGGCAAGTTCCACACCAGTGAACCCTGAAAAGGAAGCGGTAGTAGCTGAGCCATTTATACTGCCCACTTATTGGCACATAAACGTCGTTCCCAAAACACCTACGATAGCTATTCCCCAAGACGTTCAAGCGATGTGGAAAAAAGGGTTTTTTATTGAGCTTCAAGACACCGGACTGTTTGGGTTTAATCCGGATACACCAAGTAATTATTTTTATTTACCAGTCAATAAGTGGTCTATTGACGAACAGAAACTAACCTTGAAACTCGATAGTGTTACCTATCAATTTACGCTTCCAAAGCGAGAAATAAAAAAAGGGGAAATTTTTCTCACAGATGATGATCAAAACCACGGAATGAAAATGACGCTAAAAATGCAATGATATTTGGAAAATAATATTAATAAAGTGGGCTGATTTAGTTGCCGATCGCACCAGATAATTTTTTGTGCAGGTTAAATAAATCGGCCCCCAATTTTGGTTCCTCTGAATTAATAGATATCAAGATAGCCCCTTCATTGCTTAGCTTGGTTATAGAAAACATCCTTGTTTTGATTATGTTTTTGATCTAATTCTAGTAAATAAAGTCGTCAACTTAGAACCGATAATTCGCACTTAGACCAATCGTTCGTGGTCGATCCGGAATGAACTGTCGGGCACCATCAACTAATGGTGTGTCGTTGACGTAAGAAAAAGATTCTTCGTCTGTAAGGTTTTTCACAATCAGTGAGATATCCCAGCTAGCATCGCTTGGACCAAAGCTAAGAACTAAGTTTGCTTTGAAGAACGAATCATCCAAACTCACAGGATCTAAATCCGCTTGGCGATATTGTTCATCTTGATAAATTAAATCCAAGCTTGAAAACAACTGATACTGATCGCCGATTTCTAGGGTGTGTTGCAAGCCTAAGGTGGCAGAAAACTCTGGTGTGTTTTCAGACGTTTTTCCGGACAGATCGTTAATTCCTGCGGCACCACATTCTTGTAAGGTTGCTAAGGGGTTAGCGGTGTCGATCCGAAATTGTAAAAGTTGTTCGGCATAACAACCGGCGTTGGGGAATTCATCAAATTCGAAATCAACATACGCGAGTCCGCCATAGACCAGAAGGTTGTCCGTTGCTGCCCAACGACCGTCAAACTCTATACCTTCGCTAGTAGCTGCGGAGGCATTCTGCACAATAAAAGACGCCGACCCAGTAAAAAGAGCCGTTTGGATGTCATCGAACTCGGAGTGAAAGACAGCGATGTTAAGTTCAGCGGCATCGTCCAGGAGAGACATTTTTGCACCGATTTCAAAACTCAACACTTCCTCTTCTTCGTACTCCGCTTCATCCGGATCGGCGGTAAAAGCAAAGGTGTTAAATCCACCTGCTTTAAAACCTGTTGCAACGCTAGCGTAGAGGAGTGTGTCATCGGAATAATCCCATTGCAGATTACCTGACCATGTCAGGCTATTTTCTTTGCGATTTAATTTGTTGGTATGGTTTACAGCTTCAGCAATGGTAAGAAAGGGTTGTAGTCCCGCGGCTGCACCTGTGTACAAAGTTTCATTGCCGACCACGTTGTTCGGGGTACGCGTACCGTAGTCGGCCGCAAATGCTGCCTGCACCGCATCTTTTTCTTCGCGCGTATAGCGCAAGCCTAAAGATGCACGCAGAGTTTCATTAACTTCGTAAGTACCTTGAAAAAAAGCGGCGGCGACCGAATCATCCTGATCAAGAAAATGGTAACGATTAAAGTCGACATATTCTAAAGGCGTAGTATCAAACGTCGAGACTAAACCCGCGACAATGCAATTACGATCGCCAGGATTGCTACCACCAGCTAGACACCCCAAGTTAAGAACAGTATCAATTGCTAGATCGCCTGAGGCCGCATCACCGCGAACATTGAAATACGTATCGGCGTCTGCATATAAACTATTTTTGTGAATGTATGCACCGGTAATATATTGAAAAGCGCCATCACTATTTGAAGCAAAGCGCATTTCAAATGATGTTTGGTCAAATTCCTCTCCGTCATCGAAGCGAATTAAATCTAACAAACTAAAATCACAATCACACAAGCGTTGAAAATCGTATTCGGAATAAGACAGTATGCTTGTGAGTTCACCGGCATCCATTTGAGTTTGAATTATTACAGAGCTCTCGAGAATATCGCCTTTTTGATCGCCGCTGCTACCGAAATTAAGAATGGGATCAATAGAACCGATATTTGATTCTTGGTAAGTGTTTTCCTTCAGGCCGAAACCCGCAATGGGGCCTGATTCAATGGTGCTAAAATTTTGACCTTGCAAATCAAAGTCGGCGGATTCTAGTTTTACAGTTACTAGAGTGTCGGCCGAAAAATCCCACTCCAGCGTTCCGCGCACTGCAGTTTCATCAAGTTGTGGCGTCGATTCATTGTAAAAAATATTGTCGATATAGCCGTCGCTAATTTCTCTTGATTGAAAAGCCAATCGACCGCGAACACTATCCGATAATGGGCCTGTGATATGGCCTTTAACTTCTACTTCGTCCACGTTTTCAAAGGTGTATAAGCCGGTTATGGAACCTTCGAAAACCTCGCTGGGTTTGGCTGAAATAATACTTACCGCACCACCGATCGTGTTTTTTCCAAATAAAGTGCCTTGTGGTCCACGCAAAACTTCGATGCGTTCAACATCGAGAAATGCAAAGCGCGATTGCACACCGCGGCCGCGATAAATGCCATCAACAAAAGTAGAAACAGATTGTTCTAAACCCGCATTGTTACCGGACTGAATACCGCGAATATTAATTTTGTCGCCAATCGGATCTTGTTGAACGCTAAAGTTGGGGATTAGTGAGGATAACTCCTCAGCTCGTTGAATTCCCAAAGTATTAATTTTTTCACCGCTGATAGCCGAGACTGATACAGGGACATCCTGAAGGTTTTGTACCCGTTTACTGGAAGTGACAACGATTTCTTCCAATCCCGCAGCGCTACTGTTACTTGCGGTAAATAATATGGCTGGTACTAGAAGAGCGGTTGAGAGGAAGCTGAAATTCGAAATATTTATGGACGGAATGGTTTTCATTATTTTCATGGTGGCTCCTAAATTATTATAGAAAGACACGAGAAAGGATGTCCTTCACTGGTTATTCACCTACGAACGAGAGCCGATCATATCGATAAGTTGGACGATCGTCCAGATTAAAGATATCATTTGTCCAAAATATATTGGACGATCGTCCAGCTGATGAAAATGATTCCTTTTCTGCACGAAAGAGTTCAGGAGGTGAAGCTGCTGTGATGTAGAAAGACCCGCCAAGGGTGGTATGATCCACTTACTAAATTTTAGAGCCCAGGATGTTAGCCTTGAAGGAGGCAGTGAAGTCGTGCCAGAACAATCGAGAAAAGTTATTTTAGAAGGCCGGGCCAACAGGCCGAATAAATTTGAAGAAAGACGCAGAGAGCTCGCCGCCGCCGCTCTAGAAGCGCTGGCCGAAAATGGTTATGCAAATACTAGTTTGAGGGATATTGCTTCGAAGTCGGGTTTTTCCTTGGGAACCTTACATTATTATTTTGAAGACAAAGTTGATCTAATTGCCTACTGCACTCGCGTATATAAGCTCGATTTTATTGAGGCATTTAATACCTTAATTGCAGACGCGAACACGATAAACGTACTGCTAGAAGGATTTGTGCAATGCTCAGTCCGATCAGTCGCTGAAGATAGCCACACGCACCGGCTTTGGTACGACATTAAATCACAGGCCTTATTTGAATCTGAGTTTAATGACAGTGTGAAGGAAGTCGATTTACTACTGGCCAATATGGTAAATAACCTAGTTACGAAAGCCAAAGCGCTTTCAAATACAGACGCTCAGATGTCTGCGCAACGGGCCTATTGGATGCTGGATGGTTTTTTCCAATATTATTTGCGTGCTCATCTTGCCGGTGAAGCAGGCGCACTGAAAAAATACGAACAGGATATGCGTTCTTTTTTGCAGTGGTTATTGGGCGTAAAAAAATAGAAAGAAACCAGTGCTGCATGATTTTCGATTTAGTTACAGAAATCTAGCGTGATGGAATAATTATTTTATGGGCAAATATTTCAGAAATCAGCGTAAACAACTCATTTGAAATTCGTCAAAATGGCGGGGTAACGAAGTACAACGACCAGCCAAACACAAAGTAATAAAGTTGATTGAAACCAAAAGCTCGTAAATATCGAAGCACCGAATAAATTCTCGCCGCGAATTATATGAAAAAGAATAGCGCCGCCCAAATGAGCGCTTAGCGCAAAAGCGCCAAGTATCGATGTGCGGGGAATCAAAATAAGTAATGCCGCCGTTACTTCACCTAATCCAATCCACATAACCCAGCGAGACATTGATTCAATACTGGACAGCGGGTTCACGCCTGCGATTTTTGTTCCGCCGGCCATTAATAAAAATAAAACAATCGGGGTTAGCAGGCACCACGCGATTATTTTCATAGACTTGGTGGATTCCTGCATAGATCACTCCAACGTTGACTGGGGTTGCGTAGCCACCAGAAAAATTAATTATTTAATGTATTCTGTTAAGTTAATTGTCGAGCTCTAGCGGACGATAATAATCTTTACCTGCTTCGCGCATTTCAACACGTTTCTTGCGGTAGGTTTCTCCCATAGAACCTTCTTCTGTGTAGGATAATTCTTCGCGGAAATAATTTATATTGTCCGGGCTAAGTTCTTGCGCTATACCCCAGTAGATATCCGCTTTTTCGAGAGATCCAATAGCGTGGAAGTGATTCCCTAATTTAAAAGCTGGCTCGGCTTTGTCTTGCTCAGGTGTGCGAGCAGTTATTCTGGTTGCCACTTTTTCTACGTCCCATACATAGCGACTATTCGCGCCTTTTTCGATCCAATCTAATAATGTAGGCGTGTAGTCATCGGTTCCGATACGTCCATGACGTTGAGCATAAGTGCCTTCATTAATACGTACAACACGTCCTTCTTCGTCAATCCATGCCGCACTGGGTACATTGACAAAATTATAGAGCGAGCTAATGGTATGGTTCTCATCAATTATGGCGGTATATGTTGGGTTCACTTCATCGTAGTATTTTCCTGCCGCAGCTTCGCCACCGGTATCTTGCGCAACGACAATAAATTCGACATTGTTATCTTTTACTTGTTGATATATTTTTTCCCAAACGGGTACGTCAAGTCGGCAACCACACCAGGACGCCCAGGTGGTTAAAAAAACTTTTTTACCCCGATAATCGGATAGCCTGATCGTCTTTCCATTGCGATCCTTTAACGTAAAGTCAGGCGCAACTGCGCTGTTAAGAAAAGCTTCGCGCTCCAAAGGGATGGCACCAAAGCTCCAGGTTTCGGTATCGTAATCTGACACATAACTTTGCCCCAATTTTTTTGCAAAGGCGGTTGCGCTAAACCAAGTTTGTTTGTCGCGCGTGATAACTAAGTTGCTATCTCTATCTTGCAAAATGGGAATACAGATTTCTTCTCTACAGGCACCCTCTGGTTTCAATTCGAAGCCGTTAATGCGAGTTAGGTCTGTTGGCTTTATCCAAAGATCATTGGCGTCGGGAAGGGTATCAGTTATTTCAATCACACGTTCATCGTAGATAACGGTGGTAGCGTAACTTGCTCCGGTGAATGCAAAAATAAGCATCGCTATTACATGGCCGCTCAATATATAAAAACCCTGTCTGATTTTTTGATTTGGTGAATACATAACGAATGACTCCAGAATTCTTGCCAGTTTAATCTTGGCGTGCATTATTGGTACCTACTGATTTACTGTCAATTCGGGTTCAGCTAATTAAAGTAAACAGTTGTAGGGTGCCCGTATAGTAGGATGAGTGTTTCCATTGTCGATGATTCGAATTTAAGAGGGAGTAGATTAACTAAATAACGGAAATATTTTTTGCACTTTTTTAGTTACTCTGCTCTTTTATCGAAAAAATATTTCATCATCATTTAATTGATTCCGGTTATACAGATATCGAGTTTTCGTGATGAAAAATCTTTGATAGTTAAAGTCACTACAGTGGCGAGCAAAAAATTTAACTGATCGAGGTTCCTATCGTTTAAGGGAATCTAGAAAACTTTAAAAATTTGATTTTAATAGTTATATAAAACCGAATTTTAAATTTCCTCGAAAATTGAAGATTTGCTCTTTGTTTTTGTGATCATTGCAGCTCATAGCACCTAGCTATACCGCTCATCTGCACCTTGGCATTCAATAATCGTTTGTGCTAAATAAGATTATTTCGAGTGTCCTAAAGCCTGGGAAAACAGTATGTTATGCATACTAATTGATATTTGTTAATCGGATGACTCTTAGTAATAAGCTTCAGTGAATATCAACATATAACTAATATGAGTCGGCCTTATTAACTGATCTGAATAATTAAAAATGTGTAGTTTCCTCTGTTTTCGACTACTCGGTACTACCTGTAGGGATACCCTATATGTTAGGATCGAGCAAAATAAAAACAGCGAGAGGAGATTGCATTTGCAACTGAACATTCGCAACACATTACATATCCTGCCTATATCTTTTTGTCTTGCATTAGTTAGCTTGCCCACAACTGCTGGGGATTCCGAGGCTGTCGCCTATCGAAGGCTGACTGAAAGCCAATATCGTCACGCTATTGCCGATACTTTCAGCCCAAAGCTTGAGATAAATGCACGCTTCGAACCTGAGTTAAGGGAGATGGGTTTGCAGGCTATTGGGAATGCGCGGCTGTCAATTACGACATCGGGCTTAGAGCAATACCTTTCCTTGGCGCGCTCCCTCTCCACGCAAATTGTCGATGGCGAAGATGCGGCGGAGCTTATCGGTTGCACTTTGTCTGACGAAGTCGCGACGAAAAACCCGAGTAACAAAAAAGCGAGTGCTAAATGCGCTCGCGAGTTCATTGAAAATCGCGGCAGCGAGCTTTTTCGTCGGCCTTTAAAGAAGGAAGAAGTAGCTTCTTTTATGGACGCTTATACCGAGGGAGTCGAAGGAACAGGGCTTCCGGCTAAGGGCCTTAAGCTTGCACTTATTGGCATGTTAATGTCACCGGAATTTTTGTTTCGCGTTGAAAGAGCTGAAGCTGATCCGCAAAACGCCAATCAGTATAGATTGGATGCCTATAGTAAGGCCGCGCGGATTTCTTATTTGTTGTGGGATGCCGCTCCTGATACTGAACTCATGAAAGCTGCCAGTAGTGGAGACATTCATAAGCCATCCATGTTGGCCAAACAGGTCGATCGTTTGTTGGCGTCACCGAGAGTAGAGGATGGTGTGCGCGCATTTTTTACCGATATGTTCCAGTTTGAGATGTTCGAATCGCTGACCAAAGATGGCGCGACTTATCCAAAGTTTTCGCAGGCGGTAGCAGATAGCGCTCGTGAAGAAACTCTGAAATTTATGGTAGATCTTTTGGTGACGAAAGACGGTGACTATCGAGATATTTTTACTTCGCGGGAAACTTTTATTAATCGCAGCTTGGCTGCTGTTTACGACGTCCCGTATCTTTCAAAGGCCGATTGGATGAAGTATGAATTTTCGGAAGACAGTGAGCGTTCCGGAGTGCTAACGCAAACATCTTTCTTATCTTTGTTTTCACATCCAGCTGCATCTTCGCCAACAAAACGCGGTGTGAAAATATATGATATTTTTCAATGTATCGCGTTACCCGATCCGCCACCCGATGTGGATTTTTCAACAGTACAAGCGGTAGAAAATGGCACTGTCCGTTCACGTCTGATTGAACATAAAACAAACCCCGGTTGTTATTCTTGTCACAATATTAGTGATCCTCCTGGATTGGCGTTAGAGCATTTCGACAGTTTAGGTCAGCACCGTGTTTTGGAGAATGGTGACATCATTGACGTTAGTGCTGAAATCAATGGTCAAGCATTTGATGGCTCCGTTGGTTTGGGAGAGTTTATGCACGACAATCCACTCGTGACCAGTTGCTTAGTCCGTAAAGTACATAACTATGGCGCTGGTCGTGCCGATACTGCGACGGATCGAGAGATACTAAGTCGTCAACGCAGTGCTTTTGAAAAAAATGATTATCGAGTTCCCGCATTGTTACGCAGTGTGTTGACTGACCCCGATTTTTTTAAGATTGCAAAACCCGCTATCGAAACCGCCGACGCAGGAGTAGCACGATGACACGACGATCGAACAACGATAACTCAAAGATAATTGGCGCTAAATCAATAAGCTCCAAACATCACGGTCCGAAATCCACTCGCTTTACTCGACGTACACTCTTACAGGGTATGTTGGGTACCGGTGCTGTCTACATGGGCTTGCCGATGCTCGACGCATTTTTAGATAACAACGGTGGCGCTTGGGCCGATGGTTCCGCATTGCCAGTTCGTTTCGGTACTTATTTTTGGGGTTTAGGTTTGACCGACACTCCTACCGGCGGGACTCGCTGGGTGCCAAAAACAATTGGCAGCGGTTATGAAGTGACGCCCGAGCTAGAATCATTCGCTGATCTTCGTCATAAGGTGTCAGTTTTTTCTGGCTTTCGTGTGATCGGTGATGGCAAACCGAACATCGTCCACTGGACGGGTAATGCGGGAATTCTTGCTGGGTCTGCGCCGAAAACTAACGGCGTGATGGAAGGCCCATCGTTTGATCACAAGGTTGCTGATTCACTCGGCGCGACCTCGCGGTTTAGAAAAATCGATATGACGGCGTCAGGTGAGAAAACCTCTAATTACTCAACGCGTAATGGTCGGACTTACGCTACACCAGAAACCTCTCCCTTAATGCTTTACAACCGTTTGTATGGTGAAGGTTTTCAAGATCCGAATGATCCGAATTGGCAGCCGAACCAAGACATCATGTTACGTAAAAGTGTTTTGTCCGGTGTGTCGGAGCAGCGCAAAGCACTGATGGCGGAAGCCGGTGCAAACGATCGCGCAAAACTGGACCAGTATTTTACTTCGTTGCGTGAGATTGAAAATCAATTAGCGATACAGTTAGAAAAACCCGAACCACGAGAAGCGTGTTTGTTGCCTGGCGCTCCTCCAGAAACTAGCAAATCTGTGACGGTTGATGTCGTCAACGCGAATAGCAAAGCAATGGCGCGATTGTTGGCTATGGGTCTAGCTTGTGATCAAAGCAGAGTGTTTAACTTTGTTCATACACCGGGTTTGTCGACAACTTATATTGCTGGTGAGTCAAAAACGTATCATCAAATTACTCATGATGAACCCACCGACGCTAAGCTAGGCTATCAACCGAAAACTAGCGAACTATCAGGTTTGGTTATGCAAGGATTCGGCGCGTTTTTACACGAGTTGGATGCGATTAAAGAAGGTGACCGGACTTTATTGGATAACACTTTGGTTATGGCTTTTAGTGATACCGGCTACGCAAAAATTCATGCAATTGAAAATATTCCGGTGTTTTTTGCTGGCGGTGCGGCTGGCAAGCATAAAGCGGGTCAGCATATTGCCGGTAAAGGCGAGCCGGTTAGCCGATTGTCATTAACGGCACAGCAGTTAGTTGGCGTGAGTGCGGGTGAGTTTGGTGAAGGGGCTATGAAGACGGCAAGGCCTATTTCCGAAGTCATGGCTTAAAGACGTTTCAAAAAAGTCTTTTTGTGCCAGTGCTGCGTTGGCTCCGTACTCGAATCCTCATTTACTTTAGTAAATTCCGGTTCTGCGTGCGGTGCCGCCTTACTCTGACCCAAAAATCCAATTTTTGAAGACGTCTTTAATTATTGATAAAAAATAAAACATCATTAAGAAAAGTTATAGAAAATTCAATTAAAAAAATTCTTTTAAAAAGGAAGAGGGATAACGATGAAAAATCCTTTGTTCAAAATTGCGGGTTGTGCAATTTTTTTGGCAGGTTTGTCGAATGTTGCGCTTGCTGATTGGAGCAAGAGTTACGTGGTCGAATGGAATGAGCCGGCGATGTATTACGGTGCTGAAACTGGTGTAATCGATCCAGGTACAGATTGTCCGAAAGGTTCTAACCCTGAACCAGATTGGATTCAAGTATTGGTAGACGCGGGTTATACCAGAGAAGAAGCCAAGTGGTTGCGTGATCCCTCTCATCCTTTCCGTATTCCGAACCATGGCCAAAATCAAATGGCGTTTCGAGGTAAAGACCGCGCGAATATTTATATGCATCCTGAGTCGACACCTGATCCTGGTTTTACGCCGGTAACGGGAAAAATCGGTGAAGGTCTCGACCTTGATGGTAATTCTAAAAATGGTTTTATCAGTCCGAATGGTGAAACAGGAATTGATAATGAATTTTATCGTGCTCTCGGTTGTTGGATGACTTACCGCGGCCCTGAACGCCAATCAGCTTCTGCTTTGAGTAAGAATGATGAGATGCTAAATGGTTCTTGGACCGTCGTGATTGTTGTGTCGGGAAAAGGAAAAGACCCGATGAATGATTCTAATGTTCAGGTGGGAATTTATAACAGCACCGACCCGATGGTAAAAGATGCGACTGGAAATATCGCGCGAGATTACACTTTTAGTATTGCACCTGATGCTAAATTTGAAGCAATTTTCGACGCTAAGACTGTCAACGGCGTGATTGAAACAATTGCACCGGTTGATGAAGTGTGGATGCGCGATCCAAGTTACACACGCGAGCTGCAATTACTCAAAGCGCAGCTGAAACTAAAAATGGAAGAGGATGGTTCGTTAAAAGGACTGGTGGCGGGGTATCGACCTTGGTTTCCCGTGTATCGCGGTTGGGTAGAGGCCCGTGGTTCAGTGATTGAGCAATTGACTTGGGTGCAGTTACCTTCTGTTTATTACGCATTGAAACGCAACGCAGATTACAATCCTGAAGGTACTAAAACTGCGTCGGAAAATTCAGGTAATACCCATATTTCTTTTGCTTTACGTGTCGATGCAATTCCTGCATATGTTGTAACGCCTGATGCGACAGCGCGAGCACTTCAAGTGGCCTCTTATAAAAAGCTTGCACCGCCTTATGAAGGTCGAATACCCGCAGTGTATTTTCATAGCGTAGTCGTTGATGGCATTGTCCGCCGTCGCGATGGGACTATACCTGGTGGTCCTGATGTCGCCATTCCGCCACCAACAAGCTTGGTGACCGCTAAAGGTCTGCCGACTTTGGGTAAATAATTAAGGGTAACAGCATAAGACGATGTGATTTTTTTAGAGTCCGTTGACTTAGAAACGTTGCTGTAAATAAAACCCGCGACTTTTATTCAGGGCCGCGGGTTTTGTTTTTGTGAACTGAATAATTTTACTGTTAAGCTGACATCAAAAAATACAATAGATGTTGAAAATGATTTTTATGAAGACGAATTGTTTGAGCTACATGAGCATATCGAAACGAAATGATTAGCATCCAGAGGTCACGGTATCTACGACAGGGCGGGTATCTGGGGCAGTTGGCTGTCGATACCGGACATAACATTGGGCCGCACCTGCATCTTCAGCGATTTTTCCATGCCAATACACCCAGGCACCAGGAAATATACTTGCGCGACTTTTCCAGTTGTCTGCAGGGTACTCGATAAGAAGAGATATCCCAGAGGCTGTCCCCGCCGGATAACCGTAAGCTACATCGATAGTTTGGCTACCGACGGTGATTGTAGCGCTCGGATCTCCTTCTACGCCTTCAACAACAGATTTTGCGTAAGCCATCGTGGTGGCACTTTCAACTGCTCCTCTAATGCCTTCGGTTGTAGCAATAATGGCGCCTCTTCGTAAATTTGCGAATCGTGGAATAGCAACCGCTGCCAAAATTCCTAAGATTACAATTACAGCAATGAGTTCTATTAGGGTGAAGCCTGATTGACTGGTGTTTTTCCTAGGTATTTTGATCAATGCTTTCGTTCTCTCGAAGAATATTATTTGCGATAGCTTGCTAAGTAAGCTCAAGGACGTATTGCTGCTTTTCCAGTGCTCCTAAGGGTGTATCGGCAATGAAAGGCGGAACTTGACCACTACGCGTGAGGTTTGAAAGACAAATGCTTGATCAGGATCTGAGAACTGGCGTTAGGGTATTTTAAGGGGGGCTACTATCAACCTGTTTGGGCCAAGAAAAAGAAAAAATTGAACCTCTTGGCTTGTTGGGCGTTAAAGTTATCAGCCCGCCAAATGATTCAATTGTCTTTTTCACGATTGCGAGTCCCATTCCACTACCTTCGACTTCATCGCGGGGTCGAAGTGTTTGAAACATATCGAAAACTCGGTCGCGATGCTCAATCTCTATTCCAGGTCCATCATCGGCTACCGAAAACATTAAAGATGTGCCTAAGGTCGCGCACTTAATCGAAATCTTGCCATTGTCTTTATCATGATGTTTGAGGGCATTGCTGATTAGATTCCGAAAAACTAATTCGAGTGGTGCTTTATGCGTTTCTATCGTCGGAAATTCTCCTGCTAGTTCAAGTTCAAAGCGCTCGTCAACACGACCTAATTCAAATACCCCTCGTATTAGCTCGTCAGTATTAACTTGTTCTATTGTCCCTAAAATCCTTCCCGATCGAGAAAACTCCAACAAGTCAGCGAGCAAGTTGCCCATTCTATCGATGCGAGATCGCATCAAGCGTAAATGATTGGTGGTATCTTCTTCGAGTTTTCCAGATAAATCTTCTTCGATCCATCTCGCTAGTTGATCGACAGCTCGAAGTGGCGCTTTTAAGTCGTGCGATGCGACATACGCAAACTTCTCGAGTTCTTCGTTAGTACGCATGAGTTCGGTAATATATTTTTTCCGTTCAGTTAAATCAATGATTGCGGAAAGTACTTTGATTCCGGCGCTAGTTTCAATAATACTCAGACCAATCTCTAAGGGGAACTCGCTGCCATCTTTTCGGAGACCAAACAAGTCTCTCCCGACTCCCATTGATCGCGATTGAGGTTTGTCAAAAAACTCATTGCGCAGATCGGGGTGGTTTTTTGTGAACCGTTGCGGAATTAATAATTCGATATGTTGGTCGAGTAACTCTTCTTTTAAATAGCCAAATAATTTTTCGGCTTGAGAGTTTACGAAATCAATCTTTCCGTCTTGGCTAACCATGATCATTGCGCTAGGAGATGCTTCAACGAGGAGAGGAAATAAAGTCTCGTTGTGTTTTCGTTCGGTAATATCCTGAAATGAAATGGCTACTTCACATATCTCTTGACTTTGGTCTCTTAGTCCAAAGAGAGTAACCTCAAATATTTGCTTAATAGTAGAGCGAATTTTAACATTAGAGGCCTCGAAAATGTGGGTTAAATCGGTGTTCGTCGCTTCTTCGAAAAGTTCTAAGCAGGTATCTTTCTCACTGCCGGAAAATAAACTCAAAATATGAGTTGGGTCGCTATCTAAAAAATCACTATTGATGATTGATTTAGCTGCGCTGTTGGCATCAATAATTATCCCGCTTAAGGCGACTCGAAGAACTGGGTTTTTTGATTGTTTAACAATTGCAATTAATAAGTTATTTTCTCTAATTAAGGCAATGGCCTTGTCTTTTTCTTTGTTGGCATCCTCCATTATACTGATCAATACTTTTTCTGAGTGACGAAGTTTGGAGTTTTTTTCTTCTATTTCCTCCTCGATCTGTCTATTGATCAGGGTTAAGGTTTTTCTTTTGGAGTAGTAAGCAACGATAAAAAGAATGCAAATAAATAAAAAAGTTAATGTGTTTATTCTAAAAACATTCGAAACTTTTTCGCTTTGATAAGATGATACCCTGCTGCTATACAGTAGTTCGATATAGTAGAGCTCGTCTAAAAGGTCTACCAGGTCTGCGGACCAACGATTCGCGTCGCTAATTGAATGGTTTTCTGCGTAGAATGAAGTTTTAAATTCTGATTTTAGCTCGCTGAGTAGTTTTCGCTTTTCGTGTATTTCAGCGAAGGTGTCTGCTTCAAAGTTGATGTTTATGGTTTGTTCATCTAAGCGAGTGGTTTTCTCCGAGAAAAAAGTCGAATCAATAAATTTTAAGGTAAGATCTTCAATTTCTGTTGGGATATCCCGCAATGATGTCTGGTAATTACGCAATTCTGTTCGTTGCTGAAATTGCAACGCTAAAGCAGAATTTATATTGAGCAATATCGAGGACATTTTTTTTGTTTGGTAAGTTTGATATATATTAAATGTAATAAAGAAAATGATTCCTGATATTCCTAGAATTATACTTAACCTACGCACTATATATCGTCCGGACTGCTAGAATAACGTTCTGGTTTATTCAAGCTTTTTAATAATTCATTAACTTCTTGTTTTAGTTCGATAATGCGCTCTTCCCGATCCATGGATACGTTGTACATGGTTGACATTTTTTCGTTATTTTCTTGAAGTATTTTTAACGAAGACTGACTTTGTTCGTATGCTTGTTGTATGCCAGGTAAGGCGATTAGTTCAGGTAATTTGGGGATTAGATATAATGCCGTAGTAATAGAAACGGCTGCAGTAGCTGCCTTTAGCCAGCTTTCTATTTCATAAGCAGGAAACCAAGTGACATAAATCCTAAACAAATGGGTGGTTCCACAGAGAAATATAAAGGCGACAAAAAAGCAGAGAATGCCGCGGTAAGGGATAGATTTCTTTCTTCGATATAAAAATATTCCCAATACGATTGGGATCGTATAGTAAGCGACGGTAATTACAAGATCAGAAATAACATGAGTCCAAAGAATATCGGGGCGCCAGAGATAACAATGACCGTGTGGCATGAAATCATTGTTGGAAAAAGAAGCTAGCCAATCGCGCATGTGTTTCTCCATTTGAAAACGTAGAGTTAAGTCATTAAATGATATGCCTGATAAACATACGAAGTGGTGTTTTCTCTAGTAATATTGCGGAGGGCGGTGAGGTTTCGAGACGGTCTCAATCTTGCTGAGTAAGAACGTGTCTTCGAAGACAATTTTGGGGAGTGCTTTCGAGAAATAGTCTCCTTGCAATAAACCGCATTTTAATCTTTCACATATCTCTGCTTGTTCTTTAGTTTGAATACCCTCAGCAACTATTTCTAAGCCAAGAGTTTTGGCGAAGTTAATGATGGCTTCTAGTATTTTTACTTGTTTTACCTCGCAGGAAATTTTTTCCAAAAATTGTTTGTTTATTTTTATGCTGGAAAACGGTAGAAACTTAAAATTATCAAAGGATGAAAACCCTGTACCAAAATCACTTAAGGAAATCCTTACGCCAAGATGAGAGATTTTTTTAAGATTTTCAGCAATGTTTTCTAAGTCTTGAATAAGTATGTTTTCGGTAATGACTAATTCTAGACGCTCGGGTTCAATCTCTGTATTCGCGATGACACGTTGGACTGAGTCAAAGAGTCGTTTGTTACGCAATTGGGGGGCAGAAAGGTTGACGGCTATTCGCTTTAGAGGGCTGTTTAATCGCTGACTCCAGTCTTGGAATTGCTGACAGGACTCAGTCATCACCCAATCATCTATTGCAGATAGAATTCCTAAATAGTCTGCAATATCTAAGAAGTTTTCAGGTTCAAGTAGACCTCTTTCTGGGTGTTGCCAACGAACTACAGCCTCGACAGCTTCCAGGTTGTGGTCTCGCGTATTAATTTGTGGTTGAAAAAATATCCTTAGTTGATCTTTACTCACGGCTTCTAGCAGTTGATGTTCTAGTTCCGTTTGTTCGTTAACTGATTCATGTAATTCTTTTGTGTAGAAATGATAGCGATTTCGACCTTCTTTTTTTGCGCGGTACATCGCGATGTCAGCAGATTTAAGCAGATCCTTTTTGTTGTGCGCACAGTGGCCATAAACCGCAATGCCGACGCTGGTAGTCACGGTCCATTTGTTATCACCTAAATCGATAGGTTCGTTGAACGCTCGAATTATTCGATCAGGCAAATGTTTTGCCTCATTGTCTTTTTGTAAGTCTAATTGCAGGATGACAAATTCGTCTCCGCCTAAGCGAGACAGGAAATCTCCCTCGCGCATCGTATTTTGAAGTCGTTTAGTGACTTCGATCAATAATTTATCACCAACTGCGTGACCAAAGGTGTCGTTAACCTGTTTGAAATTGTCAACGTCCAATAGTAAAAGCGCTAATACGGACCCTCTTTTTGCTCGCTCTACTGCAGATTGGAGTACTCGCTCGAATTCAGAGCGATTAGGTAATTTCGTTAAGGGGTCGGTTTGGGCTTGGCGTAACAATTTGTTTTGTGCTTTTTCTAAAGCGGTTTCTAAGGAGTAGCGATATCTGGCTTGTCGAATTGAACGGATTAAGCTGCGAGCCGAAACTTCTTCTTTTAGTAAATAATCTTGCGCGCCCGCCTCGATGGCTTTGATGACTAGTCTGTCGTCGTCCAAATGGCTGATCATGACGATGGCGCAAGGGGATTGTTTGTCTGACCGATTTTCATCGGCGCGAAGTTTTTTGAGTAGGTTAATTCCGTCGAGATCCGGCAAGTTATAGTCGAGAATAATTAACTCGAAGCATTGAGTTCGCGCTAATTCTAGTGCTTGCTGCGAGGTAGAGGCTTCCTTAATATCAAAACCGCTGTTTTTTCGAAGCGCCCGAATAATACTCAAACGATCGAATTCATCATCATCGACAATCAAAACAGTTGTTGGGGTGTTAATGTTCATTGATATCGATACCGCTGGATTTAAGTTTTTGAAAGCATTGGTAACTCAACACTTTGCCAATAATGTTGTAGCATTTTCAAGATTTCCATAGTTCCGCTCCCCAAATTTTTCTTAACTATATATCCGGCTACGTTTAGATCGTAAGCTAATTTCTTATCTTCCTCGGCATTCGAGGTGGTCAGGATGAATACGACCGCGCGACGTAACTCTGGGTCGCCCCGAAGCTCTCGTAGCATTTCGATTCCATTTTTTCGCGGCATATTGATGTCCAACAACATAATAAACGGCTGTTGCAACAAGTCCTGCGTGCGTAACATTTGCAAAGCCTCGACGCCGTCTCGTGCTCTCAACATGGGATTCGTAATGTTGAGTTTTTTTAGCGCTCTCTCAATCCCCATTACGTCGACATCATCATCATCTACTACAAAAATCGTCGTATCTTCGTTTTCTTTATTTTTAAAGCTCATCTAATTCCCGCAATCTAGGTAACTACAACAGAAGCTTTTAAACGGCATTCATAAAGTGTGTTGGCACTTAATCCATCATGCTTGGGATCTACCATTACGAAGAGATTATCAATAACGTGATAATTTCTTATGGCTTAGGCGTATGCGAATGGAGACCTAGCGTTATAACTATAGTCAGGATTTTATCGGGGTTTGAATTTCTAGGCGTTTTAACAAAAACTTCTTTATTCTGATAACTAAAATTTATAACGATAGGGACCACGCTGCACTTTTTTATAAATTTTTTAAAAGTGTTTGCTGGGTTCAATTAATCCATGAATAAAATATGGGAAATTTCTTCTATATCTATCGCCCTATGTAGCTCAAGCAAAAGGGGGGAGTTCGGGAGCTTAATAAAGATTTTGGATAAATCTTAAAAGGGTGTGGCTCTTTTCTGAGCGAAAAACCAATCAAGGGAGTCCGTTCCGATCGGCATCGGCAGAGAAAAATCCAGAGTGTTGCGAGTTCGCAAGTGCTGTATTAGTTAACACTTGAACGACAGAAATAAGCTACCCGGGTCCAAAAGGTTAACAAGGTTCGCTTATTTTGAATGCCGATTACTTGATTTTGCAATCAGCATCGTAAGCTTTGAAGAAGAGCTACTTCCCTTGAACGACTGAATTCTTAAGAATGCCTACGCCTTCTACTTCAACTTCGAATGTATCGCCGGGTTCTAAAAAACGCGGTGTGCCCATAGTTCCAGTCCACACCATGTCGCCTGGCTCCAAGGTGAAATAATGAGAAATCCAACTCACCATTTCGTTCATGTTGAACAATAAATCTGACGTGTTGCCGCGTTGAACTTCCTCGCCGTTTAATTTACCGGTGATTTCCAAATTGTTGTAATCGAGTCCTGTAACAATAACGGGTCCAACTGCATTAAATCCCCGGGCGCCTTTCGCTCGAACCCAGTCGTTATCCATACCTTGCCATGCTCGATCGGTTACATCGTTGCCTGCCGTGACGGCAAAAATATAATTAGGTGCATCTTCGACACTAACATTTTCGGCGCGCTTGCCGATGACGACAGCCATCTCAGCTTCGTAAGCTAATCTTTTGGTTTCCGGATGTCGCACGATGGGATCTTCTGGCCCAACCAGTGTATTGCCTGGAACGAGGAATACGGTTGGGTATTTTGAAGGTTCGCGGTTACCTAAGTGACTGCGAAAATTCCAAGCGGTACCAAACATATGACGAGCATCACCGGGAGCCTTGAGTTTTACACTGTCGCGTTTGACAGATTTACCGGTACGACTACTTGAGTCGAGATAGGGGGCCGCGCTCAATTGATGAATCGTGGTACCTTCAAGCTCACCCCAGGCAACGACGCCATCTTGTTCATAGCGGACGTACTGATGTGATTCGCTGAAAGCGAGTTGAGCGGTGAGAGAGATTAAAGAAGTAAGACAAAGTAATCGAACAAATTTCATGGAATGATCTCCAGTGACTGGGCTCAAGCGAAGTAAGCTAGCTTAAGCGTAATTTTATTATATTTATTTCGGAGGGAATCATACGCTTCTCGAATGAATTTGTCAGCGTGCCTTAACCTGTCCTTACTCTAAAACATGAATTGAAATAAAAATTCAAATCTAAAGAGGACATTGGGATTGCAGCAATTCTTCCATCATACTTTCCGCAGCAATTTCTGCGACTTCAACAAGCTGATCGCGATCAATTTGGTCTGACATTTCGTAACTGATCGATGGCACCTGGTAAGTTTCGTTAAACCATTGTTTAAACGTGGGGTTTCCGTCACTGCTGCGAGAGGAGCGTCGGAAGTTAAAATCAGGTATCGCTTCACTTATATTTTTAAGCCAATCAGCGGTAAATTGTTGAGGGCACAGAAGATCTTCGTCTTGTTGCGTATAGAAATAATTACGCCCAGTGGAGTGAAAGTCTAAGCCGAGATAAAACTGCTGACCTGCTTCGTGCAACAGCTTAAGATAATTTGCAATTTGCCGCGTTTCAGCTTGAGAAAAAACCCCCCAATCTCGATTGGTATCGATGCCGTTTGCATTGTGTCGCCAATTTCCCGCAATAACACCGTCGGGATTTACCAAGGGAATTACGATAATACGAAAGCGTTCGCGGAAGTCGCGGGCAATTTCATCATCTAGCAGAAGCCTGTCTACAAAAGGAAACAACGCTAAGGCGCCGGTAACTTCAGGCGGGTGCTGTCGGCCAAGTATGACAATGGTATCTTTATTGTTTGAACTGATGTCAAGCGCGGTAATGTCATGCCCTTGAACGGATTTTCCCAAGATTACAGTGTTATTATTTTGTGCTTTTGTTTTATTCTCCAACCAATTTTCATAGTCCGAAGGTAGCAGTAATTCCTGACCCGCTACCCAAGTTGATCCTGGTTCGATTTTTAAGTCGAAGTTAATTGTTGATTCATTTTTCTGATACCTTATCAGTTGCCAATTTTTCTGATCTCGACTTTGCTTTGGTCGGTATCGCGGAAGCCCGTCGATAAATTTTACTGTGATGGAAATAGTTTGAGGTGTATCACTGATGATTTTAAATGCGTACCAAGGGCTATCATTTATAGGTAAGTTTTCTGGTGTGATACTTAATAAAAAATGATTGTCGAATTGCTTATCACACGCGTTTAGGCGAGCACCGGGGAAATCTGCAATGAATTTAACGGATTGAAAGTCACAGGTGGGCTTTGGTTTTAGAAGCTGACAGGTTGAAAGACTGAGGAAAATACCCAATATGGCTGTTGCTTGTAACCAAAAATAAAAAAAGCGACCCGTACTGGGCCGCCGATTAGTTAAATAGTTTTTCATTTTTAAAAACGTGCAGTGACATCCAAATAGTATTGTTGACCGCGATTGGAGTGAACCGAACCAAAATATCCAAAACCTGCATCAGCCAATGGCGGATCATTATCGGTTACATTGTTTACGCCTGCACCGAGGATGAGTCCGGATAGTACACCAAGTTCTTCAAATTCATAACGCGCAAATATATTCAATTGCTGGTAAGAATCTATTGGAAGATACACATCTTTCCCATCAGCGTCCGTGTAGTTAACGCCAGTATCAACAAAATCGCTGATGTAGTTCCCACTCAAGCCCAAGGTGAAATTCGCTTTGTTCCAACTTAGTGAAGCGTTGTGACGCCAGCGCGGGTGACCATCCAATTTTATTAAGCTACCTGCATTGGTGATTTCTGAGGGGACCGCTGGGTTGCCTGCGGCGTTCGCGTCAATGAGTTGTTGGGTAATTGCATCTGGATCTTGATCAAAGGTTATTAAGTACGCCCCATTAAAACGAAAGCGAAAGTAACCTATATCTCCAACATCTAGATCGTACTGAACTGACAGGTCTGCGCCTTCGATGGTTCTGGGTTGTAAATTCAAATAGCTATCTTCAACGTAGAGTAGTGAGAGATCTGGCGCCCTGACAACGGCTGGATTGGTGCTGCCGAAGTCTGCACGCAATAAGGCATCATAAAAAATATGATTTCGATCACCCAAAATCCCAATGACTTTTTCTTGTTTTAACTGCCACCAATCTGCAGTCACAACAAGCTGATCTAAAGGTTCTACAACGATACCAAAAGATAATATCTCATCGTCCTCGGGTTTAAGATAATCTCCTCCTGAGCGACGGCTTTCTACCGTCTCGCCAGTCGTACCTTGAACCGGATCAATTCGACCGCCGTTTGAGCGTGCCAATTCGCTATCGGACGCCTGTGCTAGATTAGGTGCGCGAAATGCTTCGGAATACGAGCCGCGGAATTTAAGAAAATCAAACGGCGTGACGGCGACAGCAATTTTCGGTTTTAGCACGTTGCCAACATCAGAGTAATCTTCGTAACGCGCAGCCAATTGGATCTCTACGACATCGAAAATAGGAATAACCAATTCGCCAAAAACGGAAAGTACATGACGATCAGCTTTGGTATCGGGTGTGTAACTGGTTCCCAATACATTACTTTCATTCACCAGAGTACTGGTCACGGAATCGATAAAGGGGTTACTTCCTTCTAACAAGGGGTCTCTATCATCACTAAGTGTTTCTCTACGAAACTCGATACCTGCAGCGAAACCCGCTGAGCCTCCAGCAATTTCAAATAGCTCACCATTTAAAACTTTAAAATCTACCATGCTTAATTCGGTGGTACTTTCTCTCGAAACCGAGGTTAAGAATTGATTAATTACTGCTTGAGAGTTAGGTGTGCCATCAACAGTCATCGGAGAGCTTAAGCTACCGCCATTAAAAATATCGTAAGCCGTATTTGGGTCTGTGCTATTTACTGCTGCTTGAAAAGCATCCATGCGAATACGGTTATCGGTTTTATCTTTCGACGTGGCTTTCGAATAAACTACCGCGGAGTCCCAATCCCATCCGTCAGTAAAGGCACCTCTGAATCCCCCTAGCACACGATAGCTGGAATCATTAACTGTCGTTTCCTGGGGTGGCGCGTCTAGTGGTCGATATTGGATGAGGGTAATCTCTTCGCCGAAGGGGTTGAGCGCGGCATTGTCAGCAATAGTAAAACGCTGGGTGCTTAATACGCTGTCTGGCTCACGACTGATATCCGATTCAGCTTTGTAGTAGAGAAACTCGCCATAAGCTTCCATCGAATCGTTTATCGCGACATTCAACATGGCCGAAAAATTGAAGCGCTCAACTTCATTCGTCATGGTGCGATAAGGCGAAGAATCAAATTTAATGTTGTCGGGTAGGGCGGTACTAGTACCGCCATAATTGTTACGGCAAATGCCGCCACCCAGTGCGACATCACATCCTGAAAGGGTATCGGGTTGAATTCTAAATCGCCCACCCGCATCAAAAACGCCCCATGCGTTTGAAGATACGGTGTTGCGCAATTGGGTATCTCCAACAAAATCTTCCGGTAAGCCAGGATAAAAGCGACGATCATTACTAGCGGCGTAAGGTCGGTCGGAGGCGTACATAGGATCGCGCTGGTAATAATTTCCCGATAGCGTTAAGTGAGAGGAACCGTCGTTAAAATAAAAGCCATGTAAGGCAGATAAGGTCGTTTCGTCTAGGTTTGTGCTTGCTGAGTCGCTGTAGCGGCCGCTAATTTCCGTACCTTCATATCCGCTGTTAATAACATAATTAATTACACCGGCTACAGCATCAGTGCCATAAATTGCCGCAGCACCATCCCTTAACACTTCAAGTCTATCTAATCCTTTAACCGGTAGAGTATTCGCGTTCGCCGACATGACTGGAACTAGGTTTTCTGCTTGCGTGCCTGGGTGTAATACCAAGCGGCGGCCATTCAAGAGAGTTAAGGTGTTTCCTGTACCGATACCACGTAAATTGATTGAAGCGACGTCGCCACGAGCATCATTAATTCCGCCAACTTCCCTTTCGTTGTTAAATTCGATCTCACCCATTTGTGGAATGGATCGCAATAATTCATCTCCCGTACTAGCGCCAGAGGCGAAAATATCTTCTTTAGTGAGAACAGTAACGGGTAGGACACCGTCCATCGCCACACCTTGGATGTGCGAGCCTACAATTGTAATTTCCTCAATTTTTTGTTCTCCGCTTGGTGATTGCGCGAAGGTGAGAGGAATGAAAATCAATGATCCAGAAAAAAGAGCGAGCGAGTTTCGGTTCAACTTTTTCATATACGAGGTCCTGTAGAAATGTTTTTGTTTTTATTGTGGAGGCACGTGCGATAAAACGTCTAAAAACTACGAACGGATTTTATTGGATGACGAGAACGTTATCGCGAAAATTTGTTTTACCAGGAAAGTAAAATTTTTACTATCACTATTATTTACAATAAACAAATTTTAACAGACCGCGCATAAGCGACAGATCAGTATCAGTGGTTTGAAACTTTCTGATTGATAAGCTTGTTAATACGTTTTTGAACAATAGAATCAGATTTATTATTCTGAAAGCTCTAGCCGAGAGGATTTTGGCGACATAAGTATCATTTTATAATTAGTTTTACGGTTCGGGAAAGGCGCGAGTACCGCTAGTTAGCTTCTAACGTGGTGCTGGTTCATCGGTGTCAATCATAAAAAATTCATATTGTCGCGGATCAACTTGGATGATAGACAATTTTAGTGACAGAGAAACTGCGTTCTTATTTAGCGCATTTTTTTGGGGGGAGATTCAGAGGACGAAGTGTTTGGCTCTCGGATTTAAAATCACTCATTAGACGTGTCGAGGATAGTTAGACGTATCGAGGATAGTTTGGAAAGTAGAACCGCTTTGCCGCCTGCCGCTGTAATAGCTGGATTTAGAGATGCTGGTTTTACAAGGAGTGTTGATGTGGTTTGTGTTTTCGTTGATTCCCTGGCGGGTATACTCACTCCTGATGGCGCAGTATACTGCCGGATCTTCAATTTTCCTGGGTATTAAAAGTCGATAGCCTATGCGGTTATTCTTTTGTCGGTTTCCCAGGGTTGGCCGGAATCATGTTTCGATGATGTGAATCGATGATTAGTTGCTTACTATTGGTTGTTAGGCTCCGAAGATACAAATTTTTAATAAAAATAAGAGGAAGAAGTAGTGATTAATAAACTGTTTATTCAAACTCAATTTGTTTCTAATCGTATTCGCCTTATTGGTTTTTGTGCCTTATTTCTTGTATCGACAACTGCGCTGGCGCAAAGAGCGGCGCCACCGCCTTTGGCAGTTGAAAACCCAAATTATGTTTCTATTTATATGGAGATAAATGTCAATAAACCAGCAGCAGATGTTTGGCAGCGGGTCGGGAAGTATTGTGACATCGGTGAATGGTTGTCGATTCCCGGTGGATGTAAAATGCTATCAGGTGAAGAGGGCGCGGTAGGTTCCGTGCGCTCAGTGGGCACTGAAATCCTAGTGGGCAAAACTGAGTTGTCCTACACCTATACCCAGCCAGTACGAGTAGGCCGCCCTTATAACCTTTATCATGGCACTTTAGAAGCTCGACCAATCGATAATAAAACGTCCAAATTGGTTTACACTTTGGTTTACGACAATTCATTAGTGGAAGGCGATGAAGCGGCGAAAGAAGCACAGATAGAAGGGCGGCGAAGAATTTTTATGCGCGCATTAACTAATATGAAAAAATTGGCAGAAGAAGGTTAATTCGCGAAATTAAAAACTGAGAAAAATGATCATTTCTCATTTAAAAAAAGGAATCTATTATTGATTCCTTTTTTATTACTTAGACGTTTTCTATATTCGGTAATTCGATCATTTTTGGCTCGACATTTTGGCTTCGCAACCAATCGCGAAATATAAATCCTGTACTGGTTGGCCAGCTAAAACATTTATCCAAAGATAACAGTTTAAAATCGTCGAGTTCTTCATTCAGTACAATTTCCCCATCTGCAAGTACATGGTAGCCGATGACGATTTGATTCATCGCTGCGGAGGGATATACATTGATTAGGGTCGCGTCGGTAGCGTCCAAATTGAGTTCTTCTTTCACCTCCCGAATCGCACATTGGCTGGGTGACTCTGCGTGCTCAATAAATCCGGTGATTAAACCGTAGTAAGGGCCGGGCCAAGCTCGGTTATGCGCGAGTACAATCTCACCTCGATACTCAACAACCACGGCGACGATGGGAGTTGGGTTGTCGTAATGAATGAAACCACAATTCTCTGAGCAGGCCATACGAAATTCAATATCGCTGGAATTTGGGATCAAAGGTGCACGACAATTAGGGCAGAATGTAAATTCGATCAAGATATGCTTTCCTTCAGTGAGTCTTTTTTAAATAAGATCGAGTTGTTTCGAAAATTATTGTTTACCTCCAAAAGATAAAGGCGCCCGAGGACGCCTTTATCTTGCTATCAGAACTTGTTTAGTTTTAACCTTCGCCACCTAAAAATACTCTTCGCTGTTCACCATGAGGGTCGCTTACAACTTCGGGTTCAAGATCAAATACCATGACCGGAAGTGATTGGTTGTTATACTTTGGCCAATCGGGTAAACCCTCATGATTTGGATTACCGGTTTTTGCAAAAGCCAACCAAGCTTCACTCATTAAATCCGCGATGCGTTGTGCTTCTGGACTAGTGCCAGACATTGACGCTGATTTTTCAACATTGTCGAAGACCATGCCAATTTCCAGTGCGTGCGGCGAAAACCATTTTCCGTTTTCAACTGGCGTGTCCCAATTTAATAAGTAGAAATACAAGGGTGCACCACCTTGCACGACTTTCTTTTCTGCCAATTCTACTGAACGATTTAAAAACCCGCGATCCGTTGCCGCCGTAAAATATAATTCTACTGCGCCAATATCAGGATTGTTCTCGCGATAAATATCTATAACGTCACTGGCATTAATGCCGGGGGCAAGATTTGAAATCGCATCGGGTAAGGTTTCCCAGGTGATTTCAAATAAGCTTGGGTTACGTGAGCCAGCAAGTAATGACATCTCAGTTCTAGTTGTACCGATTAAAACCGGAATGTCAGCTGACTGCGGAGGAGCGCCGTCTTCGAAAGGATGGCGAGGGATATTTTTACCGTCGACAGTTGGGTTGCTTGCGATTGCAATTCGATTTTCAGAAGCAACTTTTCTAGCGGCTTCTTCAATTCTTTCTGGTGGCATCGTAAGAACCTGATCAATGGTTTCTTCTGTTAAACCCAAAGCGTCGACGACAAGCTTTGCTGCATTAGCTGAATCGACTGGATCCGCCAATGTAATAGCAGGCCCGCTTTGAATAACTGCACGATGGAACAAGCCTTTTGCATTGTCCATGGCTAATAAAGTACTTACCTTCATGCCGCCGCCGGATTCGCCAAAGATAAGAACGTTATCTGGATTGCCGCCAAACTCTTTAATGTTGTCTCGTACCCACTCCAATGACGCAACTAAGTCCAACATACCAGCGGCACCAGAGTCAGCGAATTGCTCTCCGTATTCGGCAAGGTTTAAATAGCCGAAATAATTCAGTCGGTGGTTAACGGTAACGACAACTACGTCCCCTCGATTTGCTAAGCGGACGCCATCGTAAGCAAGACTTGAACCTGAGCCACTCGTAAAGCCACCACCATGAAACCAAACCATGACCGGGCGATCTTTACCATCACGCAATGCTGGGGTCCAGACGTTCAGAAATAATGAATCTTCACTTAATGCCGGGGTAGGATCAGGCTTCCAAGATGTAAACAAACCGCCGCCACTTCCGGTCGGAATTTGACGCGTTGAATTCCCATAGTTGAGTGCATCCATAACGCCGTCCCAGGGCTCGGGCGTTTTAGGTGCTTGAAAACGAGTCGTTGCGGTATCCGCTCCATAGCGAATACCTTTAAATACCGTAACGCCGTTATCGACGAAACCACGCACTTTTCCGTATTCAGTCGAGGCGATGAGGTCGTTTTCTGAAGATTCCACTGCCGAGCCCGCAGGCGTATTTGCTGACTCTGATTCAGCGCTCGGGCTTTCTTCAGTGGGGGCAGATTGCCCACAAGCGGTGAGAATTAAGCTAGCCATTAAGGCCGCGGCCACTGTTAATGGCCGCAAGAAACTGATGAGCTGTATTTGCTTTACTGTGGTGTGGGAAAGGAAAGTTCGCATGATGACCCCTGAGTTATTTGCAGTTATTGTGGGAAGCACTCTTGTTCGACAATGTACCATAATCTGGTGTTGTGAGGTGGGTGAACTCATCAAAATACTGCGTGTAGACCAATGATTTTTGAGTAATAATCCCAGCTGAAAAGAACAATAACAAACCAATACGCTAAGGTATTGGATAACGGGAATCTAATAGTTATTCGGGTCAATATTGTCTAGTTGAGAAATTAAAATAAAAGTAATTGGGTGATTGTTATGTTGAACAAAAAAATATTTTTTTTATGCCTACTGTTAATCATTAATCCTGTTCACGCCGACGAAAAACGTGACATCGTTAAAGGTTTTTTAGCTCCTTTGTTTGAAGTATTAAGACCAAAAATTGAGGAGATGATGAAAGCAAGCTTACCTATTGTCGAGAGAGATGCTACGTTCCCGAAGGAATTACGGCCAGATGTACTTTTTAACTTTGATACCGTTATTGAGCTTGCATACGACATAACAGCAGAGGAGATTACTTTAGAGCAGGCGAAGTTGATTGAGTTACTAATGTCATCGACTCTTGGTGAAATAGTAATGGAAGCAATAAAACATACTGCCGAAGGAGGAGATAATCCGGGTAATGCATTTGAAACTGTCCTTGCTACTTATGACTTAGAAAAACTAGAAGAAGAATTCAGTCAGTTGGAACTTGCTGAAAATGATTTGAAATCAATAAATGTGATTACCAATGGGCTTAAAGATAAATTGATTATGGCTGGTGTAAATAACATAGTGAATGAAATTCACCAATACTATGAAGATAGGCCTTTTGGAAAGATTGATAGAAACTTATGCATGAAAGCAGTAGAGAAGAGAGTGGTTTTGTATTCGGTAGCAGTATGCGAAGCGGGGTACCGAGCAAAAGATTATCAAGCGTCTTTGGGGTTTGCGAAAACTAAATGGCAGGGAGCTCTTCCTGTTTCAGCGAGAGATATAGACGCCGCTAAATCTATCTATAAATCGCTTTTAAAGAAAGATACAACAGGAGAGGCTCATTATTTTTTGGCAATGCTTAGCAAGAATACCGGCGATCCCGCTTATTCGATAGAGGAATTACATTGCATGATGAAAAAGTCTCAAAATTCAGGATACGAAGATGCCTCTTCAGCCCTCAGAGATTTTGCTCACGTAGCAGATACCGCTTCTTGTCGTGATACCAATTGAACGAGACCCAGAAAAATAAAGTTCAGTACCATATATGACCTTGCTTAGCCTTTTTTAAAAAGCAGATCTCTGTGCGAGGCATATGTAAATTCAAGCCAATTCAAGTTCCCCGATTTAGCTGCTGACCAATTATTCATCTAGAAAGACCGCTCTATTGTGAGCCAAACAGTAGGGGGCCACCTACTGCGGGCACGCCGGAGGATTTCCATATTTCTGCTAAGCTTATTAGATAATGAGCATTTGAGAGCAGTAATTAATGAGTGATTCCTTTTCCGGCTTGCGGTCTTTTAGGGGCGATAGCGTCAAAATTTCGCCTTGGTTCAAGACGGCGATCTGCCTACTATTTACCCTGCTGATCCCCTGGGGCGCGTCCAGTGCAGATGATACAGAGCTAGGAGTTCCTGGAAGGACCATTCATGTAGAAGCGGCGGAGAAAATCGACCTTAGTTACTCAGCGTATGTCTTTAAGGGCGATAAGCTCGATTGGCGAGCGGTTGCTGAACAAGATATTGAGTCGGGGCAGCTAAATCCAGGCGAATTTTTAAATATCGATGAATTTGGTGGATCGCCTTTGTGGGTAAGGGCAGATTTTAGTACTGGCCAACTTGACCCGAACGATGAATGGCTATTTGGTTTAGATAGCGGTTTTGGTGGCGACATAACTTTGTATCTACTTGCGGATGGGCAGTTAATCCAAGAGACAATCTTGTCCAGCAAAGAAACTTTTTCAGAGCGGCCACACCCACACCGATTTATTCATTTTCCTCTGCAACTTCCAGCGAATGCCAACCTTACCCTGATATTTACAATCGAAAAAGCTGCCAATCCGTTTTTCTATCCAAACCTGACGACTGAAATATTGCTCACTGAAAGTGAAATATTCGAAGCTTCAGCCTTAGGATTTGCATTTGGCGTACTGGCGATCATGATGTTTTACCATTTGGTGTTGGCAGCCGCCACCTTGGACAAATCATATTTTATGTACTCACTTTACCTCGTCTCCAGTGGCATGTGGATGCTGGTGTATAGAGGTTTGAGCTTTAAGTATCTTTGGCCTGAGTATCCTTGGGTGGAGGTTTATCTCGGGCCCGTATTTATTTATATGCCCGTTCTTGTCGGGATAACGTTTACACTTCAATTTTTGGAGCTACCAAGAATTTCCAAAAATTTCACCCGCTTTTTTTATGGCTTATTCGGATTTATGGTCGCCTTGGTGATTATTCGAATTCTGTTTCCAGAAACAAACATTCTTCTATTGTCTTTGACCTCTCTCGCTGCGTATGCAAGTTTTATTTATGCTGGATATTTCGCGATGCGAAATGGTGTGGTTCACGGCAGATACTATTTAATAGCTTGGACCATTTATAGCCTATCTATCGTAAATTTTTTGTCTGGCCTTAGCCGCGGTCCGGTTTTTCTCCCAGGCGAACCTTATTGGGTAATGATCGTTAGCTATGATGCACAAGTTCTTTTATTGGCTCTCGCCTTAGCGCATCGGATTCGAACGATGCGACAATCGACGATGGAAGCGGAAGCTGATAATAAAGCTAAAAGCGAGTTTCTTGCTCGTATGAGCCATGAAATTCGCACCCCACTCAGTGGGGTGTTAGGTATGGCAGAACTATTGTCTGATCGACTAAAAGATAAAACGAATATTTATTACACCAACATTATACGATCCTCTGGCACATCACTACTGACAATAATTAATGACATTCTCGACTACTCAAAATTTTCTTCCGGGAAGATGGAGCTAGAAAAAATTCCTTTTAGTTTGCAGCGCCTAGCGGTAGATAGTCTCGATATATTCAAAGTAAAGGCAGCTGAAAAAAATATCGAGTTGATTGCTGACCTTGATTTAGATATGCCGTCTTTTGTGTTGGGAGACCCTAATCGCGTAAAACAAGTGATCCTCAATTTTATCAGTAACGCGATAAAGTTTACCGAGAAAGGTCAAATAGTTTTGCGAATAGATCTCGTTGCGGGTCAAGAAGATATGGTTCGTATCGCCGTGATTGATTCTGGTGAAGGTATTAGTAAAGCGAACCAACAAAAATTATTCAAAGCTTTTTCACAGGCCAGTACGTCAACTGCACGCATACATGGTGGAACCGGTTTGGGTCTTTCTATAAGTAAACAATTGGCTTATTTGATGGCCGGTGATATTGGCGTAGAAAGTGAAGAGGGCAAAGGTTCAACTTTTTGGATCACCGCAAAACTGCCGAAGAGTGACTTTGTACAACGCTCTTTAGATGCCAGTGACATAGATCTTAGCGGCTACAAGCTGCTAATTGTTGAAGACAATTATACTTTCGCGGAATTACTGCAAAGCCAAGCGCGCACTTGGGGAATGGATAGTTATGTTGCTCGCGATGGTGAGGAAGGGCTAGAGGTTCTCGAAAGAGAATTCGAAAAAGGTAATCACTTTGATTTAATTAGCTTGGACTTAGTGATGCCAAAAATGGATGGGTTGGAGACCAGTCGCAGAATTCAACAAGATCCGCGTTTCAAAAATATCCCTCGCTTACTATTAACTTCTGCAACCAATTTCCCTGCACCACATACTTTGTCAGCGGCGGGCATAAAGCGAATCAAAGAAAAACCAACGCTTCCCGCTGAGTTAAAACAAGCCTACAAAGAATTGCTGTCCAAAGATGAAGCTCAAGACGGTGACATGATCGTTAGCTCGGATGAAAGTAAGAGTTTGGCAAAACTTTCCATATTGGTGGCGGAAGACAACTCAGTAAATCAAATGGTTATTGACGGTATTCTCAAGCGTTTAGATCAATCAGTAACGCTCGTTGAAGACGGTGAGAAAGCATTGAGAGCGGTTCAAGAAGGAACAGGTCATTTTGATTTGGTGTTGATGGATTGCGATATGCCGGTTATGGATGGGATTTCGGCAACAAAACATATTCGCGAATGGGAGCAAAAAAAAGAAAAACCGCCTATCCGTATTGTTGCACTGACTGCTCACGCCGTGCAGACTCAAGTTGATGAGTGTTTTGAGGCAGGTATGGACGAATATTTGAGCAAGCCAATTGATATTAGTAAACTAGAGAAGCTATTAAAACAGTTTTCTGAAGCTGCTGATCAGCAGTCTCGCCAAGTTCTTGAGCGAACCGAGGAATAAAATAGCCGAATAATCTTTCCTGAACAAATACTTTTATCGACGGCTCCACTTTTCTAAAATTTTTACACTTTACAAATCATTGATATTCAGCCGCCAATTATCTTGGTGGCTGAATATTTTCTATTTCTGAGAAGTCTATTCTGAACCCTAGAAATTAAATGTTGCGTCAATACCGAACCGGCGTGGTTGAGGAGCAATGCCAAACACGGAATTTACGGCGCCTGCTCGAATTCGCCCAACATATTCGTCGTTGTTAGTCAGGTTCTTACCCCATATTGAAAATTGGAATTTTCCATCACCTGGAATGAAAATTATTTTTCCATTCGCATTCCAAAAACTATCGGTTGCAACGTCTTCGGAATTGAAAGCATCAAAATACTGCTCGTCCACAAAATTAGTGTCCGCATGTAAAGTCAGCAAGCTGCTCCCAATCTCGATATTGTAATCGACAGCAAGATGAAAATTAATGTCGGGGGCTTCAACCAAATCATTACCGCTGATATCAACGCCGTTAAGTACGGCGTCTTTGTATTCACCTTGTAAGTAACCCAAACCTAAACTCAACTGTAAATTTTCGCTTGCTAAGACCATAGCCTCTACTTCTAGGCCATACATTTCTGCATCTTCGTTGACCAGTTGTGACTCGGTTGCGCTGATCACGTTGAGAAATTGCAAATCATTGTAATTCGAGAAAAACACAGCCGAGTTTACTCGAACACGATTGTCTGCAAATTGTGTTTTGTAACCAAATTCAATCGTATCGATTGTTTCCGGCGCTGCGGTGCTTAGTTGGTTGGTAGAGAACAAGGCGCTACCATCAAACGCGCTGCTGCGATAGCCGCGAGAATAATGTCCATACAACAATGACCCTCGATCTAATTTAAGATCTAAACCAATCTTTCCAGTAAAGTCAGAATCGGAATAGTCTAAATCGTTGGCAGGATTGTCGACAATAAATGGCACCATGACCATGCTTGCTGGCAACAAAAACGTACCGGTTGAGGTGAAATTATTCAGATCGCCTTCGTCTTGAGTCCAACGAATTCCAGCGTTCAAAACTAGCGAATCACTTAGGTCTAGGTTGCCATTAAAATAAGCAGCGTAGGAAGTTCGACGCTGATCATAATCAGTTTCAACGTAACTCGGGGTATTGGCAAAGGGATCTATCATTGGGTCAAAACTAGGGTCGCGAATAAATTCCTCGAATAAACGAGTTGTCGTAGGGATTTCCGACTGTTCGTCGAAATAATAAATCCCAGCGATAAAATTAAATCCAGAATCGTAGTTCGATGTAATCCTTAAGTCTTGTTGAACTTCGTCAGACTCCGCGTAAAAATCGATATGAAGCAAATTATTCATGCTGCCGTCAGCATCGACGAGATTTAAAAATGAGCCAGAGATTTTCGATGTTACCGAGCTTAAGGTCAGGTCTCCTAAATCAAAATTCATGGTTAGGTAAGCACCATCAGTTTTAACTTCGATATCTCCAGATCGATCCCAGAAACCTTCGTGAAGATCGTAAGAGCTTCCGGTGATAGAAGAGACTCGAGGGTTAACCCCTATAGCATTGGTGTTACCTGGGCCGCTGCCGACGGCAATTACGCCTGCTGCTTTTGGACTGCTTCGCGACGAGATTAATCGCAATGTCGCATCGAAGCCTTCATTTTGATAGAGGAATGAAAGTCGAGCGGCCCGGTTGTCGATATCTCCTAAGTCTGAACCATTGGGGTTTTCGTTTTCCCAAAACCCATCACTGTTTGAATAGCTAAATGCGAGACGGGCTGCAAGCTGGTCGCCAACAAGGGGTGTTTCGACTGCGCCATCAACGTGGCCGTAGCCATATTCACCGAGAGAGGCTTTGATATAGCCGCCGGTTTCAAAGCTGGGTTTACGAGTTATAAAGTGCAGGGCGCCACCCGTTGTGTTTTTTCCGAATAGTGTTCCCTGCGGACCCCGGAGGGCTTCAATACGTTCGATATCGAATAGCAGTGGGCCGCCGAAATAAGAGGCGGCCAAGTTAACTTCATCAACAATAGTGCCTGTTGCTGAAGAAGTGTTTAAAGCAAAGTCTGTTGTGGCCGCGCCCCGTAAGGAATATTTGGGCTGGTCAGGTAAGCCAAAATACGACACGTTAACGTTGGGAGACAGGCGGGCAATATCAGTACCATTATCCATTTGCGCATTCTCTACCATCTGGCCATCGATAACGCTCACCGCGACAGAGATATCTTGCAGACTTTGTACTCGCTTAGTCGCTGTCACCATGATCTCTTCTATCTCGCGCGTTTGCTGGGCATTTGCGCTAGAGACCGCCAACAATGTCGGGATTAGGAAACAGGGAATTGAGGATTTTAGAATAAACTTGGAATTCATTTGACACCCCTAGGTTTTAATTATTGTTACTGGGAAGACGCTCAGGCTTAAAATGTTACTTATTTATTATTATCGTTTCGAAAACGAACACAATACTGCATTATTTAAAAAAATAGAACATGATTTCTAATAAATGTTGCTATTAGAAATAGAAAGACCGATTGTTGGGCGTCGCTAGATAAAGGTGAACGGGCGCGCTGTTTTTCGTAGAAAAGACAAAAATACCCTTTTTTTTCTGGGTGTTACGCATTTTAGTGTTCGTATTTTTAGCTATCTATTCTTGTCACCCCGAAAGTTTTTCACCGACTAGCTAGCACTTTGGTTTGAGTGAGTACATGGTGTTAGCTTGGCGATGTAAGGGTTTATAATTGTTTGTGTGTCACAAAATGTATAAATAGCTAACAAATACAATAAGTTATGCTCCTTTGGGCTTCCCCGTGGGCTTAGCTTGGATCAATAGTATGTTGTACAAACATTCGAATAAGAAAATAAAACTAAATACTGATCCAATAAAGTTCGAAAGTGAACTATAATTTCGCGCTTCTAAACCCTCTCTGTTATCAATATAGTTAGTGATCGTTTTTCATGAATCAAAGACAGTCTAGTTTGCAACGCTTTGCCGAAGAGGAATTCGATGTTCTTATCTTGGGGGGAGGTATTAATGGTGCGGTTGCAGCAGCAGCCCTATCTAAACAAGGGGCGAAGGTTGCGCTGGTAGAAAAATCTGATTTCGCCAGCTTTTCTAGTTCAAACTCATCTAACTTGGCGTGGGGTGGAATTAAATATTTAGAAAGCGGCGAATTACTTTTAGTACGTAAGTTGTGTAAGAGCCGCAACCTATTGATGGATGAATACCCTTCACAAGTGAAAGAGGTTCGATTTTTAACGGCCATAAATAAAAACTTTCGCTGGCCTAGCTGGTGTGTTTACTTAGGAGCTTTGTTTTATTGGATTATCGGTAATTTTCGCACTAAGGCACCAAGATTGTTAACACGCAGCGATATGCAGTCTCAAGAATCCGTAATCAATATTGATGAGCTGGCTGGAGGTGTGGAGTACTCAGATTGTTATTTGCCTGAAAATGATTCGCGTTTTGTTTTTGGTTTTATCCAGGCTGCCATGGGGAGTGGTGCTGCAGTCGCAAACTATGTCGAAGCCTTGGGTTCAGAACGTCGTCCCGGTGGTGGCTGGCATTGGGTTACAGAATTGCGGGACGAGCTCAGTGGCAGACGGATTAATTTAAAATCGAAAGTTTTGATCAATGCTTGCGGCGCCTTCGTTGATGAATACAATCAAGGCATTGCGCAACACACTCCTTATCGTCATGTATTTTCCAAAGGCGTACACCTGATCGTTCCTCAGCTAACGGAACATGAGCGAGTCTTGGCATTTTTTGCTAGCGATGGACGTCTTTTTTTTGTTATTCCTATGGGCAGTTACACTTGTATTGGTACAACCGACACGCAAGTTGAAGATCCAGAGGTTGAAGTTTGCGATGATGATCGAGATTTTATTCTGAGAAACGTTAACAAGTTATTAAGGTTAAAAGAGCCTTTAACGCGGGCAAATATTATTGCCGAACGCTGTGGAGTGCGTCCTTTAGTTGTTGAGCGAAGAAAGCATGAAACGGCCGATTGGATAAATTTATCGCGTAAACATCGGATCCACAAAAATACTGACGATAAATTCATTAGTATTTTTGGTGGCAAGATTACTGATTGTATTAATATCGGCAACACTTTAATTGACGAATGTGAACGCTTCGATATTCTGCCAAACAGTCAAAGGAAAAAATGGTACGGCGAAGCCGCTGAACAAGATAAAAAGAACTTTTTGTATCGTGCCGCGACTCATGGTTTCGGTTGTGAGTTAAGCGTTGCTTTATCTAGGTCAAAGACGGAAGTTAAGCCTGCTCAGGTGGAGCGTTGGTGGCGTTTATATGGCGAGCAAGCAAATGAAATATTGATTATCGCAGAACAAAATCCAACAACTACCGACCCAATAATTCCCGGTATGGATATATGTGTTGCAGAAGTAATGCTGATGGCAAAGCAAGAAATGATTATCACGCTAGACGATTTTTTACGGCGAAGAACGAAAATAGCACAGCTGCTGCCGATGAAGGAATTAATTAACCATCCTGCACTTTTACATATAGCGGCAATTTTATTTGGTGAATCCAAAGCTGATATGAAAGTACAGGAATATCGACAGCTTATTCTCGGATTTGAGGGCCCTGTTGTTCATGCTGTGGGAGCGTAGGTAAAGACAACTAAGAAACGGAGTTAATGTGGGAAACTTTCGCAGGAAAATAAATTTCTACATTTTCTCTTTTGGCAATGCTCATTAACTCGTCGCTGGGTTCTTGATCGGTAAACCACATTTCAACTTGGGAAAGGTGACCGAGCCTCACCATTGCTTTGCGACCAATTTTACTATGATCGGCGACTAATAACGTATTACGAGAATTCTCAATAATAGCTTGGGCGACGCGAACTTCGTGATAATCGAAATCTAATAATGCACCGTCACTGTCGATTGCCGAGATCCCAATAATGCCGTAGTCAACTCTAAATTGTTTGATTAGGTCTATAGTTGCTTCACCGGTTATACCTTTATCCCAGGGGCGCACCGAGCCGCCAGCAATGATAACTTCGAATGTTTCATTGCTGCTAAGCAAATTAGCGACATTGAGATTGTTGGTGACGACGCGAAGGTTTTTGTGATCGAGTAAATGTTTTGCGACTTCTTCAGTTGTCGTACCGATATTAATGAACAGAGAAGCGTCGTTTGGAATAAAGTCTGCAACGAGTTGAGCAATACTATTTTTTTCGTTTGAATAGAGGGTCTGTCGATCTTTGTAATCAACATTGCTGTTGCTTGTCGCCAAACCAGCGCCACCGTGATATCGCCTCAGGATCCCGTCTTCACAGAGGCTATTAATATCTCGGCGAATAGTTTGGGGAGTGACTTGAAAGTTGCCAGCGAGCTCTTCGATACTGGCGAAACCTTCTTGTCGGACTAGACGGGCAATCTCGTCGAGGCGACTGATACGTTTTGACATTGGACTCTCTAAATAACATCGGATGGCATAGTGTACAGCGATTTTTGCTATTTTCTAGTTTTAAGTACCTGCCTTCGTATTTCTCAAATGTGGGGAGTTTGTTGAGGAGGGGCCTATTTGCGTGAATTAAACTCCGTCGATCGGTTGGTTTGATAGTCGCTCAGGTATTTTGTGACCCGAGTAGTTCAGAAGTAACATATCTACATTTATCAATTTGAATTAACCCCGAGTAGGCAGCAAATTTTCGATGCCAGGCTCGCCAACAAAAAGAAAAATAATTATGTTGAAAAAACCTGTTTTGTTTTTAGTGATCTCGCTCGTTTTGGTTCTCTTTGGTAGCGCGTTATCAAAAACGATTAGCACGGCCGGAGGCAAAGTTACGATCTCAGATCTGCGGTTCCCAACGGCTTCCGGCGGCACTATGAGTGCGCTTCTTTACAAGCCAGATACGGCAAGCGCTGAGAATAAAGCGCCGGGCGTATTGGCGATTCATGGCTATATAAATTCCCGTGAAACTCAATCGGGTTTTGCGATTGAATTGGCTCGACGTGGTTTCGTTGTTCTCGCTATTGATCAAAGTGGTCATGGCTATACTGATCCTCCGGCATTTGCGAACGCCTTCGGCGCAACGGACGGTTTGACATATTTACGCAGCCTGCCATTTGTTGACACCAATCGAATTGGTTTAGAGGGTCATTCGATGGGGGGCTGGGCAAGTCGCGCAGCGACTCAGCAGATGCCTGATCAGTATCACGCAATAGTGATGGAGGGTTCTTCGACAACGTCATTGGCCTTTGGTAATTTTACTGGCAGCGCGAATGATCCAAAAAATATCGCCATTGTGTTTAGCCTCTATGATGAATTTTCCGAAATGATGTGGCGCGGATCAAAACCGCAAGACCTTGCAAGCTCGCCAATACTAATGGAACTTTTCGGCACCGATTCTCCCGTAGAAGTCGGAAAGTTATATGGTGACATTGAGCAGGGCACAGGACGAATACTTTATCAGCCTGCGACGACACACCCTGGCGACCATATTTCTCCGGAAGCAATTCTTAACGCCGTCTCGTGGTTACAATTAAGCTTGAATCAACCAAGCGAGATAGCGCCGGATGACCACATATTTTTATGGAAAGAGTTGGGAACGTTGATTGCGCTTATTGGGATTATTTTATTTATTTTCCCACTTTGCCAGTTGCTTTTGCATATGCCTTTTTTTGCTTCGTTAAAAAAACAATCGCCTGTGAACCATCGAGACAGCGGCGTATTCTGGTGGATGGGCGCTTTGTTAACAACGACGATTCCGGCGGCGAGCTTTTTCGTATTTTACGATTGGACGGCGTCAGCAATCCCCGGTAGTTGGTTCTGGCCACAAAATATTACGACGGCGATTGCTGGGTGGGCGGTTTTAAATGGATTGATAACGCTTGCATTGTTGTCAGTTCGACATTGGAGTAGTGCAAAAGTCAGAGGGAGTGGATTCGAAAGTTATGGTTTAACTATAAGCCTTAAAGAAATATTCAGCACCATCATTTTGGCTACTGTGATTATGCTTGTATTGTCGATTCTCGCTTCCGGCGTGCAATCAATCTTCAATAGCGATTTTCGATTTTGGGTCGTCGCTTTAAAGCCAATGTCTTGGCCACAGTGGAAAATATTCTTCTGTTATTTGCCGATATTCGTTGTGTTTTTTCTCACATTTTCGGCGAATCTGATGGGCCCCTTGCGTAGTGCCTTTTGGCAAGCCAAAGAACAAAATCTCGCTGCACAATTTTGCGTGAATGCGCTTATTGCTTCTGGCGGGTTCATTGTATTGTTATTGATTCAATATGCTTCTCTATTTCAAACCGGCACCTTACTTATTAATCAATCATTGTTGACCATTGTTGCCATTCAGTTTGTACCCTTGCTCATCGTAATCGCGTGCATCACGACATACTGTTTTCGAATCACTGGAAGGTCATACCTTGGTGCGCTGGTAAATGCTTTATTTGTCACCTGGTATATTGTGGCGGGTCAGGCGACGCATATTGTTTGATAGATGTAGAGGGTTTGTTCGGAGGGTATCTGTGCAATAAGGCTACAAAATAACCTAATTTAGAAGTCGGGGTCGGAGATCCAATCTAAAACCAGTGCTACACTACGGCCTTTAGATTTGCGAATTCAATGACTAAGGACCTTCATAATGACTCGCTTGTTCTCGGCGGCCCCGACTCCGCTACTGATAGTAGTACCTTTCACTTTATTATTTACCTACCCTCAATCGAGTTACTCTCAATCAGAAACGGCCAATCCATCTCCGGTTTCCAGGCAAGCGGAGACGCGACCAGCAGAGGATATAGAAGAAGTTCTCGTCGTTGGCCAACCCCTTCCTGCAAAAACAGATATTCGCCCCGATACAGAACTATTGATGAACGTAGCCGGCGCTGGGCTTGATCCACTGGCGGCAATATTGTCCTTGCCCGGCGTAACTTTCGCCAGTGATTACAGTAGCGAGCCGGCGGTGCGCGGTTCGTCTCCGGCGGATAATGGCTATCTTATTGATTTAATGCCTGCGCGCTACGTGTTCCATTTATTTGGAAATAGTATTTTCAATCACAACCTTATTCATAGTTTCGATTTATATCCTGCTGCTTTTTCTAGTGAATTTGGCAATGCGACCGGCGCAATAGTTGATGTCAGACTTCGTGATCCAAAGCAGCAGCGATTTACTACAACACTCGACGCTAGCTTTTTGAGTTCGGGCGCGATGATTGAAACCGCGATTACCGAAGACAGCGCTATTTATGCGTCTTACCGACGAAGTTTAATTGATCAGTTTATTAATGAAGAAGATCTCGACGATGAAGAAGAGGGCGTTGTTGTTAACAGTCTTCCCGTTGCCGATGACTATCAAGTAAAAGCAACCTGGGATCTCACCACACAACAGCGTTTAAGTTTTTTGGCGGCGGGTGCGGGCGATAAGGCCAAGCTCACCTTTGGTCAAACTTCAAATACTGCACTAACCGATCCTGATCTTTCTGGTCCAGCAAGTTTAGATACTCGTTTCGACAGCCAAGGTTTACTTTGGGATTGGCAATCGGCATCCGGGAAAATGAGCAGCAGTTTAGTGTTATCCCGTTTAGATGAAAGCGACGAATACGTTTATGGTACCGGGCAATTTTTTGATATTTCCACTATTCGAGATATCGCACACGGTCGTTTTTTAATTGACGTTGCATCTCAGCATCAAATAACTACTGGCGTGTATGTCGAGGACATCGATTTCGACTTAGTAATTAACGCAAAAATTCCAATTTGTTCTGATTTCGATACGAACTGCCTCACCACTGATGCACCGTTGGTGCAATTCGATGATAATTTTCAGGTTAAGGCCACCACGCTTTACTTAGAAGATCGTTGGCAACCGAGTGACTGGTTTTCAATGCGCTTTGGTTTGCATCAGTTAAGTGATGATTTCCTTGATGATAAGCAATTGGATCCGCGTTTTCGGGCGGACTTTACTTTAAATGATGATTGGAATTTTTATTTGGCTTACGGGACATATTCACAAATTTCTGAGCCGGAATTTATTTCTCCCGCGACCGGAAACCCAAGTTTAGAATATGAAGAATCAACTCACAGTGTTATCGGGATTAAAAACAGGTTTGGTGACGGTTGGTCTTGGCAAATTGACCTTTATCACAAAGAGATGAGTAATTTACCCTTAGGTTTAACTCCCGGTGTGGATGCTGATTTCGCTAATCGTTACGCGAATGACTTAAGTGGTGAAGCCACCGGTTTTGAGTTTCTATTAAATAAAGAATTAACCGATAAACTTTATGGTTGGGTTGCCGTTAGTGTTGCAGAAACTACACGTCGTAATGATCGCAACGGTGTTACACGTGATTATGAATTTGATAAGCCCATCATTATTAACCTTGTCGCGAATTACGATTTGGGAAGAGGATGGATGTTAGGCGCCAAATGGTCTTTGCAAAGCGGCGCCTTGTATACCCCGATCGTCGACACGCAAGCTAGCGTGACCAATCCCGGCGTGACGATTCCTGTCTACGGTGAACTCAATAGCGAACGCCTGCCTTTTTATCATCGTTTAGACTTGCGCGTTGAATACACGAAAGAAACCGGCTTCGGAATGTTTAGTTTTTATGTTGATGTATTAAACGCGTACTTTTCAGAAAATGTGCAAGGCTACGAATTTGCGCCGAATGGCGAAGATACCTTAAGTTCGCCACCATCTGGCTACGGAAATAATGTACCCGTTAGGCAATTCGAAGGCTTGCCGTTTTTCCCTTCAGTGGGATTTAAAATTCAATTTTAACGTTTTTACACTCGCAAAATAAAATGACTGGTGCTTAATATGAGAAATTACATTGTTGGACTTGTTTGTATTACGCTGTTTACTGCTTGCGCGAAATTAGTGCAATTACCGGTGAACACATTGGTTACGGAACAGGGAATGATTGAGGTTCCAAATGTATTGAATATCGACAAGGTATTCATTAGTTCTAAGTTCTCTGAAATTAATTTAAATCAGATCTATATTGACCGGGTCGAGGTATCTTTAGATGAATATTATAAAACAGTAGATTTTTCCTTTTGGTCTCAAGATGAACAAAATAAAGCGACAACTATTTGGGCTGATTTAATAAAGGACTCATTAAAATCGGAATTGAATAAAGCAGGATTTAGTTTGCTAGAAAAACCACAACCAGGAAGCTATACGATTTCCGTTAATGTATTTGGTTTGGGTTTTGGAGGCGGTGCTCACACCTCTTTAAAATCCTCAAAAAAATATAGTTCACGGAACGGTTTATATTTAGATCAACCAGCAGAGCAAGTGTATCTAGAATATTTTTTAACATCTCCAGAAGAGGCGTTGTTTTATGCGATCAATCTTGAAACCCCCAGCTACTCCTATATAGATGGGAAGTCTAGAAATGGCTACGAGCAAAAGAATAAACGCTATGTTGAAAAATGGATGGAAGCTTTTGTTGCGGCTTTAAAATCTACCGAGTGACCTCCCCCGAGATTTTGCATGAGAAGTTTTGGTCGATAGAGCAAGGCATTTGGCTGAATGAACTTCTAACCAGGGTGGAAAAAATTGCAGACGAGCGAGAAGAACGGAATAAAATTTCACAGTAGTTGGCTTAATCTGTTTTAAAAAATTGCTTTTCAAAAACGCGGGCTGAATTAATATCGGAGTTAATTCAGCCCTTTTTGTTTAGAGGCACTTATTTACGTGGCGGAGGGAGTTTTTCCAAGAAAGCAATAATGTCTGCGCGTTTTTGTGCTTCTGGAATAACTTGAATCATTAAGGTTCCCGGCGCGAATTTTAATGGGTCGATAAGAAATGTATTTAAGTTTTCCTTAGTCCAAGTCATCGCCTGTTTCTCTTTTAGGCCGTCACTGTAACCTTTGAAGGAATCAACGCTAGCGATAGGGCGATTGATGATGCCCCGTAAGGTCGGTGCAATTGATACATCGTGACAGCCGCTACATACGGCTTTATACATTTGCTGGCCGGATTTTAAATCGGGAATAATATTATCTTGCGCAAGTGTGTTGAGGGTGCTGAACGACGCGCATGTAAAAGTGATAAAGGCGAGAAAGATTTTGAGATTAAAACGGTTCGAGTTTAAAAATGACACTTCGTTTTTGGTTTGATTTCTATTGTTCATTACATAAATCCTGTTACAAATATAGTCTTAACTATTTATTACTGTTTTCAAGTTCTTGCTGTTTTTACATTTGTTAGTGAAAAGAAGCGCTCCTTTCATATAACCTTAAGAGTCTATAACGCCAACACTGGTTCCTTTGTTCTAGTCATTTTTTACCTTAACTCTACTAGCCACTTGTTATCTTGACTTTAAGCCTTCGCATTGTACAATCGTGTCGATCTGGAAAACAACAACAGCTTTATATTTTCCTAGTTTTATCCTCAGCCGTTTTGGTTGCTAATAACTAAGGTGGCTGCCGGAAATGGGACGCAAGCAAGATAAATTTAATAAATGAACAAACTGTTTTCCGAGATTAAAACACCTGGTTAAGAACCGTTAATGAGTCCGTACTGTCTAGGCTTCATTAAAATAAAAGTTAATAGTCTGGCGCTTATCTAACTGGGTAGAAGTTCGTTAATAAAGAATAACTAGCGAAGAAAATTTGCAATTCCGGAGGTTTTTAAGTGCTTAACAAAAAGAATTTGGCGCGTCTTTTATGTCTTCCAGTTCTGGGTCTAGGATTAGCTAGTTTAAGCTATTCAACGCACGCAGTAGAAACTGCGGCTAATGCTGAAACCGTTAAAGTCGCTGTGCGAAGGCTCACAGAATCCCAATACCGGAATACGATCGAAGATATTTTCAGTTCAGAGATTGAAATTAATGCTCGCTTCGAGCCTGAGAAACGAGAGGGTGGTTTGTTGGCGATAGGGAGCTCATTATTATCGCTGACGTCTTCCGGCTTTGAGCAGTATTTCACCTTAGCAAGTGCCGTTTCTACTCAAGTTCTCAATGAAGAGAACCGTAAGAAATTTGTAAGCTGCGAACCCAAAAATGCCAAGTCATTTGACGAAGCTTGTGCAAAACAATTCATTACTCACTATGGCGAGCTGCTGTTTCGCCGCCCATTGAGTGAGGGAGAAACAAACGCTCGTCTCAACACTGCCGCTACTGGTGCAAAGCAAGAAAAAGATTTTTATCTTGGTTTGAATATGGCGTTGACGAGTTTGTTAGTGGCTCCGGAATTTATTTTTAGGGTTGAGATGGCAGAACCCGATCCCAATAATGCGGAAGAGCTGCGACTTGACGGATATACTAAAGCAGCTCGCATGTCTTTTCTTTTTTGGGATACAACGCCGGACAAGGAATTACTAGAGGCCGCGAAAAGTGGTGCTTTGCACACTGAAGCGGGTTTAAATAAACAACTTGATCGCCTAGCGTCTTCTCCGAATTTTAAAGACGGTGCAAATGCTTTTTTAGCAGACGTGCTACAGCTCGATGGTTTCGCCAATCTAGTAAAAGACCCCGCAATTTATCCTAAATTCAATCAAACCGTTTCCGATAGCGCCCGCGAGCAAATGCTAAAGACTGCGATCAACTTGTTGATTGAGGAGCGCGGTGATTATCGAGATTTATTTACCTCGAATAAAACGTTTATCAACAGATCTCTAGCCTCTATTTATAACGTTCCTTTTGCTTCCGCTGAAGAGTGGACGGAGTATGAGTTTTCAGATTCATCTGGACGTGCTGGTATCCTTACTCAAGTCGGCTTCCTTTCTTTGTTTGCGCATCCTGGTACATCTTCACCCACACGGCGTGGCATAAAAATTCATGAAATTTTTATGTGTGAACCCACTCCTGATCCACCGGCCGATGTCGATTTTTCTAAAGTTAAAGACAGTATGTCTGGCACTGTTCGTGGGCGATTACTGGATCATATGGAAAATACTGGTTGTACTGCTTGTCATCAACGAAGTGATCCACCGGGTTTAGCCTTGGAGCATTTCGATGGTCTCGGTCAGCTACGGAAATACGAAAACGGAACATTGATTGATGTTAGTGCTGATCTAAACGGCGTTAAATTAGTTGGTGCGAAAGGTCTTGGAGAATTTTTACACGAAGATCCAAGAATTCCGGCCTGTTTAGTTCGTAATGTTTATGCATACGGTGTAGGACGTGAAACAGATTTTTGGGATGAAGATTATCTCGCCGACCAAACCGATGCGTTCGCGGAAAATGGTTATCGCGTTCCCGATTTAATGAAACAAATTGTTTCAACACCTGAATTTTTTAAAGTGGTAGTGCCAGAAGGGCAAGAAACAGCATCCGCTGCTGAATCCGTTTCTATCGCTGCTCAACAATAACTAGAGAGGAACTACTCATGAGCTCACGTTCACGTTTTAATCGCCGTTCGCTGCTGCGCGGCATGTTAGGTGGCAGCGCTGTTTGTGTTGGTCTTCCAGTTTTGGATGTGTTTTTAAATGGCAACGGCAGTGCTTTTGCCGATGGCACTAAATTGCCGACGCGTTTCGGAACTTATTTTTGGGGTTTAGGGCTAACCGATACACCGGCAGGTGGCACTCGTTGGGTACCGCCGACTACTGGCTTTGGTTATGAAGTAATGCCTGAACTAGAACCTTTGCGTGCCTTAAAAGATAAGGTCTCGGTGTTTTCTGGTTTTCGCGCAATTCCTGATGGTCGTGCAAACTTAGTGCACTGGAGTGGCCACGCATCGATTCTTTCTGGTGTTGCACCTTCAGCGTCGAATAGATTTGATGCGCCGTCATTTGATACAAAAATTGCTGATGCGATTGGTACGTCAACACGCTTTAAAGTACTCGATATCGACGCATCTACTTCTCGTCAGCCGGTGAGTTATTCCACTCGAACCGGTTCGACCTTCGCTTCTCCTGAAGTCACACCATTGGCCTTATACAACCGTTTATTTGGTGAAGGTTTTCAAGATCCAAACAGCGACAACTGGCAGCCGGATCCTTCAATTCGTTTACGTCAGAGCGTGCTTTCGGCGGTAAAAGATCAGCGCCAAGAGTTAATGAGGTCTGTTGGAAAGGATGATCAAATTAAATTGGATCAATATTTTACGTCGGTTCGCGACATGGAGAATCAGTTAGCGATTCAGTTACAACGTCCAGAAAAATGTGAGGCCTGTGTTGTGCCGGGTGCTCCTGATGAAGGAAAGCGTTCTGCCTCAGTTGACGCTGTAAACGCAAATACTAAAGCGATGGCGAAATTACTAGCAATGGGTCTCGCCTGTAATCAAAGTAGGGTGTTTACTTTTGTGCATACCGCTGGTGCTTCTGAAACTTACATCGCCGGTGAAAGCAAAATCTATCATCAAATTACTCACGATGAGCCAACCGATAAAGCGTTAGGCTATCAGCCGGAAACCAGTAAATTAGCAGGTCATGTGATGCAAGGTTTTGGTGATTTCCTAACTGAAATGGATGCTATTAAAGAAGGTGACGGTACGCTCTTAGATAACAGTTTGATTATGGCGTTCAGTGATACAGGTTATGCAAAAATTCACTCTATCGAAAACATTCCGATGTTTCTTGCAGGTGGTGCTGGTGGCGGTCACAAAGCTGGGCAGCATATTCATCAACAAGGTGAATCAGTTACTCGCTTATCGTTGACCGCGATGCAAATTGCTGGCGCACCTGTTGGTGAATTTGGAGAAGGCGCGATGAAAACCTCTCGTCCAATTACCGAAGTTATGGCATAGAAGGAGGTCGTTGTGAAAAATACTATCTTAAAAATGTCATTCGCTTTGGTTGCTATTTTTCCTGGATTGGCAGCGGCGGATTGGACTCGTTCTTACGTGATTGAATGGTATGAGCCGGCAATGTATTACGGTGCAGAAAGCGGTGTGATAGAGCCCGGTACTGATTGTCCGAATGGTACTAATCCAGAAATCGATTGGATTGAGGTCATGGTCAATGCGGGTTACACAAAAGAAGAAGCGGAGTGGTTGCGCAACCCTGCCAACCCGACGCGAAGCCCGGTTCATGGCCAGAATCAAATGGCGTATCGCGGTAAAAACCGAGCAAATGTTTATATTGATCCTGAATCCTATCCTGATCCGGGCTTGACGGAAGTCAGTGGCAAAATTGCTGAAGGAATAAATTTAGACGGCAACAAAAAAACCGGTTTCATCAGCCCAAATGGTGAAAAAGGCATAGACAATACTTTTTATAAAACCCTTGGTTGCTGGAAAACGTATCGGGCCCCCGAGCGTCTTTCGAGCGGTGCGTTGCAGTTTAACGATTCAATGCGAAATGGTTCATGGACGGTCGTCATTGTCGTTTCAGGGCAAGGTTCCGATCCGATGAACGATAAGAATGTAAAAGTTGGTTTTTACATGAGCCAAGATCCGCTAGTGAAAGGCGGCGACGGCAATATCGCAAGTAATTACACTTTTCGTATTCAACCAAATGCAAAGTACGAAGGCATATTGTCTGCACGAACCAAGAAGGGAGTGATCTATACGAAGGAGCCAGGTGAATTAGTTATTCGTGAACCTGGCTACACTCGGGATCTGGAAATGTTGCAAGCCCAACTCCAGCTTGAAATGAAAGAAGATGGATCGCTCAAAGGTTATTTGGGCGGGTACCGGCCTTGGAAGCCAGTGTATGACGGGTGGGTAAACGCTCGCGGTCCGGTGATTGAATCGCTAACCTGGGTTGAATTGCCGAGCATATATTATGCGTTAAAAAGAAATGCTGATTACAGTCCACCGGGAACGATGGGCGAAAAAACACATATCTCTTTCGCGTTGCGAATTGAAGCGCTACCTGCGTTTGTGATGACGCCAGATGCAAAAAAAGAAGTGGCATCCGTAGTGTCATACAAAGCTCAAGCGCCTAAAGATGAAGGCAACGCTCGTTCATTTTCATATGTTGTTGATGGTATCGTTCCAGACAGAAAAGCAAAAGTTCAAGCGGGTCCAAATGTGAACGTACTAGCTAATCGAGCAGAAATTTTGGGTGAATAAAAATAAACATAAGGAGTATCTCTTGATTCGTAAATTATTATCTATAACCAGTGCGTCAATTTTATTATTGATGTGTTACGCAACGCCTTCGTTGGCGGAAAATGCTTTAGCAGAACTAACAGATGCGGAAAAGCCAATTCGTGTTTCCGGTTTGGGAATTCGAGTTAGTGACTTGGAGCGCTCAAAGAAATTTTATACCGAGGTGTTGGGTTTACAGGTCGATGCGCGAGTTCCTGCGCAAGGAGAAGTCATCGAGTACATTTTGGGGATGACGGGAAATATTCGTGAAGATACCTTGATTGTTATCCGCAAAGGTGAAGTCAAACCAGGAGCAACCGAATTCGGTAACATCGTTATCGTGGTCAGTGACGGAAGAAAAATGGCAGAGCGTGTTGCGGCGGCAGGTTATCCGCCTGCCAAGATAGTTGACGGGACGAATTTTGTTAAAGATCCTGATGGCTATAATATAGAGCTTTATCAGCGTCCATCCCCTGCACGTTGATAACTGATGACCGTCGATTATGACGGTGGATAATACTTTTCAACAGAGGTGATACTTATTTGGTATCATCTCTGATTTCGTATTAATTGAAGTGTTTGTCTGCTCTAAATTCTTTCTGGTTTGAAATATATGCTTAGTTTAAAGAACGATTCACTTGCTAGACCTGGCCCTATCCGCTCAAAGTTATCGAAAGCCAATAATACATTTGTTACTCAGCAAATTACCGAAGTGTTCGCACGTAAGGCCAAGGTGTTGGGTATTCGTTCCATTGCGATGAATGATATCGCGAGAGAACTGAGAACAAGCACTAAAACCATATATAAGTATTTCCGCACTAAAGAAGATTTAGTTTACGAATTAATTGTTCGTTGGGAAAATCGAACCCATCGTCCGATATCATCTTATGGGATGAGTTTGCTAGAAGTACTGCGTTATTGGATAAATGTTTGGGTGGAAAATGACGCGCAATTTTCAGCTAGTTTTTGGATTGATTTAAAGTCAGATTATCCCAAGCTACATCAAATCTATTTGGATTCGCTTTATGCACAAATGGCAGCGATGCAGCAGCAGTTAACGCCATATATCCGCGAAGATGTTAATCATGATTTCGCGTGGTCTACGTATTTTATGTTAATGACTTCTTCAGCGTCGCCCAAAAAGTTTGAAAAAATAGGCATGTCGAGAGAGCAAAGTGTGTATTCAGCTTTCGATTTTTGGATTCACGGTGCTCTTGATATCGAAAAACTAAAATCTGCAAACCTAAAGATTCCAAAAATTGGCGGCTAGTCATTATTTTTTGGAAAAAATGGCAAGCTGGCTTCAAACATCTTGAATGAAATCAAATTCTTGCTATTTCCTTCACTTCACTTCATCTTGTCAAAGTAGCTGATGGCTCCTGCGGCGTAAGTATTTCGAATGCGGCGGGAAAGAAATTAAAAAAAGGCGATGCCTAAACATCGCCTTATCAAGAGTGCACTACTTACGCACAGGAGGAACTTTTTAAATAGCCTCTATATACCTGAGAGAACTATTTACCAAGTTTGTTAAGATCCGCCACGATCGCGTCAAGCACTTTGTCTGTTAACTGGTCGGGAACATAGCCCGCAAGTTCACTTAAAGAAATAACTCTGGCTTGATCAATTTCTGGGTTTGACATCATGTCCGGCACATATTTAGCCATGACTGCACGCAACTCATCATTATCCAATATTGTTGCCATAGAAACGTCTTTGCTGTATTTCGCTTCTTCAGCCGCATAAGTGTTCGCGCCGACAGCCGTTAGCAGCAGTACGAAAACGATAGATAGGGTTTGTACTAAGTGTTTGATTTTTTGTATGTAGATCATCGTAGTCTCCTTGAAAGTTTATTTTTATTAACAGAGCGAAGCGCTAAACTTTAAACTTTTAGCTATACAATGTATAGCTATTATTGTACTGTCTTCTATACGCTGTATAGTTGGGCTGTCTAGTTAAGGTTGCGTTTTTGTAGGCAATTCGAAAGCCTAGCTGTAGCAAGGGCTTTGCAGCGGTTTCATCTTGAAGATCGAGATTGGCGACAACTATCTAATAATGAGGTCAGCTACATGAAAAAATGGAGTGAATATACGGGTTCGGCGATCGAGACGGGCTCTTCCAGGCAAACAAGAAACTTAATAACTAAGCTAGTTTTCTGCATCGTTCTGATACTTGGCTTTACTAACTTGCTGAATGCGGCCGAGTCTTCTGAAGGCTTAACGGCGCCTTACGACAAGCCTTATATTGACGTCGATGAATGGCGAGATACTCCAGTTAGACATCGCTATGTACACGGCGGTTTTACCGACACTGAGCTGCGTTTCTCATTGTATTTTCCCCCCAAAGAACAATATGACGGCCGTTTTTTTCAGCCCCTTCAAGCTGTGTCTGGAAATGAAAACACCGCGCCAATGGCCTTGTATCAGGCCAGTGGCGTTGGCTTTGCGTTAGACAGCGGTGCTTATCTTGTCGAATCCAATCAGGGTAGTCGCAATATGTTTGGAGGTGACTCTAATGCTAATGCAGCGGTAGCGATTTATTCGCGAACCATTGCCGTTGAAATGTATGGGGAGCATCGTCCATACGGTTACGTTTACGGCGGTAGTGGTGGCGCTTTTAAAACGCTTGGTAGCGTAGAAAATCATCCCGGCGTTTGGGACGGTAGCATTCCCTTTGTGCACGGCTCGCCCGTTGCAATTCCCTATGTTTTTACCGTTCAAGCACATGCGATGCGAGTGCTAAAAGATAAGTTTCCGCAAATAGTTGACGCGATAGAGCCGGGCGGTAGCGGCGATATGTACGCGGGTTTGAGTGATGAAGAAAAGGAAGCGCTCGAAGAAGTGACCTACATGGGTTTTCCACCTCGGGCTTGGTTTAACGTAGAAAAAATCGCCTTTGGGTACACCGGTGTTTTTACCACTTTGGTTGATAGCTTGCGTTTAGGTGATCCCACATACTTCCAAGATTTTTGGAGTAAACCAGGATATTTGGGTGCGAATCCGACCGAGTCTTTAAAAAAGGCAAGGATTCAACAAGACGCAAAAATTTCGGCGCTGGTAATGCCGGATGAGATTAGAAAATTAGGCCTCCCACTTTCTATGCCGGCTAGCCAGGTGAACAGTGGGGTGGAGTTTCCTGCGGCTTTCCGTATTGCGAATTTACCGAAAGGCGATTTACAGGGAGCCACTATTACAATGAAAAGTGGTGAAGCGCAGGGTAGTGTTTTATATATTGTCGGCGTCGTCGATGATTTAGTCATGATTGGTTTTGGTGTCGGTAGTTTTCAAGCGATGGCAAAAATTCGTGAAGGTGATGAAATTGCTATCGACAATTCAGTCTATTTAGCCGCGCAAACGTATCATCGTCATCAAGTACAGGCACCGGAATTTTATATTTGGAATTTGTTTAAAGATAAAGATGGCGAGCCTAAATATCCGCAGCGACCTCGACCTTTGCCCAGCATGCAAAGTGGTGGTTCGACAATGAGCGGGAATTTTAACGGGAAGATGATTGTGATAAGCGCATTAATGGATGAAGCTGCTTTTCCGTGGCAAGCAGATTGGTATCGTTCGCGAGTTAAAACCGCATTGGGAGACGAGTTCGATGATCGCTACCGACTTTATTACATCGACAACAGCATGCACACAACGCAATTGGCAAAACCTCGCGACCCACGCCCTGTTGCAACGACGCGGGTGATTAGTTACCAGGGTGCGTTGCAGCAGGCGCTACGTGATTTAAGTAATTGGGTTGAAAATGATGTTGCACCGCCAATGGGAACTCAGTATCAAGTTGACGGAGGGCAGATCGTAATTCCCGATAGTGCAGATGAGCGTAAAGGCATTCAACCCGTTGTAACACTGAAGGTAAATGGCAGTGAACTCGCTAAAGTTAAAGTAGGTGAAACAGTAAAGTTCAGCGCAGAGATCGAAGCACCGCCGCAAACGGGTCAGATAGTCAAAGCGGAATGGGATTTTGACGGCGCTGGTGAATATCCACGAAATGAAAATTTGACGGGCAAAGCTAAGAATAAAATAACCGTTACAAGCTCTTTTTCTTTCTCTGAACCCGGCACTTACTTTCCAGCAATTCGCGTTGCTTCAAATAAAGACGGTGATGCGAACGATGAGTATGCCTCGGTACAAAATATTGGTAGAGTGCGTGTTATCGTTGAATAATGAACAAGATAAAAAGCCAATAAGGTGCTTATGGTTGCATCAAAAAAAGAAAAACAAACCCGCGAACTAGATCCACAACTTATTGCCAAGGCCGCTATGGCTGTTGTCGATGAGCAAGGGGTTGCGGGATTCACAATGCGTGCAGTGGCTAGAGCACTGAATGTTACTCCGATGGCGCTTTATCATCATGTTAAAGATAAGGCGGGCTTGGCCGCCTTGTTGGTTGATGGTGTGATGCGAGAAGTGGCTTTGCCGCCAACGACCGGTGATTGGCGGGAAGATTTGTGGGCTATGTCAGAGTGGAGCTGGGAGATTACACTGGCTCATCCGGCAGTTTCTCGATTAAGGCGTGAATACCAAGTATGGACACCTGCTATATTACAAAAATCAGAAAGATGGTTAAGTCTTTGGCAACAAAGCGGTCTTGAATTATCGAAAGCTTTGTTGGCAGCGTCAAGTAGCGGTAAAGCCATTGCCGGTTTAGCAGAGGAAGAGATTATTCTTCGTGATCTTCCGATGCCCGACGCAAAAACGTTGTCACAGTTTCCCAATGCGAAATTAATGTTTGATAAACCCCACGAACCAAAAGCAGAATTCGAATTGGCGGTGCGCGCGTTAATTGATGGGATTTACAGTAAGCTTTCACAGAGTTAAAACGATTAAATTTTTATTCAACGGTTTGTTACGGACAATAAAAAAGGAGCGCTCAGCGCTCCTTTTTTTAAGCATCAAAAATAATTTTATTGGCTAGCTGCAATTTTGCCACCTTTTGCAGACGCCATCAGTTCCAAAATTCTTTGCGTGACCAAAGGTTCCAATCCTTCGGTGTGGCCTTTGTCGATACGGACAACGTCGGCAACCACGCGACCGTCATCGCAATTTGGGTAGTTATATTCTTCTGCAGTTCCGGGGCGAGCAGCCATTCCCCAAACCGGATAACCGGTTCGACTAGAGTCCTGAATCCAACCCGCTTTTGTATCAACAATTTCTGATTTAACTCGCGCGTCACAAGAAAATTTTTCTGCAAGGCTAGAAGTTTCAGGTAAAGCAACAATTTCGTGTTCGCCAGTCGTATATATGTGAGAGTAACTGCACGAAGGTAAAGTACTTGATACAGGGCGTGCTGGTCTTGCTGGCGGAGGTGAACCGTCAGCAAGTGGCGGGCCGAAGCGAGGTACCATTTCAACGCCACCAACGCGACCGCCGGATAAACTTAAAACGCCGTCAACTTTGTCTGCAAAAAAATCGCTACAAACAATGCGCTGCGAAGTCATACCGCCTTGACTATGTCCGGCTAACCAAAAGGATTTAATATTTTCTTTGCCGAATGCTTCCGTTACCAAAGTGGTAATATTTTGTAAATGCGCATCATCTTTGTCTGGCATCCACATGCGAATACCGGGGCCAGAACCGAAAGAGCCTGAGCCTTCTGCCGTGGATGTCGCCACAACCATGCGAAACTTTTCTTTATGATCCATGGCAGGAAAATAATGTCGTTGCCAGTTTGCGATAGAACCCGCGCCATGAATATTTAAAACGAACATCACGTCTTCGCCAGGTTTTAAATCACAAGGATAATCAAGAAAAAATTCACGACCCGTTGCTGGGTCTTTTACGTTGCCACGAACCGCTGTTTTTGCGGCACAATCTCCTTCAGAACAATGTACGGGTGGTGGCGATTGACAGGCGACTCCGAGAATGTCGGCGGCTTGGCCAAACTGTGAGAGGAAAGTTAATGCTATTCCACTCACTGTAGTACTTAATATCTTATTCACGTCAAACTCCTATAGTTTTTATTTGATGTATTGTTAATTTTCTTATTTGGTTTTATTGGTATTGAAATGAGACTGTTTTTTTAGCGTGTCTCATTTTAGTAAGTATTTATTAAACCAAGTCAATCTTTCAGCGGCGGCTTGTGCTCGGTGTTCAGGGTTTCGGAAGCCGTGGTCGCCACCTTCATAAGTAATAAAGTCTGATTCAATCCCTTTGCTCTTTAGTTCGGCGAGCATAATTTCGCTGTTGCTAATCGGTACCAATGTGTCGGCATCGCCGTGTAACAGTAAAGTAGGTGGATCGTCAGGCGTGACAAATAAAATCGGCGAGATGGCAGCGGCTTTTTCTTTTTCAAAGTTAAGCGCTGGGAAGCGTTCATTGTTTCCTCCAGCCATAGCTCGTAAATCTACTGGCGGATAATATGAAACCACTGCCGCGACTCGATTGCTTACTCGCATCACAGGGTCTTCAGAATCGCTAATGCCTTGATCCGAATCAAATCCTAACATTAACGACAGATGCCCGCCGGCACTGCCGCCCGTTACACCCATTCGCTCGGGGTCTATGCCGTAATCATCCGCGTGCAAACGAATATGGCGTACCGCACGGCTGACATCAGCGTAAGCTTCCGGAACAAAATAGCGGGGCGCGCTGCCGTGATGGACGGCAAAAACGGTGTAACCCGCATCAAGCATATCCGCGAACCCTGCTAATCTGTTTTCGGGTTCCTGCCAGCGTGAGAACCAGCCTCCGCTGACCATGTAAATAACGGCAGCCTTGTTGCTTTTTCCGCTTGGTTTAAATACGTCATAGAATAAAGCCATACCGTCTTTATGACCATAGACTACATCAGCGGTATACGGTTTCTGATTGGTCGCGCATCCGTAAAAGGAAAATAAGATGAACATTATAATTATGGGTTTTACTAATTTCATGGGACGTACCACTTTTAGGTTATTGTTATAAGGTTTTCGTGTTAGAGAAAAAATTAAATTTTAATTCGGGTTTCTAGTAATGCAAAGCGCTCATAGCGTAGATCATTACGGAATGAATTGGCTATATATTAACGCCGATTATCGATCACTTAGCATTTCTTTATGTTTTCTTCCGTGTTTATTCGTAGCGTATTTTCACCGGAATTATTTTCCAATGAATTTGGGACTGCGTTTTTGTACGAAGGCGGCGGCGGCTTCTTTATGGTCTTCGGTCAGCGTACACAAAGTGTGATTTTTTGCTTCCTGATCAAAACAATCCACCAGGCTTGCGCCATTTTCTGCCAAATTAAGATTTTGTTTTATTTTGCCGAGTATTTGCGTGGGGCCATTGGCAAGTTCTGCAGCAAATTGTAGCGCTTCGTCTTGCAATTGACTTGCTGATACACAGCGTGTCATCAGGCCGAGTTCTGTCGCTTCTTTTCCGTTGAGTTTTGGCGACAGTAAATATAATTCCCGGGCTTTTGCCGTGCCGAGAATCTTTGATAAAAAGTAAGTGCCGCCAAAATCACCGGATAGGCCGACCTTTGCGAAAGCTGTGGTGATTTTTGCATCTTCTGCGCAAATTCTAAAATCGCATGCAAGCGCCATAGATAAACCCGCGCCTGCAGCAGCACCTTGTACCGCAGCAATAGTAGGCTTTGGCATCTCATGTAAATAACGCGATACATTCATGCGATCACGTAAACTATGCATGCGTTCTCCAAGAGACAGCTCGCGGCCCTGGCCATCGTTCATTGCTTTAACGTCGCCACCAACACAAAAATAATTACCTTCACCTTTTAATAACACCGCCCGAACGTCATCATTATTCGCGGCCATTGCCGTGGCATCTACTAAATCACTGAGCATTTCCCCATTAAGAGCATTATTCCGCTCGGCTCGGTTCATGGTTAATATTAATAAACCATTGTTTAATTCTTTTTTTAAAAATTCTGACATTTATCTTCTCCAGGAAATATTCATATAAAGAGCTACCAAGTATCCACAAAAGGTCGTTTTTGTCCGGACAAAGGCTCGCGCAATTTGCACGAGCGCAAACCGGAAATAATCCATTTGCGTGTTTCGATGGGATCAATCACCGCATCTATTTCCAATGAGTTGGCAACGGCAAGGGCTTTTCCTTGTTCGTACATTTGGGCGAGTAATGTGTCGTAGAGTTTTTGTTTTTCTTCTGGACTATTCAGTGCTTCAAATTCGCGTCGATAACCAAGATTTACCGCACCTTCTAAACCCATCGGACCAAATTCTCCGGTCGGCCAAGAAATCGTAAAGAAATTATCGTAAGTGCCGCCGCCCAGCATGGCCATAGCACCCAAGCCATAACATTTGCGCAACACGACGCCAAACATCGGAACAGTGATTGAACGGGCGGTGACATACATTCGACAAACATGGCGCACCAAAGCAGTTTTTTCTGCCTCTGGACCCACCATAAACCCAGGGCAATCACACAAAGAAATTATTGGAATATCGTAAGCATCGCAGAGTTGCATAAAGCGTGACGCTTTATCGGCAGCCGCAGCATCAATAGCACCACCCAAATGTTTGGAGTTGTTGGCGATAACGCCGAAAGCTTTGCCTTCAATGCGAATGAAGCTCGTAACAATACCAACGCCGAATTCTTTTCGTAATTCCAGTACGGTATCTTCATCGGCCATATTATTTATCGCATCGCGAACTTCATAAACTCGCAAACGATTTTCGGGGACGACGTGACGTAACTGACGTTGGTCGGGTGCTTGCCAGTTTTTTAGCGAACCCTGAAAGTAGGACAGATATTTTTTTGCAACTTCGCAGGCTTCCGCTTCATTTTTTACACGAATATCAACGACGCCGTTTTTGGTTTGAATATCAATAGGGCCGATGGCTTCTGGTGGATACACACCGAGTCCACCGCCTTCAATCATTGCGGGGCCAGCCATGCCAATATTGGCACTTTCATCAGCGATAATGACATCACAACAACCTAGAAATGCTGCGTTACCTGCAAAACAGCGACCCGAAACGACACCGACCATCGGCACTTGGCCACTGAGTTGCGCGAACTTGGTAAACGTACCATTTGATACACCTGCGTGAGTCGAACGATCAGTATCGCCAGGGCGACCGCCACCGCCTTCGGCAAAAAAGATGAGTGGTAAATTAAACTCAGCGGCTACTGATAAAATACGATCTAATTTTCGATGATGACGTTGACCTTGGGTGCCTGCAAGCACCATGTAATCGCCAATTGCAAAAGCGCAACGTGATTTATCTTCGCTGAAATACTTGCCATTAACCTGGCCGAGCCCCGTAAGAATCCCGTCGCCGCTGGTATTGCGAGTTAAATCATCGATGGTACGACGTTGACTTTGTGCAGCGATAGCAAACTCACCGTATTCAATAAAAGAATCGTCATCACAAATCTGCGCGATATTTTCCCGAGCGGTTTGTTGTCCCCGTTGATGGCGTTTTTCTACCGCTTGCTTTCTGTTTTTATCCAAGCCAAATGCACGACGTTCTTCGACTTCCCGCAAATCATCACGGATTAAATCAAGATCAACGTCGAGCTCGGATTTCATTTCCGAATCGCTATTGTTGTTAGCAGCGATAGCGAGAATAAACGCGTTATCCATCAAAGTTTCGCCCACCTCTGCAAAAATACTTTGTACCACTCCGGCGCAGGGCGAGACTATCACGTGTTCCATTTTCATTGCTTCTAGTACAGCAATTTGTTGACCAGCTTGAACCTGGTCTCCAGCGCAGATCTCGATACTGACTACCGTTGCCTGCATTGGGGCGATGACAGCCGTACTACCTTGGGGCAGTTCCGGGGCGGTGGTTTGCACCTGCCTGGTTTTTACTTTTGAATTAAAAAATAAATTTGTAGCGATTGTTTCGCAACTTTTCGCGATATCTTTTGCATGCGCTTCGATAAAATGGGTGGAAATTATATTGTTCTGAATGTCTGGTTGCGCGAGTAGGGCGCGTAGCCACACTAAGTTGGTATCGAGGCCTTCGATTCTAAATTCACTTAGCGCGCGTTCAGTTTTTTTAACGGCTAACTCGAAATCAGCATGTCGACTATGAACAATTAATTTAGCGAGCAGGCTATCGAAACTCGTCGAATTCCGATAACCCGAATATCCGAATCCATCAACTCGAATGCCCGCGCCACTCGGTGCTTCATAAATATCAATGTTTCCGCTACTTGGTTTAGCATTTCCAGATGCGTCCATTGTCTCCATGTTTATTCGGCACTGTATTGCGTAACCATTCGGGGCATCAAATTTTTGTTGATCGATTCTGAGTTCAGACAGGTCGATGCCTTTTGCAATTTCTAACTGCAAGCGAACTAAATCAACGTCGAAAACCGCTTCACTGACGGTATGTTCAACTTGAATACGCGGGTTCGCTTCAATAAAAAATATTTCTCGTTTTTCACCAGCGTCGCTCAGTAAAAACTCAAAGGTACCCAGTGAGCGATAGTGATTGCTTTCGGCAATTTTTAAGGCGTAAGAAAAAATTTTATCGCGATCAGTTTTGGTCAATGTAGGAGAGGGGGCGACTTCGACAACTTTTTGATGGCGGCGCTGTAAAGTACACTCGCGTTCACCCATATGAACACAGGCGCCACTTCCGTCCCCGAGAATTTGAACTTCTATATGACGAGCTGCGGGAATCTTACGTTCAACATAAACATCAGCTTTGCCAAACCCCGTGAGTGCCTCAGAGCGACAACGATGCCAAGCATCTTCAATTTCTTCGGAGTTAGACACCACACGCATTCCGCGACCACCGCCACCGGCAACGGCTTTGATAATCATCGCTTCGCCGCTGGCTAAGGACTCAAAAAACGTTTTGGCTTGTTCCAAGCTGGTATCGGTATTTGTACCGGGTATGGTTGGAACGCCAAGATTTTCTGCGTATTGCTTAGCGGCGATTTTGTCTCCGAGCAAGTCGAGGCTCTCTGCGGTAGGCCCAACGAATATAAGACCTGCGGCTTCTACCTGCCGGGCAAATTCTGCATTTTCAGCGAGAAAACCGTAGCCTGGATGTACGCTATCAGCGCCAGAACTGAGTGCTGCTGCTATCACCGCTGCAGTGTTTAGGTAGGCTTTTGCTCCTCGCTCCTGCAACGCTATGGCTTGGTCTGCCCGCTTCACATGCAAATTGTTCGCGTCGTCTTCCGAATAAATAGCAACGGTGGCAATTCCCATGTCGGCGGCGGTTCTTGCGATTCTTATCGCTATTTCTCCGCGATTGGCGATGAGAAGCTTCGTTATAGGTGCGGTTGATGAGAGGGTCTTGGACTGCCCATTACTCATGGGTTACTTCCTTATTGGTCTATTTTGATGAGCACTATTAGAACGTCGAGCGGGACTTAAATATTCTTATTTTGCCAGACTGACGTTTGTCAGGTTAAGATAGTCCCGACTTGTGGTCAAGGCTAGAGTACATATCTCGCCCTGGACCTAAAGCTATCGCTGTAAAGGATCTATATATAGTTGTTGTTGATTAGATGATCATTGTGGAGGCTGTGTTTGAAAGCCCAAAATAACAAAAATACAAACCAAAAAGCTAAAACTCTAACAACCAATGAGTTGGCTGAGGCCGTGGTTGACGGTGTGCAAAATACCAGTCTCGCGGAACGCCGTCGCGATCAGATTTGTGATGCTGCTTTAGAATTGTTTTTGGAAAAAGGTTTTGCTTCCACAACCATTCGAGATATTTGTGCAAAGTCTGGTGTAAACCAAGCCAGTATTTACGATTACATCGCTAATAAGAATGATATTTTACGGCGTTTGTTAAATAAAATGTGGTTTCGTCCCGATGTACCTACTTTGGCTCAGCGTTTAGAAAATCAAAGCGAACTCTCTCTGCAAGAAAACTTAACTTATTACTTTCGTGATACGTGGAGTATAAAGCGTAAAGGGACGCTGCTGGCTTATCGCACAGTACCTTATTTGCAAGAAGAAGATCGCGCTGCTATGCGCACAAGAGAACGTAATATTGCAAAAGATTTTGCGACACAATTAAAAAATGTCACTAACTTACCGGCCGATGATCCGAAATTAGAAATTCTTGCTCAACTTATTATTTATCTCGCATCTTTTGCGCCCATGCGTGATTGGCTCATGAAAGATATTGATGACGAATTAATTTTGGATACAGTAGCCGCTGGTGTTGCCGCGATGATCGATCAGCTAGTGGCAACGAAACCGGTTTGATTAATCAGGAAATATTTAACTCTACAATTAATGGTTTCATAAAATTCTAAAAATCCTTAATCCATTTTCTTTGCGATTTCATATCCTACTTCAGCTACCTTTCTTGCTCGTGCACCATCCCGTTCTGGATCTGCGCTAGCGCTGCTAACGTTACCTTGTGCGGCACGTGCAGCAACACCTTGTACAATTGCCGCAAAGCGAAAACAGGCGAAGGCGAGAAAGATTGGCCACTCAGGAATTCCGTCGCGGCCAGTGCGTTCGCAATAACGTTCTAACAAAGCCTCTTCCCTTGGTAAGCCTGCAGCAATTAAATCGGTTTCGTTACTTTTACTTTCCGCACCGGGCATGCCTAAAGGAATGTGATAGTGCAGAGATAAGTAGGCTAAGTCGGCGAGAGGGTGGCCAATGGTCGCAAGCTCCCAATCGAGTACGGCAATGACTTTCGGTTCTGTGGGGTGAATGATGGTATTACCTAAACGAAAATCGCCATGCACGATGGAACTCTCATCCGAATCTTCGGCGCGTTCAAGTAACCAGTCGCGTAATGCATCCATATCGCTGTAATCAAAATCCGCTGGTAATGCCGATTTTGATTCTTCATATTGTCCTGCCCAACGTTTTACTTGTCGATCAAGATAACCTTCAGGTCGGCCAAAACCCTCTAACCCTACAGCTCGCCAATCAACGTTATGTAAGTCGGCAATCGTGTCAATAAGCGAATAGGCCATCGCGGGCCTATCTTTTCTATCAAGCGGGCCCATTGCCGGAGAGGGAACGATGCGACCATGAATATATTCCATGATAAAAAACTCTGCGCCGATAACCTTTGCGTCGTCGCAATAGGCAATCATTTTGGGTACGGGAACGGGTGTATCCGCTAAGGCGTGCATTACTCGGTGTTCGCGATCCACCGCGTGGGCTTTGGGTAATAATTTTCCCGGTGGTTTTTTTCGTAACACATAGTTCTTGCCTGAGGCGCTACTTAAAAAATAAGTTGGGTTAGACATGCCGCCTTGAAATTGGCGAACTGTTAAACCTTCCGCGACTTCCGGCGCGGCATTTTTTAACCAAGCTGACAATGCATTGTTATCAATTTTGTGTATGGGTAAGGGTTCGACGATGACCGGGCCTGCGTCTAAGGGGGTGTCAATGGAAGTTTTACTCATAAATCTTGACTCATATTTTCTTATAAATTTTTAAAATTTGGTGCACGTTTCTCAACAAAACTTTGTACGCCTTCCTTGAAATCAAAAGTAGAAAAACTTTTATTCATTTCCGCGTCGGCAATGGTCAAAGATTCATTAAAACTTTGTGCGTAGCTTGCGCGCACTTGACGCTTCATAATGGCGATTGAACGCGGTGACACGTCATTAGCTAAAGTGCTAGCTAATGAGTTGACATGTTTTGGTAATTCTTCACTTGTGAGCGCTTTGTTAACCAACCCAAGTTCCGCAGCTTCCACGCCGGTAAATTTTCGCGCGGTAAACAATAAATCGAGGGCATTGGCTTCGCCTATCAAGCGCGGCAGTAACCAAGCGATTCCGTGTTCGGCGACTAGGCCACGAGCAGAAAAAGCGGTGGTGAATTTTGCGTTCTCAGCAGCAAAACGTAAGTCTGCATACAGGGCGAAAATTAGACCGATCCCCGCGCAGGGGCCGTTGATTGCGGCAATGATAGGAAGAGGACAGTTATATAAATACGCAAAACGACCACTAAACATATCATTTACGTGAGGGCCGAGTTCCTTAGCAAATGTTAATTCAGTTGTATCGGCAGAAACAATTTCGTTTGTTCCTGCGTCAGCAGTATCTTGCAAGCCACCCATGTCGGCTCCGGCACAAAATCCTCGGCCAGCGCCGGTGATGACAATACAGCGTGATTCCTTATCCTGGGTCGCACGGAAAACGGCATCTCGTACTTCTTCTGCCATCGTTGCCGTCCAGGCGTTTAAACGGTCTGGGCGATTTAACGTGATGGTAGTGATGCGGTCTTTGTTTTCAAATAGTATTTGCTGGTAACTGCTCATTTATTCTTATTTTTCCCGCATTATTTTCTAGAAAGTTAATGAGATTCTACACAAACGAAAATATCTTACTCAGTTATAGACGAAGCACGGCTTTACAAATAATATTTTTTTGGATTTCGTTGCTGCCACCAAAAATGGAAAGTTTTCGGAAATTGTAGTAGTGAGGTGCAGCGTTACACGCAGAGTCAGGACCGATCCATTCGCCATCAAAATTTTCCGTAAATTGTTCTTTTACAAAAGGCAGGCAATAATAACCAGCGAGTTCAACATTCAGCTCGTCAATCATCTGGCCGATTTCAGAACCTTTAATTTTTAATATGGAGGATTCCGGTCCTGGTGCATTGCCGGTTGCGACAGAAGAAAGCGTTCGTAATTCTGTATATTCTAAAGCAAGTAAATCGATCTCTAGCTCAGTCACTTTTTGTTTGAAAGCAGGGTCGTCCATTAGGGCAGGTGCGCCATTGGTATTTTGGCTGGCTTTTTCTTTTAATTCGTCAAGGCGAACCTTGGAACGGGCGACCATCGCGATGCCGGTTCGCTCGTGAGTCAATAATAATTTTGCATAGGTCCAACCGCGACCTTCCTGGCCGATTAAATTTTCTTTTGGTACGCGTACGTTATCGAAATGAACCTCGTTAACTTCCCGATGACCTTCTAGGGTAATAATAGGTGAAACCGTAATCCCTGGCGTTTTCATATCGATGAGCAGAAAACTAATGGATTCTTGATTTTTCGTATTGCTATCGCCAGTGCGCACCAAACAAAAAATCCAATCAGCAAAATGACCTAGCGTCGTCCATGTTTTGGTGCCGTTAACAATGTAGTCGTCACCGTCGCTGGTTGCAGTAGTGCGCAGTGACGCCAAATCGGAACCGGCATTCGGCTCCGAGTAACCCTGACACCACCACACATTGCTAGCCAGAATATCGGGAAGAAAACGTTGTTTTTGTTCGTCATTGCCGAAGGTGTAAATGACGGGCGCGACCATTTTTAAGCCGAAGGCCATGGGTTCAAGGACATGGGCTTTCGCGCATTCGTTAGACCAAATATATTTTTGGGTTGACGTCCAGCCGGTGCCACCGTGTTCAACTGGCCAATTAATTCCGGCCCAGCCTTTCTTTGCTAGTATTTTTTGCCATTCAACCCAGTCATTTTTTTCTAGGTGAATACCTTTCTCTAATTTTTCTCGAATATGTTTTGGATAATTGTTTTCTAGAAATTGACGAACTTCATCTTGAAACGCAAGTTCTTCGGGTGAGAAATCAATATTCATAGCGTATACCCTAGTAAGGTGATAACAGGTGTTGCTAATAAATTTACTTGGTTTGTTGTTTTAATCTTTGGGATTGTAAGCGCGATTTAATTTCCGCATGCCGCCAATCCAGCGATCATAATTATCAGTTTTGCGACGCATATAATCTAAAACTTCGGGGTGGGGGAGAACTAAAAATGTTTCGGCTTCGATAGCTTGTAAACACGCTTCCGCAACAGGCTCTGGTTCCATCATGCCGTCGATGCTAGCAACGGCATCTTCTAAGCCTTTGGTCATTTCTGTGCGCACTGCTTGTGGGCAAAGTACTGAAACTTTAATGCCATCGTCACCGTGGGTGAGGGCTAGCCATTCGGAAAAAGCAACCGCAGCATGTTTGCTGACTGCATAGGGCGCCGAGCCGATCTGCGAAAGTAATCCCGCAGCCGACGCGGTATTTAATAAATAACCGCCGCCACGGGCGATCATTTTAGGAATTAAATAGCGTGCAACAAAAATATGGGACATCACATTCACATCCCATATTTTGTACCAATCGTCATTCTTGACTTCTGCGCCGCCGCGAACAGATATCCCCGCGTTTGAACAAAACAAATCTATTGGGCCGATATTTGTTTCTATATCGTCAATTAGATTTTTGACTGCTTCATCGTTAGCGACGTTAATGGTATACGCCACACCCTTAACTTCTTTTGCTGTTGCTTCTACACCCTGAGAATTTAAATCCACACAAACAATTTTTTTTGCACCGGCTTTCGCAAAACGGAATGCCATGGCGCGACCGATTCCGCTGGCAGCACCGGTAATAACAACAATTTTGTCTTGAATATCCATTATTTTCTTTCTATTGTTAAATCAAAAAAAATCCAAAACGCAACCGTCGAATAAAGCGAAGTGCTTAATTCCACATATCCGTTCCGCCGCAAACTGTGTGTGCTTGGCCAGTAATGTATCGACTTGCATCAGACGCGAGAAAGACAGCGAGACCAGAAAAATCTTCTGCTTCGCCTAAGCGACGTAAAGGAATTTGCGAGTTAGCTCGCGCGAGCGCTTCGGGATTGTCCCACAAGGCTTTTGAAAAATCGGTACGAATCAAACCAGGGCAAATTGCATTGGCGCGAATACCACTAGGGCCGTATTCCAAGGCAAGATTTCTTATTAAGCCAATCAGGGCAAGTTTCGACATGCCGTAGACGCCGAGTTTATCGGAGGGTTTGAATGCACCGATGCTTGATGTAAACATCATCGAACCGGACCCGGCTGCGATCATGTCTGGTGCAACCATTTTGGCTAACCACAAATTTGCTTGCACATTAGTTTTCATAATTTTCTCGTAAGCATCATCTGGGATTTCTGTGATGTTACCGAAAAAAATATTTATTCCCGCGTTGCCAACAAGAATATCGACTGGCCCAGCAAGTTCGTGAGTTTTGTCGACCAAATGTTGCAATTCTTCTTTGCGCCCAGCATTTGCTGCGACGCCGAAAGCACGTTCTTCGCCACAGCTTTTATTAATTTCTGCGGCAACTTGATCTAGTGTTTCTTGTGTACGTGAAGAGATGACTACTTTAGCGCCGTGACTGGCGAGGCTTTCCGCCATCGCCCGTCCCATGCCTTTTGATGCGCCCGTTAAGAGCGCAACCTTTCCGGTGAGATCAAATAGTTTTGTTTCAACCATGGTGTTGGCGTCCGGTTTAGTCTTTAGGAGCTTTGGTGGCTTTGAAGGCTTTTACTTCTGCGCGGGCAATCACGTTGTGATGCACTTCATCGGGGCCGTCGGCAAAACGTAAAGTACGTTGTTGCATATACATTTCACTGAGGTCGGACCATTGGCTTAAACCCGTTGCGCCATGAATTTGAATCGCGTCGTCGATAATGTCGCACACTTTTTCCGGCACCATCGCTTTCGCCATAGAAACCCAAATGCGCGCTTCTTTGTTACCCATCAAATCCATCGCTTTAGCAGCTTTCAAAACCATTAAACGACAGGCTTCAATTTCAATGCGTGAGCGCGAAATGGTTTCCATATTTTTGCCAAGGTCGAGAATTTTTTGGCCAAAAGCAGTACGGGTTAAGCCGCGTTCAATGGCTAGGTCCAAGGCTTTTTCTGCACTTCCAATAGAGCGCATGCAGTGGTGAATACGACCAGGGCCCAAGCGAATTTGTGAAATCTCAAAACCTTTGCCTTCGCCCCAAAGAATATTTTCTTGAGGAACGCGAACGTTTTCGAGTTTGATATGCATGTGTCCGTGAGGCGCATGGTCATGGCCGAATACTTTCATCGGGCCAACAATTGTCAGGCCGGGCGCATCAAGAGGAACTAAGATTTGCGATTGCTGACGGAACGCTTCAGCACCAGGGCTAGTTTTGACCATTAAGATCATAACTTTGCAGCGCGGATCACCGGCCCCAGAGATGTAATATTTTTCGCCATTGATAACCCAGTCGCCGCCTTCAAGTACGGCTTGAGTTTCAATGTTACGCGCATCGGAAGAAGCGACATGAGGCTCGGTCATACCGAAGCAAGAGCGAATTTCACCCGCCAACAATGGTTTCAGCCATTTTTCTTTTTGCTCGGGTGTACCAATTCTTTCCAATACTTCCATATTGCCGGTGTCTGGTGCAGAGCAGTTTAAAGTCTGCGAGGCAAGAGGGTGTTTCCCTAATTCAAATGCGATGTAAGCGTAATCTAAGTTCGACAAACCTTCGCCGGTTTCGGCGTTTGGCAAAAAGAAATTCCACAAACCTGCTGCTTTTGCTTTGGCTTTTGCGCCTTCAAGTAATTCCAATTGTTTTGGATGGTAACTGAAACGATCCTCTAGACCTTCTGCAAGCCGGTAAAATTCTTCCTCGATAGGCTTAACATTGTCTTCGATGTGCTTAATGACGGCATTTAGCAGTGGGCGAGCCTTTTCGGACATCGACAAATTATTCAGGTCGTTATTCGGTGTTAGATGATTCAAGTTTCTGATCTCCTGGGTAAAAAATTAAAAGCATGTATGTAGAATTAATGTGTTTGATAGTTGTGCCGTTGTCCTATTTATAATCGACTGACAAATGTCAGGAACGCAATACTAGAGGACTTGAGGACATTCGGTCAATCGATTGGACAGCATAATTTCGTCCTTTCCTGCTTGACAGTAACTTGGCATCCGCCGTAGTGTTCCTGACAAACGTCAGGGGCGGAAATACCCCTATTTTAGGCACAAGTTCTTGCAGCAAATTGTAGATATCTAAGCTAATCAGACAAACCAACGGAGATCCAATAGTGACTGAACAAAGCCAACCTACCGCCAATGATGTAGCCGCCTATGTAGGCCAAGCCAGTAATAAAGCCTGGGAAGTCCCCGGTTTACCGGCTGATACGGCACTCCGACCTATTAAAAAAGTAGGCATCATCGGTGCCGGCACTATGGGTGGCGGTATTTCGATGAATTTTGCGACTGCCGGCTACGAGGTCACGATCGTTGAAACTCAACAAGAAGCTTTGGATAGAGGTTTGAGTGTGGTTCGCGCTAATTATCAACGCAGTGCGGATCGCGGTCGTTTCGCGCCGGAAGAGGTTGATATTCGCATGAACCGAATAACAGGTACCTTAAACAAAAGTGATCTTGCTGATTGTGATTTAGTGATCGAAGCCGTTTTCGAAAATATGGATTTAAAGAAACAGATTTTTGGCGAGTTAGATCAGATCGTAAAATCAGGCGCGATCTTAGCGACCAATAGTTCAGCTCTTGATATTGACGAAATTGCTTCGGCAACTAAACGACCGGAAGATGTCATTGGCTTACATTTTTTCTCGCCCGCGAACGTTATGAAACTACTTGAAGTTGTACGCGCTGATCACACTGCAGATGACATTGTCGCAACGTCGATGGATCTCGCGAAAAAAATTAACAAGATTGCTGTGTTGGCCGGGGTAACGCCAGGTTTTATCGGCAATAGAATCTTACGTGCGCGTCAAGCTCAAGCGAATAAACTTTTGTATAAAGGTGTGATGCCTTGGGATGTTGATGCCGCAATAAATCACTTTGGTTTTAAAATGGGTCCGTATCAAATGGCAGATTTAGCTGGACTAGATATTGGCTGGTCAAAAGGTGCAAAAACGGAAAACCCCATTCGCGATACTTTGTGTGAAATGGACCGCCGTGGACAAAAAACCAAAGCGGGTTTTTACGATTATGATGAAAACCGTAAACCGATTCCCTCCGATATCGTCGCAAAAGTGATTCGTGATATTACCGGCGCGGAATCTTCAAGCATTGATCAACAAGAAATTATTGAGACTTGTATTTTTCCTATGATCAATGAAGGCTTGAAAATTCTCGAAGAAAACAAAGCGCAGCGACCATCGGATATTGATATCGTCTGGTTAAATGGTTATGGCTGGCCAGCCGATAAAGGTGGCCCGATGTTCTACGCTGACACGGTGGGCGCCGCTACAATTTTGGCGCGAATGGAAAAGCTCGCTGCCGAGGATGATAAGTTTTCTCCTGCAGAAACACTTAAGAAATTAGCCGCGGAAGGTGGGTCGTTTCTTGAGCTTGACTTAGGCGGTTTAAAAACAGCTAAAGATCGATAAAGAAAAAATTCATTTTTCGATTAAATTAGAATTAAAACTTTAATTAGAACGTTAATACGGGAGCGTGTAATGACTTACGAATTTGTTAAAACAGAACGCGATGGCAATATTTTAATTGTTACCATGAATCGTCCTGAAGTTTACAACGCTATGCATGCTCCTATGCATAACGAAATGTCAAAAGTTTGGGATGATTTTGCTGCTGATTCGGACTTGTGGGTGGCGGTTTTAACGGGTGCAGGAGAAAAAGCGTTTACCGCCGGTAATGATTTGAAATATACCGCACAGGGCGGTAAGGGAACAGCACCCCCGACAGGTTTTGCGGGTTTGTCTTCGCGTTTTGATTTGGAAAAACCCATTATCGCAGCCGTAAATGGGTTTGCGATGGGTGGTGGTTTTGAGACGGCGCTGTCTTGCGACATTATTCTTTCCGCAGATACAGCAACCTTTGCATTACCTGAAGTTAAAGTAGGTTTGTTTGCTGCAGCGAGTGGCGTGCAACGCTTGAGTCGTCAAATTGGGCGTAAACCGGCGGTTGAAATGATGTTGTCTGGTCGCCACGTGAGTGCGGAAGAAGGGCAACGCTTAGGTTTCGTTAATCAAGTAGTGCCAAAAGAAAAGTTAATGGAAACCGCGATGGAAAAAGCTCGCGAACTGAGTTCGGTATCGCCGTCTTCCATTAAAGCGACGAAAAGAATATTAAACAATATGGACGAACTTGACCGACTCAAAGAGAGTTTGCTCTACAGTCGTGAAGTGATGTCCGAACTACGCAACACGGAAGATTTTAAAGAAGGTGTTAACGCCTTCGTTGAAAAACGGAAACCCGAATGGAAAAATCGCTAATTAAAGGTTTCAAGTTAAATGGCGATTTACTTACGGCAAATTTGTTTAGTAGCTGAAAAGCTCGCACCGGCTATCGACGAGCTCAGTGCGATTTTTTCAATCCCGAATTGCTATGTTGATCCCGCGGTTAATAAATTTGGTTTGGGAAATACCTTGTTGCTCATCGGTAGCCAGTTTATCGAAGTGGTCGCACCATTAGAAAATAATTCCCCACTTGAGAGTACGGCGGCGGGACGGTTTCTAAAACGGCGAGCTGGTGATGGCGGTTACATGGTGATATGCCAGGTACCAACCTTGCAAGAACAAAGAGCGATTCGCGCTCGCGCACTTGATAATAATGTTCGGGTTGCTTACGAATCCGATCGTGAAACCTGGAATATTATGCAGTTGCATCCCGCCGACATGGGCGCAGCTTTTTTTGAAGTCGACTGGGATAAAGAAGCCGATATGCAGGGGAGCTGGCATCCCGCTGGCGGTTTAGGCTGGCAGGGTAAAGTGTCAACGGAGGTTGTTAATAAAATTTCTGCTATCGAGTTACAAAGTGATGATCCTGATAAGCTCGCTCTTCATTGGGCAGCCGTTGCTGGCCTTCACGTTGAGTATAAAAATGAAATACCGATAGTGCCTCTTGCCAATGTAGAGTTACGTTTTGTAAAAGCAAATGATGGTCGTGGTGCCGGTTTAGGTGCTTTGGACCTACAAGTCGTAGACAAACAACGCTTACTAAAGCAAGCGGAGGCTCGTGGCGTGATGATCAAAGAGAACCAGCTAATGATTTGCGGAACACGTTTCAATTTGGTCGACTAATAAGAATAATGCAAAACAATAAATCGTAGGGCTTTCTCATCTGCGACTTAATATTTCGTGCGCAGTAACTTATTCGGCAGCGCCATAAAATGTAATGTAGTGCTAAGTCGTTTTTTCAGATACTACAAAACGCAACAAATCCCTTACTATAGCGATTCTCATAAAAATCAGTGCCGGGAAGGTAGAAGAGATCATGAAAGTTATTAAGTTATCGTCACAAGTTTTTCTTCCACTCTTTACATCTATGTTAGTTGCCTTTAATGCTAGCGCGCAGGATATGGAGCATCCTGGCAAAGCGGTTTACCAAAAAAATTGCGCAGTTTGCCACGATAAGCCAGAAGAAATGAAAGCCCCAGCATTTGAAACTTTGTTACAAATGACATCAGGTGTAGTCACAGCGGCACTAACCAGTGGAAAAATGAAAGCCCAGGGTGATCTATTAAGTTTAGACGAGAAAAATAATTTGGTGGGCTACCTCACGTCTGCAACCCAAGGTGACGAGTGGATTGCTGGTGCAATGTGTTCTGATGAGCAACGGAAGATTGCATTTGTAGAGCCTACCGTTCGCGGTTTTGGTTTCGATATCAAAAACACGCGCTATTTGACAGAACAACAAGCCGGATTAAATCGCAAGGATTTTGAAAACCTGGAGCTGGCTTGGACTTTTGCTTTTCCAGGCGTGACAGGTATGCGTTCGCAACCGGCCGTAATGGGAAGCACATTATTTTTACCTGTCGCTGAAAACGCAAAGATTTATGCGATTAATATTGAAAATGAACCCTGCTTGCAATGGGTTTACCAAAGCGAAACAATTTTACGTAGTGGCGCTGCTTTTGGTGAGCAAGTAGATGGTCGAAAAATTATTGCTACCAATGATTACGGTGGTGCCGTTCATGTCGTTGACGCGAGCACTGGTGAATTATTGTGGAAAAAACAACTTGGTGCCTATGAATTATCTTTGGGTACAGGAACGCCGGCAATTCATAAAGGCGTTATTTATGTACCGGTTTCGCAGAATGAAATTATGCACGGTGCCATTCCTACTTATCTTTGTTGCAAAACCCATGGCATGGTTGTCGCACTTGACGCAACGTCGGGTAAAATTTTATGGGAAGCACACACAATGGAAGAGGCGAAGCCTGTTCGTGATCGTGGTGATGGACAAATGTTGTGGGGGCCTTCTGGCGCGCCGATTTGGAATTCTCCCGTCATTGATGAAAAGCGCGGTGTTTTATATGTCGGTACGGGGGAGGCAACTTCCGCACCTGCACATAAGAATACCGATGCAATTCTTGCCATCGATTTAAAAGACGGTTCGATTCGTTGGAGTTTTCAGGCGACTGCGAACGATATTTATTTGGCAGGTTGCCGGCGCGGCGGATTAAACTGTGAAAGCGAAGAGAACACCGTGTATCGCGATGTTGATTTCGGTGCATCGATGATACTGGCAACTCGCCCGGATGGTACCGATGTGGTTTTAGGCGGACAGAAATCTGGAACTCTTTGGGCTTTAGATCCTGACAAAAATGGCGAAGTAGTATGGCAGCAACAGTTTGGTTTAGGCTCGGCAAGTGGCGGAATTCATTGGGGTATTGCCTATGATGGTAAGCGCGTTTATGCACCGATCAACGCTGCTTACCCGACAAGAACGCCGCCACCGGGGGGGACTGAAAAGCCAGGAATACATGCCGTTGATGTAATGACGGGTGAGCGCGTTTGGACCTATGCGGCAGAAGCAAGTTGTGATGGAGGCAGGGCGGAGCGCGTTCGCGGCTGCGAACGAAGAATGGGTTTCAGTGGGGCGCCCACAGTCGTCGATGGCGCAGTGATATCTGGCAGTAACGACGCTTTATTTCGTATTTTTGACACCCAAACCGGTGAAGTTCTATTTGAATTCGATACGGCTCAAGACTTCGAAACGGTCAATGGCGTAGAAGGGCGCGGTGGTAGTAATGATAACGCGACCATCGTTGCTAAAAATGGTTTGTTATTGGTGAGTTCTGGTTATGGGCTTTTTAACGAAACGCCAGGAAATGTACTCTTAGCTTTTCGACGCAAAAATTGATTTTTTGGCTTTGCGTCGGAATTTTAATTTGCAATACGAATAGATTTTGTATTTTCAATTTTGTTTAAGTTGTCTGAGTTAGAGCGCTAGTGTAATAAAACATAAATGTGGCTCATTTCGACTGGGTGAGGAGGGAGCTTGAATTCAATAGATAAGTTAGTATCGTTTGTTTTTATTTCGATGATACTTGGCGGATGCTCAAGTACCTATCAACCAATAAGTAACTACCCCCTCGCGGAATTTGAAAGTGCAACGGTAGTATCGAATATAGCCCAAGAAGAGATCGAATTACAAATTGAAGGTGGAGAAATAAATTTAGTTAACGCGGGCGCCTATTTTGGTTGGGGGGGCGCGATGCTCGGAATGCTTCTTGATTACGGAAGATATAAATTAAATAAACATCAAGCAGAACAGGATGTAAACAAGTTTCGTTCTGTCTTAAAAGATGAAAATATCGCCACGGTGATAAATAGTGCCTTAGAATTTCGTGTTAGGAATTTATCATGGGTGTCGGAAATTGGTTTCAGTACGCGAAATTTACCATCGAGGGAGTTTCGTGAAACGCTTGCCGCAAGTAATTATACTGGCGACGTACTTATCGTAATCGAGTCAGGCTATTCTTTCACAAAAAATTTTGAAACCATTGAGGTGGTTGCGCATTATTCTGTATTTTCAAACGAGTTAAAGGAAGAGTCTGGTGCTGATAGTGATGCTGGGATTCAGCTTGTTTTTAACGATCAACCGTTTTATTCAAATCGAGTTATTTACCAAGCTAAAGTTCATTCGACGAATACAATGCGCCGGCTTTCTACTGAAGAGAGGCAAGAGGCTAGAACAATAATTGATGAGATTTACCAGCCACAACTTGCCGAGGTTAAGAATCGCCGCAAGCGTGAAGCGTTGCTCGGCGAGAAAGCGGCACGTATAAGAATGATTAATAATGTAAAAGTTCCGGTTGAAGACCCGAATATCGAAGGCAGTAGATGGTTTGAAAATGATGGAGTTTTAGCGCGAGAAGCGTTACGAGAAGGTAGCGAGGAAATCGCTAAAATGATTGAAATGGACTTAAATGGAAAACTTGCTAATTTATCTGAGCACCCAATAATCGTACGTGATGGTTATAAGGTTCAACTTATTGAACGAGATGAGGCGGCCAAACGCGAAATACTTAGATTCTATGATCAGCCATTTCAAGGTAGAATTGTATCTAAATCGATTGGCAGTCGATTTGTTTTGGCTAATGCCAGTAACAATTAATATTACGATATAATCTTTGTGATCTATTTTGACTGCGAAAAAATAGAAATCTAATTTTTCGCAGCATCACCTCCTAAGTGTTTTTCTTTTCCCTTCTAATCTTTCGTTTTTCTTTCAAGGTTAATTTTGAAGGAGTCTTTTGTTCTTTCTTTAGTTTTCGTTTGTCTTTTGTTTTCATAAGGGTACCCTACCGCAGAAATATGGCATATTAAGTTTTGGGTTTTATTGGCAGTGAAGTGACTGCCTATGAATAGAGTCGTTAAGTGGTAATTACGTGAAGTGGAAAAACATCAGTCTTTCTCCTTGAGAACGGAGGTTTGATAATTAAAACCGTACGCTGACAAAGACGTGAAGATGCGCAGAATTTATTTCTGGGCATGGCAATAGGTCTAAGCCAGAAAGCTCAGGCGTAGCTAACTAGTGTGTGGAATAAATAGATGTTAAATCAGCATGCAATTACAAAAGCTGTAAATTGCGAATGAGATTTAGATAAGGTGATTGTTCATTGGCAGGTTCTTCCTCTGAGAGGAGTGAGTGACGTCGAGGATTTAAATACAAATAGAATAGAAAGTCAATTGAGCTGAATTTTATTTTAAATCAATTTAGTTAGATAGGTTTATCCTGACATCTTAAACTGATAATTTCCGAAATATCGAACATGACTTTGTCTAAAGCCCCGTTCATATTGGTAGTGTACTCGCTAGTTGCACCCCACCATAGTACGTCAGTGTCTTGGCCGCGAATATAATATTGGCTTCTGTCGATGTTTAAATCAATCGCCAGGATAGCGGAGTGGGATGTGCTGAGGTGATGAACGTAAGCTTGGCGAACTCTGATCTCTACATCGATTAAGCGCGATTGGGTGTCGTCGCTTAACTGTGGCCTTTCAATCGACTCTTGAAAAGCGAGTTCTACCCAATTCATTAAAGTTTCAGAGTCAATTATTTTTGCATACGTTTTTTTATTTTTTCGCTCATCTATAACAACTAAACTTATCGGGCAAGATATTGAGGAGATAAACTCCGTATCCAGTCGTTTTGAATAAGTTTTATCAAGCTCTAGTTTTACCGGTTTTGAGCTACAAGCTGCAATCAATAAAAACGGAACTGATATCAAATTTTTAAAAAACATGCTGTTTGATTACAGTCGGCCTAACTTTACTAAATAGTCATCTTTTATCGTTTTCGAAATAAGTTTTCCCGGGTAAAGCCCTTCACGTATTCTGTAAATTACACGACCATTTTCCTCGTCTTTAGCAATGAGATGCATTTTTAATCCTTTCGACTTGGTTAGCTCTAAGCTTTCAAGGTCGCTGCCGTCACCTCTAATGTCCATCGCAATTAACTTCGCGATTTCTTTCGAGCCGATTACTAGTGCTTGTCTAGTCAGTTCAGCGTTGTTTTCTAGCCAAAGCGCGCCATTCAGGTTAGATGCGTCAACAGGGACTCGCAATTTATTAGTTTTTCTGATTTCATCGCTTCGTTGTTTGTTGATTTTGTCTCTAATTCTACGATTCGGCTCCGCTTCTAGTTGTGGGTTGTAAATGGCATTAATTTTCTCAATCTCGATTTGTTTTTCTTGTTCCGTGAGTTTTCTTTTAGAGTTCGCGGTGGGAAAAATATCAGCTTGATATACAACCTGATTAGAATAAAAAGGTTTTGCTTTGGGGCGTCTGCCCGCAGACTTAGAAGCTTGCGTTGTAACCTTGCCTTCATCATCGACTTCATAAATCCAAAAGTCAGCAGTTAGTTCTATAGTTTCGAAGCTAGGTGTAACTGCGTAATCAGTACTGACCAAAATCATTACGTCTGAGTTATATGTATTCTCTTTTGGCAGGTCTGAAAATTCACTACCGACAACACTTGTTTGCTGGAATTCATTAACGCTTACCCAAGAAAGATCTATGAGTTGGCTTTGCAACTCTGTGTTGATCATAGCCGAAATATCGTCATCTCTTAATGCTACTCGAAATTTTTCAATAGATTCTTCCGCTTTATTCGCTTTGCTATTGTTGACGCCCGCATCCACGGCAGCTCCAATCAGCGCGCCTAATAGTCCAAATTGCGCACCAGCAGCGCCGCCCGAATTGGACGGTATGATTTGCATTCTAATTTCTTGCTGAGGGAGATTTGAGATGACAGTTGCGGTTTTATATTCTTGCAGCTCGTACTGCGTGATTGGTTTATAAGTGCCAGCACAGCCACCCAGAAATATTGTTAGTAATAAAGTGACATAAATATATTTTTTTGTGCTTTGCATTGTTAATTCCCGTATCCATTTTAGGTTTTCTAATTGGAGCTTTTTATTTTGATTGGGTGAGGTTTCTGAAGTGAATTAAAGTTTGTATCTTTTACTTGGAATCTGATCGTATATTGTACTTATAAAATTTTGACCCCCGGAAGTGTAAGGCAATGTATGTTTAAGCGCAGAATTTTGGGGATGAGGTCGACCAATCTAGGGATAGACGGACATTTGAAACAGCCTGGTATCTCTGAATGGTGTGCCAACTGAGTCGAATAACGACACGGGTAAGAATCCTGCTCATCGGTTTCTCCTCTGTTAGCTACCAATTGTGCCTCAGTTAGCTGTATACCCATCCTATCCAGCAGCTTTAAAAATAACCGCGCGCAGGCATATTTATCCTAATTCGCTAGTTGATGAGCAAACCGTGAATCTGCCGTTCGCGAGTTCTAGATTCTTTACAATAGTTTGTTGAATTAACAGTTGGCAATGTCACCTGAATGGCATAGAATCGCCAAATATTAGTTTGTATAACAAACTAATATTTGGCGCCATTAATGCTTAACACGCTGAAAAATAAAAGAAAATAATTTCAGCGCCGACTGAGTGCCTACCTGGCTCAGCCAAGTATTAGATAGCTCAGGTAGCCCTGCCAAAAAATAATTGCTTGATAGTCTAAGAACGATTGTTTTGCGGCTTTGGTTTACTGGTAGTGAACAATAACGATAATTATTAAACGCAGGTATGGTCACGTCTTCTAGTAACGTCCATCTTCAAATTTGAGTTGGATCACTTTTCTATTAGTTGGCCCTGCACCTAGGATTTTTTGAGGAGAGCTTAATAATGAAGAAAAATATTTTACATCTGGCTATTTCGGCCGCGACTGTCTCGATGATCAGCGGGCTGGTTCCTGCGTCAGTGTTTGCACAATCAGGAAATCAACTAGAAGAGATTGTTATCACTTCTGAACGACGCGAAAGCAATCTTCAGGATACGCCGATTTCAGCTACAGTTCTTTCTGCGGACGCCTTGTTTAAAAAAGGCATCGACAATGTTGATGAAATTCAACAAGTTGCCCCGAGCATCGCAATAAACACCTACAACCGGTCGACTTTTATAAATATTCGTGGAGTCGGTATTGCGCAATCTGCACCAACCTCAAATCCTGGTGTTGCTTATTATTTAGATGGTGTGTTTTTTCCACATGAACAATTTATTGGGCAATCATTTTTTGATTTAGGTTCAGTGGAAGTTTTACGTGGCCCGCAAGGAACGTTAACGGGTCAGAACTCTACGGGTGGTGCGCTTTATGTTCGCTCACCCGCTCCGGATCCTGATGGGCATTCAGGCTACATCGATCAAACGGTCGGTACTGACGGTTGGTATCGAACAGTCGGTGCTTACAATGCCCCAACGGGTGGTAATTCCGCCTTGAGGATTGCAGGTGTTTATGAAAATAGAGATGGCTTCGTCGATAATTTAGGTCCTGCATCTGGCATGGATCCGGGAAGCAGTGAACTTATTTCTTTACGAACCAATTGGGCTTTACAGCCTTCGGACGGCCAGAGCTACAATGTTCGATTAGAATATTTTGATTATCAGAGCGGTAATATTGCGGTTAAAGATAGGCAAGATACTAATCCGGATCCCTTTGAGATTAGTTATGATGGGAAATCCTATCTTGATCAAAAAGGTTATCGCTTTTCTTTAGAAGGGCGCTGGGATCTTTCTGATTATTTGCAAGTCAGGGCATCGCTCTCTGATCAAGACGGTTACACTGAAGATCAAACCGATGGTGATCGTTCATCTACAGAGCTTGCGAGCGGTGCTGGTAGAATTGCAAAAGCGAGAACAGATTTCGAAACAACGATTGCAGAAATAAATTTATTGTCTATCGGCGACAATAATTTGCAATGGGTACTCGGCGCTTTCTTTATGAAAGATGACGTACCGGTAATTCTTGAGCGAGACAATGCAAACACGGCTGACTTTGTTTCACCGTCTCCTGGCTCAACGATTGAAGCAGTTGCTGAAAACACTTCGGTTTCGTTATTCGGTCAGTTAGATGCAAGTTTAACGGATGCTCTTAACCTAACAGTCGGTGTACGTTATTCCGATGATGAACAAGTGTACACTCGCTTTTCTCTACCTGGGCCACCATTCGCACAACCGGCTCAATGTTTTCCATGTGACACCACGCAAGACTCTAATGAAACTACAGGTCGAATTGGCCTAAGTTATTATGTTTCTGGCGATACAATGTTGTATTCGACGCTTTCTAAAGGCTATAAAGCGGGTGGAGTAAATTTGGATCCTCGTCAGGGTTTTTTTGAACCAGAGCAGAATGTTGTTCTTGAAGCTGGAGTTAAAACTACAGCCGATGATGGACGGCTACGCTTTAACGCAAATCTTTTTTGGTCGGAATATAAAGACATTCAATTTGCGAGTCGATTAGCGTTATTTGGCCCAGCGTTACCTGTAACTCAAAATGCCGCGAGTGCTGAAATTAACGGGCTTGAAATCGAAATGGAGGGCGTTTACGACCAGTTCAGCTTTAACGCCGGTTTTAGTTATATAGAAAGTGAGTTTAGCGATGACATTTGTTTGAATAATACTAACGCTTTGCCGACTTCGAACGACCCATTTTGTGTTGGTGTTCTTGGCCTTCCAGCAAGGAACGAACTTGTTAGCGCTGGTAGTGATCTTCCTTTCACTCCGAAATTTAGTCTGAACTTTGGGCTTCAATATGAATACCAGATTGGAAATACTTACGTTACGCCAAGGTTTCAGGTTTCATTTATTGAAGAGCAGATTGCGACGCCATTCAAGGAACCAACGACTACAATTGAAGAGCGAACAATATCGGATCTTAAGGTTAGTATTGAACCGAATTCAAGCCTGTTGATTGAAGTGTTCGCAACCAATCTATTTGACGAAGAATATGTTGCTTCGCAAATTCAGCCATCTTCCAGTGCCGATGGCGGTGAGATTTATGGGGCGCCGCGACAATATGGTATCCGGGCGAAGTATGATTTTTAAGATTTATTAGTTTCCCTAGTGTTTTGAGCGGGTTCTGCCCGCTCTTTTTTTTTATCAATCGAGTACAACGAGTGCTATGCTTGTTTTAGTTTTATCGAAGTTATTTTTTTACTGAATTCCATTGCAGCAGAAATTGATTGATGAACTCTAACGTCAAGAAAACAGTTTTAATTCTATGTTTCGCGATAAGTTTAAGTTTTGGCAAGTCCTTTGCTGCGTGGGCAAATGATTTGCCGGAAACTGAATTATTCGTCGCGATGTCATCCTTGCATGAAGAAACCTTTTTGCCTTGGCAGGGTGGTGGTGGGCGTAAATTTTATCTTGATACGATTTACGAATATTTAACTTACCTGAATCCTGAAACTCACGAATTAGAGCCAGGTTTGGCCGAATCGTGGTCGATGTCGGACGACGGCAAACAGTGGACCTTAAAAATCCGCCGGGGTGTTCAGTTTCAGGAAGGTTGGGGAGAGTTCACTGCGGCAGATGCAAAGTATTCACTTGAACGTCTAATCGATCCTAACGCAAAATCGGGCCCCTCGTCTTCGCTGCGAGCGATAATAGAAAAAATTGAAACTACCGATCCTTATACTTTAGTCATTACGTTAAATCGTGCCGATATTGCCTTCGTCTATGCCTATTTATCAAACGCGATGCAAGCAATGATGGTAAGTAAAAAATATTTAGAAGAAAAGGGTGAGGATCACGCTGCGAAAAATCCTATTGGCACAGGGCAGTTTCGTTTACGCGAACTTAGAGGTGGTTATTCGATCATCGTAGAGAAAACGAATAAGTTTTCTTCAGCACCTGGTTCTCAAGCAAACTCGAAAAACCATTGGCGTTCAAATAGCGAATTCGAAAAAATTCACTTTTTTTCTGTTCCAGAAGAATCAACAAGGGTTGCTATGTTGGTGGCTGGAGAGATTGATCTGGCACCGGTAAATTTTGATTCACTCAAAAACTTACAAAAACAAAACATTGGAATTATTTCATTAAAAAATTCTTGGTCTCCTATTGTTCGTCTAGGAGGGCTCGTGACAACCAATGAAAAATATTTTAACGCGAACGTCCCATGGCAAGATAAACGCGTTCGGCAAGCGTTAAATTATGCTGTCGATAAAGAAGCGATATTGCAGGCAATTTTTTATGATCAAGGCAGAGTTGCGGGTACAGATTTTCCTGCAAATGCGTTTTTTGATATCGAACCTTACCCTTACGATCCGGAGCGGGCAAAGGAATTGTTGAAAGAAGCTGGGTTTCCCGATGGCTTTCGCGTAACGCTAAAAACGTTCACGACAACTCCTGGGGCTGAGTTGCCAATTATTGCGGAAATTGTTGCGATGTTTTGGCAGAAAATTGGCATATCGGTAAATATTGTTCCGATAGATTGGATATCACTTAGAAGTGCGCAAGTGAACGGCAAGGCCAATACCTTTGTCTGGACTCACCGAGGTATCGCTTTTCCAAATCCGCTTGTCGGTTTACAGGCCAGTTATAGTTCGGACAGTGTGTTTTCAACCTTTGCGACGAAGGAAACTGAGGCTCTTTTGGCGAAAATCGAAAATGAGTTGGATTCAGAACGGCGGGATATCTTGATAAGGCAAATGGGTGAAATTATCCGCGAAGAGGCGACCGGGGTTTTCTTGCTTTTTAGTAACGAACCTTATGGTGCAAGCAGCCGAATTAAGGCATGGCCATCACTGTCGCAGCATGTAACTAATATGGATTTAATTGAGTTGAAGTAAATGAGCCGAATTAGAACAAGTAGAATGAATATTTTTTCGCTAGATGCAAGAAGAAATTATTTTTGGAAGCTAAGTTTTAATGTCTAATTATATTTTCAGACGTTTTGTTGAAATGTTAGTAACCTTACTGTTAATGAGTATGGTGGTGTTCGCACTCGGGCGTTTAACCGGGGATCCTGTTGCGTTGATTTTGAGCGACTATGCCTCTGACGAAGATCGAGCACGGGTGGTTCAAGAGTTAGGATTAGACAAACCCATTTGGCAGCAGTACGGAACATTTTTAAGTAATGCTTTACGTGGTGATTTAGGCGAATCTCTCGTAGGAGAACAACGTCCGGCACTAGAAGTAGTGATGGAACGAATGCCAGCATCTTTGCAGCTAGCAGGGACAGCACTCCTTATTAGTTTCTTAGTTGGTATCCCATTGGGTGTTCTGGCCGCAGTCAATTATCAAAGTTCAATAGATGTTATTGCAAGAGTTGTTGCCTTGTTGGGTCAGTCGATTCCTGTTTTTTGGTTGGGAATAATCTTGATGTATTTGTTAAGTGTGCGGTTTTCGTTATTGCCGACCTCGGGTTATGGCTCTTACAAACACTTAATTTTGCCGGCAATCACGATGGCGTTTTTTACTATCGCAGCAGTTACTCGTCTGGTTCGAGTCAGCATGATTGACGCATTGGGAAGCGAGTACGTAAAACTCGCTCGAATAAAAGGCTTGTCGGAGTTTAAAGTCGTTTATAAGCACGCGCTGCGCAATAGTTTGATTCCAGTTTTGTCTTTTATGGGATCTTTTTTTGCAACCATGATTACCGGCGCCGTTGTTGTAGAGACGGTATTTTCTTGGCCGGGTATTGGTAGGCTCGCATTTGAGGCGATACTTAATAGAGATTTTCCGTTGATGCAAACAGTGGTTTTATGTATTACCGCGTTGTTTGTCATTGTTAATCTAATAGTTGATATCGGCTATGCCTGGCTTGATCCAAGAATTCGTTTTAGTGAAAAGTAAAGTGTAAATTTTATGGGTTCGTTCAATAAAATCGTTATCGTTGCACTTGGTTTGTTCTGCGGCTTACTAATTTTACTCGCCGTACTCGCGCCAGTCATTGCGCCTTATAGCCCCACCGAAGGTGTATTGATTGATCGCTTGATGCCGCCAGCATGGAGTGAAGAGGGCACGAGCGCCTATTTACTCGGTACCGATCGGCTAGGGCGAGATGTACTGACTCGCCTTTTATACGGCGCGCGTGTTTCATTGACTGTGTGTGCCTTGGCAATTTTTGTTGCTGGGATTATTGGTTCAAGTCTCGGAGTGATTGCCGGTTTTTACGGTGGTTGGATAGATACGGTGATTATGCGTTTAGTCGATCTTGCATTGTCTTTTCCGATAATTCTTTTGGCACTCTTATTCGGTGTTGTTTACGGACCGAGTTTCACCAATGTCATCATTATTATAAGTTTGGTTTTGTGGTCGCAATACGCTCGCATGGCAAGAGGAGAGACTTTAAAAACTAAAACCAGTGAGTTTGTCGACTTAGCTCGCACCGCGGGGGCCTCCAATTTTTATTTGATGCGAGTGCATATCGTGCCAAACATTGCGGGTGCATTAATTGTGTTGGCAACTTTACAGGTGGGCACCGTCATAATTTTGGAGGCTTCTTTAAGTTTTCTCGGTGTCGGTATCCCGCCGCCGTTACCGTCTTGGGGGTCCATGATTGCTGAAGGGCGCTCTTATATGATTTCAGCTACTTGGTTGTCGATGGTTCCCGGTATGGCAATTTTAGTCACGGTGTTAGCGGTGAATGTATTAGGCGATACTTTTGCCGAATTGTTAAACCCAAAACTTCGTCGGCAGATTAATCCTTGACCTTAATTGTTGTAGAAATTTTTTAAGAACACAAAGTAAGAACACAAAGTAAGAACAGAAAGTAAAAATATTAAGAACTCGTAAACAATGATCCTACCCTTGTTAGAAGTGAAGCAATTAAATACTTACTTTGGTGATACCAAAGCGATCAATATCGCCACCAAAAAGGGACCCAATCCTGCGAATCGCTCGATGATTAAAGTCGTAGACGACGTTAGCTTTACGATCAACGAAGGTGAGACGGTAGGCTTGGTAGGTGAATCGGGTTCTGGAAAATCTACCGTCGGTTTGTCGTTGATGCGATTAAACTCACCTCGAAACTCTTATTCCACCGGTGAAATACATTTGTCTGGTCGGGATATCATGACGATGTCAAAAAAAGAATTGAGGGAGTTACGGGGCCGCGATATCACCATGGTGTTACAAGATCTCACCGCGCTCAATCCTGTTTATAGTGTCGGCAATCAAATCGAAGAAGCGATTCGTTGTCACGAATTTTCTGCGACAGAAAAGCTAACTAGCGATCAAGTAAAAGCACGAGTTATTGAATCTTTAAAAATGGTGAATATTCCTGATCCAGATTCGCGAGTCGATTCTCACCCTCATCAACTGAGTGGTGGAATGCGACAGCGGGTTGTGGGTGCTATGGCTCTTGCATGTAGTCCAAAATTGTTAATAGCCGATGAGCCAACAACGGCACTCGATGTAACGGTACAAGCGCAATATCTTTTGTTGTTAAAAAAGCTTCAAAAAGAAACCGGTATTTCGATTCTTTTGATCACTCACGATTTTGGTGTTGTTGCGCAAATGTGTGATCGCGTTTGTGTAATGTATGCCGGTCAAATTGTAGAAAATGCAAAAGCAGAAAGCATATTTTCAAATCCTGCTCATTGGTATACGGCGGCTTTGTTAAAGAGCATGCCTTCCTTGTCAGAAAAACCAAGTCGCTTGCCGTCAATTCTAGGCTCGCCACCGGCTTTGAATAATTTGCCAACAGGTTGCCGGTTTGCGGAACGCTGTGAAAGAGCTGAAGATAAATGCAGGCAGGCAGTGCCGCCAACGACTTTACTGGCGAGCGATCATAGGGTTCGCTGCTGGTTTCCAAGGGGGCATGATGAGTGAAGTAATTCTCAAGGCTTCTGGATTGAGCAAGACTTTTGCCGTTAACTCCGGACCCGTTTGGAAACGGAAACATCAATTATTAAAAGCAGTTGATGGTGTTGATATTGAAATTTGTAAGCGTGAGACCGTGGCAATCGTTGGTGAGTCAGGTTGCGGAAAAACAACGCTAAGTCGCTTATTATTATTGCTCGACGAACCCAGTTGTGGTGATCTGATTTTTTTAGGGAAGGAAACCCAAACGTTTTCCGCCAATGACCTTAAAGATTTTCGTCGCAAGGTCCAACCCGTTTTTCAGAATCCTTATGCATCCTTAAACCCGCGTATGCGTGCGGGCCGAATTATTGCGGAACCTCTCGCAATTATGACGCAACTTTCTCAGCAGGAAATTTCCATAAAGGTAGAAAAAGCTTTAGTTGATGTAGGTTTGAAGTCGAGCGATGCAGAAAAATACCCTCACGAGTTCAGTGGCGGCCAGCGCCAACGAATCGCAATTGCGAGAGCAATCATATCGGAACCGAGTTTGGTTATCTTAGATGAACCTGTCGCTTCACAAGATATTTCAATTCAGGCCCAGATTCTAAATCTCCTCAAAGATTTGCAGGATAAATTGAATATCAGTTTTTTATTTATCGCACATGATCTGGCAACAGTGCGGTTTATGAGTGACAAGGTATGTGTGATGTATTTAGGCAAGGTCGTGGAGTTTGGTGATTCAGAAGAGGTTATTTTGAATCCTAAGCATCCTTATACGCAAGCTCTGATTTCTGCGCATCTGCCAGATTCTCCAGCGTATCGAGAACAATTTGAAAATAAATTATCTGTTACCGATGAGTTACCAAGCCCTTTAAATCCCCCGCCTGGTTGCCGTTTTCACACCCGTTGCCCGAAAGCGCAGGCGGGTTGTTCGAGTATTGACGTTGAGTTTAAAAAAGTCGAGGGGCGGAACCATCAGGTTGCTTGCGTTTTATATGATGAGTGATTGTTAAGAAATTAAGCGGAATAGTCGGATGAGTGAAAAAGAAATTACCTTGTTAGCGGTTGGTGATGTGCTTCCAGAGCGGGATCAACCAGAAGAATTGTTTGTACATGTGCAACAGGAAATTAACCAAGCCGATATAAGTTTTTGTCAATTGGAAGCAAATATTTCCGAACGCGGTACGCGTATGCCACAAGCTCGACATACAACTCGTATTAAACGAAATGTCGCAACGGCGTTAAAGAATACCGGCTTTAATGTCGTCTCATTCGCGGGAAATCATTGCATGGATTGGGGGCGAGAAGCATTTTTCGATACGATTAACGCTTTGCAAGAAGATGGGATGCAAGTTGCTGGCGTTGGTGCAAATATTAAGGAAGCACGAGAGCCTGTTATCACAGAAGTAGATGGCACTAAGGTTGCGTTTATCGCCTATTCAACAATTTTACCGCAATGTTATTGGGCCGAAGCGGATCGCCCTGGTTGCGCACCAATGCGTGCTTTTACACACTACGAACAAATTGAACATGATCAGCCAGGCACTCCATGTCGAATACATACCTTCCCGCATCGCGAAGATCTTGAAGCGCTAGTTCAAGATATTAAAAAAGCGAAGCAACAAGCAGACGTTGTTGTAATGTCGATTCATTGGGGCATTCATTTTGTTCCTGCCGTCATAGCGGACTATCAGAGACAGGTAGCACGAGTCGCGATTGACAACGGTGTTGATTTAATTCTTGGCCATCATGCGCATATTTTAAAAGGTGTTGAAGTCTATAAAGGCGTTCCAATTTTTTACAGCTTATGTAATTTTGCTACTGAATTAGAAATGACGCCAGAACATGCAAACAGTAAGGGTTTTAAGGAAATACAAGGTTTACATCCAGAGTGGATCCCCGATTTTGACAGTCGTTATAACTTCCCGCCGGATTCTCGAAAATCAATTATCGTTAAAGCGAAAATTAACAATAAGAAAATCTCCGAAGTCAGTTATTTGCCCCTATACATCGATAAGCAAGCAGTACCTGAAATTTTGTTTGCGGGAGATACGCGGTTCGACGAGGTTGCAGACTATATAGATGAGATTAGTAAAGACCAAGATTTGCATTATGAATTTACTAAGCGAGGAGACGAAATTGTTATTGCTCTTACATCTCCGAATTCCGAACAACAATAGACTTTACTGTTCAGTTACTAAGGTCGTGTGATTAGATTTTGAAAATGGAAACAGGTATTTCACAACAGCTTGCTGCTTTCGTCGTGCATACGAAATATGAAGATCTTAACCGCGCGGCGGTTGAGGCAACAAAACGTTGCTTGCTTGATGGCTTAGGAGTTTCTTTAGCTGCCAGCGGAATTGGTGAAGGCGTCGAAGCTTTTGAAGCAGTATCAGCGATGCAAGAAAGTAAGGGATCATCTTCGCTATTTGGTTTAGATAAAAAGACATCCAGTGTGCAAGCGGCATTTGTAAATGGAGCTTTGGCACACGCGCTGGATTTTGAAGATGCGCACGACGAAACCTTAATGCACCCTAACGCCGCGAGTATTCCTGCCGCAATTGCAGTAAGTGAGGAGCTGGGTAATGTTAGTGGCAAAGAGTTGATTACTGCCATCGCCGTTGCGTGCGATGTGGTTTGTCGTTTAGCAAGTGCGGTTGAAGTACCTTTAGACGATTTTGGGTGGTATCCACCACCAATCTTTAATGTTTTCGGCGCGACCGCCGCGGCTGCGAAATTGTATGGATTGACAGAGCGAGAAGTTTTATCAGCGTTCTCAATTGCTTTGTGTAATACAAGTTGTAGTGCAGAAATAAAACATAGCCCGAGTTCGGTGATACGTGCCATTAGGGATGCTTTTCCTGCACATATGGGTGTATTAGCCGCGCAACTTGCAAAACAAGGAGTGAACGGTTTCGATCAACCCTTTCAAGGCAAGGCGGGTTTTTTCAATAACTTCCTTCGCGGCAATTACAAGTCAGACCCGATCACCGCTGATTTAGGTAAGGATTTTTATATTGAAAATATTAGTTTAAAACCTTGGCCAAGTTGTCGCGGTACCCATGCTTTTATTGAAGCGATACAGGCAGCGATGGAAGAACATAATTTTGACTTGGATAGCATCGAAAAAATTGTTTGTTCTGGGAGCAGAATAAACCGCATGTTGGCAGAACCAATCGAATCAAAACGTTCTCCACAGTCAGCGATTGATGCCAAGTTTAGTATTCCGTATGTCGTAGCGTTAACTCTTCATCATGGTGAAGTGGTGCTTGATCATTTTTTAATGCAGCAACTAGATGATGCGGAAGTGTTAAAAACAACTAAAAAAATACAATATCAAATTGACACGCAGCTTGGTGATGGCCCGGAAGGCATGACCTCGGCAACCGTCGAAATTCTTTTAGATGACGGTAGGTCTTTCGGGTATTCGGTACAAGGTGCTTATGGGAATCCTGATAGGCCTTTAAGTGATGTTTTTTTAAAAGATAAATTTATGCAGTGTTGCCGGTTTTCTAAAACCTTAAGATCAGAACGAGAATATGAAGAGCTATATTGTTCTTTGTTAGATCTAGAAAAGTTTAATGACTTAAGCAAAGTACTATTTTGTCACTTATGAGTCAGTGAAGTGAACACTGTGGGCTAGCCCCTGACGGTAAAAATTAAAGGAAATTGGGAACAAAGATGACAGATTCTAAATACCAAAATGATACAGATGAGAAAAGATTAACCGATGACTTTGACCCATTGGCATCAGAAGATTTTTATAGCTCACATGATATTTATAAAAATATGCGGACAGGTTGCCCTGTTGTGCACAGTAATGAGTGGAACGGCTTTTGGTCCTTGCTCAAATATGATGACGTGGTTGGAGTGCTCAAAAATCCAAAGCAGTATATTACTTCCGTACAAAATGTTGTGCCAAAGGTTGCTTTTACGGGTCGACGCCCACCATTGCATTTAGATCCTCCAGAACATACACCGTATCGTACGGCGCTAAATCCGTTCTTCACTAAGAAAAAAATGGAAGAGTTTAAGCCGGTTTTGCACAATGTGGTTGTCGAGTTGCTCCAACCTTATATTGATGCAGGCGGTGGTGATGTGTGCCACGAATTCACACATAAATTCCCAGGCCATCTTTTTGCCGAATTCTTTGGTTTGTCGACAGATTTGTCGATGCGGATTAAAGAAACGTCCTGCGTTTATGATAAAGCGCTACAGGAAGCGAATGATGAGCTGGTAAAGGAAACCAGTTTGCAATTGTATGAAATAGCACGAGATATTATTGCTGATCGGAAAGCTTACCCGAGAGATCCTAAAGAAGACATCACATCTGCACTATTAGCAAAAACAGTTGATGGTGAACATCTTCCGGACGAAATGATTTTGGGAACGATTCGTCAGATGATTGTTGTTGGCATGATAGCGCCAAGCGTTTTCCTAGGAACTATGTTGCATCATCTTAGTGAAAACCCCGAATTGCAAAAACAATTACGTGAGGATCAAGAATTAATTCCAAATGCTATCGAGGAATATTTACGTCTCTATACGCCTTATCGAGGTTTCGCGCGAACGTCAAACAAAGACGTAGTGATTCGCGGACGATTAATTAAAAAAGATGAGCCTATCGCTTTGGTTTATGCCTCAGCAAATAGGGACGAAGACGTGTTCCCAAGAAGCGATGAGTTTATTTTGAATCGACCGAACATAAAGGACCATGTTGCATTTGGTTTAGGGCCGCATCGTTGTGCGGGTGAACCCTTGGCGAGGATGATGCTAGAAGTTTTCTTGCAGGAAGTCCTGGCAAGGACAGAGTATTTCGAATTATCGGGTGATGTTAAAATGACACGCTGGCCGGAATGGGGAACCTTGTCGGTTCCTTTATCAGTTGTCGGCAAAAAATTGAATAAATAATATCGAAAGATTTAAAGAAGAATTAGAGCCTTGTCATTTTTTATTCAGGCTGATAAATCCTTTGCAAAAACTCAATAAATTGGTTGTATTCGGATTTTTTGAAACGTTTACTAAATTGAGTTTCCAGTACTTCGAGTTCTTCGCGTAAAGTTTTTACTTTTTTTCTGCCTTTTGGAGTGATATATAATTCGTGGCGCCGCCGATCTTCTTTAGCCTGTTTGCGAGTAATCCAACCTTCTTTTTCGAGACGAAGTGTTAGCGAAACAATGGTGGCTTTATCTAAATCGAGTAGACGCGACACTTCAATTTGAGAGATACCAGGATTAGTTTCCACCGACGAAAGCATACCGAATTGCCCGGGGCGCAGACCGCCATGACCAACCTTTTCATTAAATTCACGCCAAATGCTGAGGTGGGCTCTTCGGACATGGTGACCAAGCATGTGACGTAGCTCGGGCATTTCAGCCGATGATTCTATGGCTGGGCTGTCTTGAGGCGTATTTGAGGGCTTGGTCATTGCTTGTCCTAGTTAACATCATCTGAGGCGAAATCAACGGGATATTATTCCTTACTGAGGGGCAAGTCTCAATCAGTTTTGGAAGGGGTGTGTCACGACCCTGCACTTTTTATTAGATAGTTAGTAGTGCAAACTATTTAAGAGGGGGTGTATATCTGCTAAAATTCGGCAGATTTTTCGAAAATTACATCCGTATTAATCAATGGGTTGGAAAATCTCTTGTTCAGATCTTGATACATGTTTTAGCGCTATTTTAGATTCAAAAAAATAAATAAATGAGTAGGCTATGCGAGAAAAATTTTCAGGCTCTAATTTTCAGTCTATTGCGCTCATTTCGAGCGTGTTGTTTTTGTCCGCCTGTAGCCAAGGTGATGACGGGGCATCAAAAGTTTCAGAAAACTCATCCGCCCCGATCACGATAGCTGAACCTCAGAATCAAAACGCGTCGAGTCGCCTCGCTTCTCCAGACTCTTGGTGGTCGCCCGATGAAAACCGTCAATTTCCAGAATTCGAAAGTTACCCTAACGACCGTGGATTATTGTCGGTTTTTAAAAGCGATGGCGAAATGTCCGCTGCTGACCATCCATTTTTTACCGCGTTGGGCACCAATGGGCGCGCTTGCGTCACCTGCCATCAACCTGCTGATGGGATGAGTGTTTCCGTTAAAACAATTCAGCAGCGTTGGGAATTAACGCAAGGAAAAGACCCATTATTCGCAGCGATAGACGGATCTGATTGTCCAAATCTACCGCAGGAAAAAGCAAGTTCGCATTCACTGCTAATCAATCATGGTTTATTCAGAATATTTCGTCCGTGGCCGCCGGAACCCATTAATGGCGTTCCCGTAGTACCACAATTTACTATCGAAGTTGTTCGAGACCCGAATGGTTGTAACACCGATCCGAATTATGGGTTGGAAAGTGCTGCGCCGATGGTGTCTGTATATCGACGCCCGCGTCCGACGGCCAATCTGAAATATATTACTGCGATGGGTTTTCCATTTGAGCCTAAAAATGGATTACCGCTACCGCTTGATCCGGAAACTAATTTACCGGTATCGGGAAATATTACTGCCGACAGCCGCGTTTGGACGCTTAAGCAACAGGCCAGAGATGCGCTAATTACACATCTAGAAATAACAGAAGAACCCAGTGAAGCGCTATTAAATAAACTTGTTGATTTCGAAACAAAAATATTTGCCGCACAAAGTTTTGATTTCAAGGCCGGTGATTTAAGTAGCGATGGCGCAAAAGGGGGGCCAAAATATTTAGCCGAAGCAGAAGCCGGCGTTCTTAATTCGGGCACGCGTTTACCCATGTGGGATGAATTTGAATCGTGGCTTAAGTACCTTGATGAAGATTATACAAGTGAAGAAGGCGAGTCAGCATTAAACGCGCAGCAGTTGGCTTTTAGGCAATCAATTGCGCGAGGTGTGAAGCTATTTCGCGATAGAACTTTTTTAGTTTCCGATAATGCAGGGATTACTGATATGGGATTTGGTAACCCAGTGAGAAACGATTGTAATTTTTGTCATAACATGACCCGCACAGGAATGGACGTTGCGCCAGGCCAAGTCGATTTAGGTACGACAAACCACCCTTTTGCTGATCCGGCACCTCATTTGCCACTATTTAAATTGAGCTGTAAGGATGGTTATCCCGAACATGCGCACTTTGGGAAAGTTGTTTATACCACCGATCCTGGAATGGCCTTGACGACAGGTCGTTGTAAAGACATCGGTAAAATTACAATTCAATCAATGCGTGCCTTGTCAGCCCGTGCACCGTATTTCGCTAATGGATCAGCGGCGACGATTGAAGATCTCGTTGATTATTATGAGCGCCGTTACAACATCAATTTAAGTGAGCAAGAAAAACAAGACTTAACCAACTTGATGGGCGTACTCTGATGAATACTCGAAAAAGTAATTTGTTACTTGTTTTGGTCATGCTTGCGCTTCAAGGTTTTTTTTCTGGCTCAGTTTTATCCGCCGAAGAAAAATCTAAACAGGCTGTTGAAGCTAGTAATGTCGAGGGCAATAACGAACAGTTTAGCTTCGTGACATGTCCTGTGTATCGGGATACTGACGCGGGTCCAAAATCAGGTTGTTGGTTGGGGCTCGAAAGAGAAAGTGGCAATCAATTTGATATTACTGGTGCGCTAACTAAACCGTTTTCCGATAGGGCAGTATTGGTCGAAGGCGTATCAATTAGCTCAGGTTCTGAGATGTGTGGTGCAACAGTGTTAGAACCTATTCGTGTTTCTGTTTTGCTCGATGAAACGTGCCCGCCGAGAATTATTCCTGCTGAAAACTTTCCAGGCCGAAAATTTACGCTGCCCTTGAAGCGCATGCAACCTAATTCAAGCCCGCGAGTGCTGCCATCACCGCCGTTTGAAACAACCCAATTCGATATCTTGTTTAACTTTAATTCTGATTTTTTAAATTATCAGTACAGCGAAGTTATTCTCGAAGAAGTATCGTTGCTAATTAAAGCCGCGAAACCGAAGAAAGTTGTTATTACCGGTGCTGCAGCAACTGAAGTTTATCTCGTTGATGGTCGTGAATTTAAAGAGCCACAAGATTTGGCGAGACGTAGAGCAGAGATGGTGCGCTTAGCGTTGACACGTTTAGGGGTTCCAGCGGGCATTCTCTCTGTAAAAACAGATCTTAGCCCTGTAGCGATCGCTCATTATCAAGGCGGGTTAGCCGAAGAAACAAAACGTCGTGTATTGATCGAGTTGGTTATCCCTGAGTAGATCTTTGTATTTAATGGCGCCTCCAATTAAATATTGACCCTGGCTCCAGTTTGAATATAGTATGTCACACATACAAACATTGCCAGCGCACTTGGCAGCGCCGAGGCAAATCTAAGGCATAGAAGCGAGTAAAAAGAGTTCAAAAATAAATCATGTTTATCTTATACCTTATTGATAAACATGATTTTTTGTTTAACAAGTATATGTAACAAGGCTTGATTACAGACTTGCAGATGTTGTCAGTAAAGCGAGCGAGTATGAATTAAGGACTAATTAGTTGATACCTAATCAGCTTATGAAAATCTTTCGAAAGTATCGATGAAGCACACTCAATTTTATTTTGGGTGTAGAAACCAAAGGCTAAATATTCAATGAGTAATACAGTCAATGAGCCCTTTGATGAACAAGGGCCGGATCTCGTTTATCAAAATTATTTAGAAGACGGACAATTCAAGATTCAACATTGTTTGGCTTGCGATTCTCACGTTTTTTATCCGCGACTAATTTGTAGTCACTGCGGATCTGAAAAAATGGAGTGGATAGATGCTTCGGGTTCAGGAGTCGTGTATTCAACGTCGATTCCTCGTGGTGCGAAAGAGGGTGATTACAATATTTCTCTCGTTGATCTGGATGAAGGTCCGCGGATGATGACACGAGTGGTTGATATTGAACCTGAGAAAGTAACAATCGGCATGAAAGTAACAGCCTTTGTCAGCGAAATTGATGGAACAAAAGTAGTGTTGTTTAAACCCGAAGGAGGGCAATAAGATGTCACACCCCCTTCGTGGTTCCATAGCAGTCGCCGGTGTTGGTCTTACACAGTTTGGTGATATTCCTGGTCGCAGCGCGAGAGAAAATTTAGCTGAAGCAACTTTTCGTGCACTCGCCGATGCGGGAATAAATAAAAACGAAGTAGACGGTTTGTTTACCGCTAATTTCCCTGATACGTTTCCTTGTCTGCATGTCGCAGAATATTTGGGTATTCATCCGAAAGTGATGGACGATACCAATATTGGCGGTTCAGTTTACGTTAGCCAATTGCAGCATGCTGCCGCAGCAATTAAATCCGGTTTATGCGAAGTTGCTTTGATTACGATGGGAAGCAACACGCGCAGTAAATTGAAACAAACTGGCGTTATCGATGCCCCCCGCGAACACTTTAAATATTCTGACGAATACAAACCAAAAGCACCCATGAATGCCTACGCTTTAGCGGCCGCGCGTCACATGTATGAGTTCGGCACTAAGCGTGAACACTTGGCGGAAGTGGCGGTGGCTGCGAGAAAATGGGCGCAGTTGAATCCTCGTGCAATGCGTCGAACGCCACTGTCCATTGATGACGTTATGCAATCCAAAATGATCTGTGATCCTTTGTCTGTTTTAGATTGTTGTTTAATTGCTGATGCGGGCGCTGCTGTTGTATTGGTGAGTGCAGAGCGAGCAAAAGATTTACTGCAAAAGCCCGTTTATCTTTTGGGTGTTGGTGTTCATACGACACACGCTGCAATTGCACAAATGGAAAACCTTACGGTGACCGCCGCCGCTGAAGCGAGTAAGCGAGCTTACGCGATGGCGGGAGTAACGAGCAAAGATATCGACGTTGTTGAACTTTATGACGCATTTACAATTAACACGATTTTATTTTTAGAAGATTTAGGGTTCTGTAAGAAAGGCGAAGGTGGTGAATTTGTTTCCAATGGAAATATCGCCCCTGGTGGTAGCTTGCCGGTCAATACCAATGGCGGTGGTTTAAGTTGTGTTCACCCAGGTATGTACGGTTTGATGTTAATTATCGAAGCCGTTGAACAGCTTCGCGGTGCCGCTGGCGAAAGACAAATAAAAAATGCGGAGTTGGCTTTGTGTAATGGAAATGGCGGCCACTTATCCAGTGAGGTAACAGCAATACTCGGTACTGAAGCAACATTATAAATACGGAAGTGCTATGCAGAGGTGTTTTTTCACTCTGTTCTTGTTTCCTTAAAGTTAGTTAATGAATTAAAAACTGAAAAAAATTGAGATGGGAAGGTAATAAATGGTTGATGTAGTAAGCGTAACTAAAGTTGATGAGATAGCACACGTTCTCGTCAATAATCCACCCGTCAACACGATTGATGCCAAGGTGCGTACGGAATTACGAAAGGCTATTGAGTCGATAGAAAGCGATTCATCCTTAAAGGCAGTGGTTCTGAATTGCGAAGGAAAAACATTTTTTTCTGGCGCTGATATCGGCGAATTTAATGGCCCGCCAAAAGAAGACGAATATCGTGAATTATTTTCAAAGATAGAAAATCTAGAAATTCCAGTGGTTGTTGCGATGCACGGTACGGTAATGGGTGGTGGATTAGAAATCGCCCTGGCTTGCCATTATCGTCTAGCCATTGAAGGAACTCGTTTCGCGCTCCCGGAAGTGACATTGGGAATTATTCCTGGTGCCGGCGCCACCCAGCGCTTACCTCGATTAATCGGCGTTGATGCGGCTTTAGGTTTGATTGTAAATGCTACACCTATTCCTGCTGAAGAAGGAAAAATTTTGGGCTTTATTGATCAAGTCGTAAAAACAGATTCGGACTTGATCAAAGCAGCGTTTGATTACACAAAACAACTCATTAGCGATGGTAAGGGCCCCAATCGAACGTCGGAGCGTAGTATCGATACAGCCACCGCTGGAAAAGATGTATTCGAAAAATATCGAAAGTTGGCAAAAGAAAAATATCCCAATCGCGTTGCCGCTTTAACCGCTGTTACCGCAGTTGAAGGAGCCTTAAGTAAATCCTTTGCAGAAGGCTTGTTGTATGAAACCGAATTGGTTAACAAGGCAAAGGCGACACCCGAATGTAAAGGTTCGGTGCATTTATTTTTTGCTGATAGAGAGACCTCAAAAATTCCTGGAATTGATTCCAGTCAAGCGCGATCTGTCAATAAGGTCGCCATCATTGGTGCGGGCACAATGGGTGGCGGTATAGCGATGTGTTTTGCGAATGCGGGCATTGCCGTATCTCTTATCGATATTAGTGAGGAGGGTCTCAATAGGGGGCTCGATAGTATTGATAAAAACTATGCTTCTCGCGTTAAGCGTGGCCGCATGACTGAAGCTAAGAAAGAATCCACGATGGCTTTTATTAAAGGCCATGTTGGTATGGATGCCGCGCACGATGCAGATTTAATAATTGAAGCCGTATTTGAAGATATGGAATTGAAAAAATCCATTTTTATGCAGCTTAATAAAATTATTAAACCTGATGCAATTGTTGCGACAAATACATCGACTCTCGATATTAATGAAATTGGTGCGGTGGCAACCCATCCTGAAAATGTTATCGGCTTACACTTTTTTAGTCCTGCGAATGTGATGCCCTTATTAGAGGTCATTCGAACAGATGCGACTTCAGATCAAACTATTAGTACGGCGATGGAGTTGGCTAAAAAGATTCGTAAAACGCCGGTACTTGCGAAAGTATGTTACGGGTTTATTGGTAATCGTATGATGGAAGGCTATGCCCGTGAAGCGGAATTTATGGCGCTAGAAGGTGCGACACCACGAAAAATTGATGATGCTTTACAAGAATTCGGTATGGCAATGGGTATCCTCGCTGTATTTGATATGGCCGGTGTTGATGTCGGCGTAAACGTCCATAAAGCGAACGCTCATCAATTTCCACCGGATCCCGCGTATTATCAGGCATCACAAGCAATTTATGATGGTGGCAGGATGGGGCAAAAAAATGGTAAAGGTTTTTACCGTTATGAGCCCGGAGATCGTAATCGTTATGATGATCCAATTGCCTTGGAACTACTTAAGAAGCGAGCGGAAGAGTTAAATATTCCACAGCGTGATGATCATAGTAGCCAGGAAATTATCGAGCGTTGTATTTTCGCCTTAATTAATGACGGTATAAAGATACTCGAAGAAGGCGTTGCGATTCGCGCTAGCGATATCGATGTTGTTTGGGGCTCAGGCTACGGTTTTCCGCGTTACCGCGGCGGCCCATTATTCTATGCTGACGTGCTCGGATTAAAAACAATATACGAAGGTATCATCAAGTTTCAAAAACAGTTTGGTGATACCCATTGGCAGCCTGCAAACCTTTTAAAAGAGCTAGCGGAGAGCGGTAAAACGCTAGCGGAGTGGGAGAAGGGAAGGTCGAAGGCTTAGCCCAAGCCTGTACAGAAGTGATGCTTGCGTGTACAGTTGTGCGTCGCTGATTGCTTAAGGATGTATTCCATTTTAGTTAAGTAAATCGATAAATCAGTTAACTAAAGAAAGTCAGTTTTGCCCCAAGAGTTATACATAAGAGCTATAGCTAAAAGGCTGACCAAAAAAGAAGAATCAGACATTCATTCACAAGAATTAATGATCGAACAAGAGGTTTACATTGAGTTTATCTGTACAGAAAAAAGTGCTATCGGATAGTTCTAAATCAGTCGACATGTCGGTTTTAGAAGGTAAGATTGGTTACCAAATAAGAATGGCCGAACGAATAATCAATCGAGGATTTTTGCAAGAAGTGGGAATGACTCCCGTGCAGTATAGTGTTTTTGCCTTAGTTGCTAGCAATGAAGGTTCTTCGCAAGTGGCGATTGGTGAAATGTTAAAAATGGATCGGGCGTCGACGATGGCCATTGTCGATAAATTACAAACTGCTGGTTTGATAGAGAGGCGAAAGTCTCTAGTTGATAAGAGAATGCAGGCATTATTTCTGACCTCGGTCGGAAAAAAAGAATTTTTGCTCATCGACAAGAAGGTGGAAGACTACGATAAGTCAGTTTGCGCTCGACTTTCTGAAAAGCAAGTAGAACAGTTATTCGAGTGTGTTAAAAATTTAAGAGCATAATGTTGAGGTTGTTTTAAATATTTGCTTTAGCAAAACATGGGTGTGAATTGTTTTTGTTCTTAAAACACATTGGCACTATGTACGCCCTGGAAGGGTGTTTGAGTGAAGAGGGCGATGGATTGTCGTTTCAAAGATGGGTCGAAATAAAACGATAAAACTGAATATAGATCCATTTTGTTAGCCTATTGGTATCCAAGACTTTTACAAAAAGCCACAAAAACTAAAAGAGGGCCAAAAGCCGGTTAATACCAATTTGTTCTATAAAATATAATATGTAAGACATACAAATAATAATTAGTGCGTCAGTGCTAATAATCAAAAGCAACACTGGGAGAAACAAATGTCTATGCAAACAAAAAATATTTCCAACAAAAAACCAAAACGACCTTGTTTGTTAGCAAGCGCCGTGGCTTTCGCGGTTGCGATGCCCTCGCTAACAAATGCGCAAGACAGTTTTCTGGAAGAAATCGTCGTCACGGCGCGAAAGGTTGAGGAAAACCTTCAATCTACTCCTGTAGCGGTTTCCGCATTTACAGAAGAGTCTTTAGAGCGCCGAATGATTACTGGTACAGAAGACTTAAGTCGAATTACACCAAACTTACAATTTAAAAGTTACAGTCCTTTATCGGGAAACAGTTCTGCTGCGCAGGTTTTTATTCGTGGTGTTGGACAGTCCGATTCCTCTGGTGGCGTTGATCCCGGAGTAGGGATGTATATTGATGACGTCTACATGGGTCGATCTGTTGGTGGTGTTCTAGATTTTCGCGATATATCAAACGTACAGGTGTTGCGTGGACCGCAAGGAACTTTATTCGGTCGTAACACAATTGGTGGCGCAGTGCTATTGAGTACGACTGCACCTGGTAGCGAATTTGGTGGAAAAGTTAAGTTCGGTGTTGGTAGCGATAGCTTGCGAGAATTTTTTGGCGCTGTTGATTTACCATTTTCCGATTCAGTGGCCGCGCGAGTTTCTTTAGGATCTCGTGAGCGTGATGGTTACGTAGAAAGAATTTTCGATGGCTTGGATCTGGGTAACGAAGACAGTTATACCCTTAACGGTTCGCTTCACATCGATCCAATGGATGGTTTAAATTTTGTTATTCGCGCAGATTACACGGAAGAAGAAGAAAATGGATCACCTTTTGTGTTTGCAGCGATTAATGAGAACGGTGTTTTTCCAGCCGCACAAAGCGTGAGAGAAGGTTGTCCGGGCGCAACTTTTCCACCACCATCAGTTCCATCCGGTCTTATCGATCAACGTTGTGCAAACAATGCGACATGGGATTTGGGGGAGTATAAAAATGGTGGAAATTCTCGTGCTGAAAGTAATGTCGAAAACAGCGGTTATTCTTTTCATGCCAATTGGGACGTTAGTGACTTAGTTTCGCTGAAATACATTTATGCTGACCGCAGTCTCGAATGGGACGGATCAAGAGATGCCGATAATACTTATTTAACTTTGTTAAGTACTCAGTACGAAAGTGAAGCGGATCAAACGAGTCATGAGCTGCAAGCACTGTTTCAAAGTGAATCTTTCCATGGCGTGGTGGGTGCTTTCTTTTTTGATGAAAATGTCCACGATTTCTTGCTGGTTCCCTTTGGTCCTCCAGGCGGTTATCCGGCCGGCACTGTTCCATTTGACTACCAAGATGCGGACTTGAATAACAAAAGTACTGCGTATTTTACTCAATGGTCGTTTAATATTACTGACGCACTGAGTTTAACGGCTGGCGCTCGTTATACCGACGAAGATAAAACTATGCGCATTATATCTATAAGTCCAGGTGTTGTGCCCATTCCCGTGACGGGAGAGATCTCGGTCCCTGTTCCCGCGGGTCCATTCATAGTGCCTTATGGTCCTCATAAAGAATCTTTTGATGCAACAACACTTTCATTAAGCGGGCAATATCAGTTTACCGATACGCTAATGGCATATTTGAGTTGGTCAGAAGGTTTCAAGAGCGGTGGCTTTAATCAGCGTTATAACGCCACACCTCCGGGTGGCAATGTAATTCCTTTTGATTCAGAGGAAGCGACAACGATTGAAGTTGGGTTTAAAGCTGACCTCACTGATAGTCTCCGTTTGAACGCTGCAATATTCGATACAAACTATGAAAACATGCAGCTAACTTATCGCGTTGGCATCGTACCATTGTTATTCAATGCCGGTGAGTCTTCCATTAGAGGTGCTGAAGTTGAATTCACCTTCGCCCCGACTGCGGAATTTATCTTAGAAGGTAGCTTAGGGTATCTCGATGATGAGATTGACAGCATCTCTGTAATTCCTGGAGCAACTGCAACAATCGGTCCCAATAACTCATTACCTTTCACTCCAGAATACACTGCGAGTATTGGTGCCGCTTATACGTTTAATTTCGGTGATCTCGCGTTAACGCCACGTTTAGACGTTTCCTATACCGATGAGCAATTTTTTGATGCCGCAAACTCTGTTGAAGTTGCACAGAATAATGCGGAAACCGTCGTAAATTTCTCACTCAAATTTGGTGATGCAGGAGATCTCTGGAACGTTGTTGCCGGGATAGATAACGTAAGAGACGAGACTTATGCTGTTGCTGGAAATTCGTCGTTGGGAACCAGCAGTGGTTATGCAGAAGTTATTTATTCTCGTCCTCGTACCGCTTATATTTCCGCTACCGTTAATTTTTAAACGTAGACGAAAATGAGTGAGTGCTAAAGAATTTAGGGCGGCTTTATTAAGGGGGTCGCCTTAAATGCAGTAAACCTTTTAGAAAGTCAATGTGACTTTGGGCGGGTTCAGTGGTGTCCCGCCCTTTTTTTACGAGCTGTTTAACAATTAAAAATAAGATTTCTTGAATTAATGCAACGCTAAGAAAAGAAATATTTAAAAATAGATTTGAGATTAACGAGAAAATAATATGTCGTCGGTAAGAGAAATTAACATGGGAAATCTTAGTGCAGTCAGTGAGATGCGCGAAGATGGCTGCGAGATAATTTCTTGCGTCACAGAGCTACAGCAATACCCTACAACAATGTTGAGTCGACTTACCCATTGGGCGGCTGAAAAGCCGGAACAGATTTTTCTCGCCAAACGTGACCCCAAGAATAATGATCAGTGGCAAACGCTGACATATCTACAAGCGTGGAATAAAGTAAGACATATCGCAAGCGCGTTGGCGGAACGAGATCTTTCTCAAGATCGCCCAATCGCTATTTTGTCCGGCAACGATATAAATCATGCGCTACTGGCTTTGGCGGCAATGTATATTGGTGTACCTTTTGCACCTATCTCGCCGCAGTATTCCCTTGTTTCAACAGACTATTCGAAACTTAAATATTGTTTAAATTTAATAACGCCGGGTTTGGTTTTCGTCGACAAAGGCGAGTTGTATAAAAATGCCTTGCTAGCGGTTGTGAGCGAAGAAACCGAGATTCTTGTGACAGAATCTCCCTTAGCGGAATCTCGATGTACTCTGTTTAGTGAACTAGAAAATACTGAAGTGGATTCGAAAGTCGATGAGGTACACGCTTCTGTAACATCAGAGACTATCGCCAAGTTTTTGTTTTCCTCCGGCTCTACCGGTATGCCAAAAGCGATAATTAACACGCACAAAATGCTTGTTGCAAATCAGCAAATGATTCTTCAAGCTTTGCCGACCTTAGCTGATCCTGCACCAGTTTTGGTTGACTGGCTTCCTTGGAATCATACCTTTGGCGGAAATCATAATTTCGGTATCGTCTTATACAACGGCGGAACCTTGTATATCGATGATGGCAAACCAACGCCAAAAGGTTTTTTGGAATCGATTAAGAATTTGAAAGAGATTGCCCCTACGGCTTTTTACAATGTGCCGAAAGGTTTTGAGGAATTAGTAAAACATTTAAAAGCAGACGAACAATTGCGGGAGAAGTTTTTTAGTCGAGTTAATATGTTGTTTTACGCCGGTGCGGGATTGTCGCAACCGGTATGGGATGCCTTAGAAGAGTTGGCGTTGGCGACTTGCGGAGAGCGCATTATGATCGTCACAGGTTTGGGTTGCACCGAAACGGCACCATCCGCAATGTTTACTACTGGCGATGGAGGCTTTGCTGGTTGGTTGGGTTTGCCCGTGCCCGGTGTAGAAGCAAAGTTGGTAAAAGTTGGTTCTAAAACAGAAATTCGTTTTCGAGGAGACAGTGTCACTCCGGGTTACTGGCGAGAACCAGAGTTAACAGCGAAAGCTAAAGATGAAGAGGGGTTCTTTTGTACTGGCGATGCAGTTAAGTTTGTTGATGAAAATGATTTACAGCGCGGTTTTAGATTTGACGGCAGAATTTCAGAAGATTTTAAACTGGATACCGGTACTTGGGTTAGCGCAGGGCCTTTGAGGGCAAAATTCTTGGATCACTTTGGGCCACTGGTTAAAGATGTTGTGATAGCCGGTCGTGATCGCTCTTTTGTTAGCGCCTTGGTGTTTCCGGATTTGGATAGTTGCCGAATGCTTAGTTCGAAACTGGCACATTGTAGTGATACAGAGATTTGTTCGAGTGCGGTAATCAAAGAAGAATTTAAAAAAATGCTGAGTGAATTTTCAAAGCAAGCAACGGGAAGCTCAAATTTAATTAAAAAAATTCTGTTGCTTGCTGACCCGCCTTCTTTAGATGCCCATGAAATTACCGACAAAGGTTCATTGAATGCAAGTGCGATTCAAGAAAATCGAAAAAATGATATTGAATTGCTCTATCAAGTAGGTAAAAAAAATGACTTCTCGGTGGAGATTTAAATCAACTCGTCTGGTTTAACTTTATAGGTATCAACAAGAAAGGCGACACTTCTGTGTCGCCTTTCTTATTTTTAAAACCCTAGCGTGAATGACTAATTATCTTCAATCACCGCATAATTCTTTTGCACTTTTAAGAAAAGCAGCAAGGCCGCCGCAATCAAGGAACCCAAGGCGAGAATGAATGCGACAGTGGGTAACCCAAATCCAGCATCAAATAAAAATCCTGCGAGGATTGGGGATAGCACAGCGCCCCCGCGGCCAATTCCGATCGCGAAACCGGTTCCAAATGCTCTTACATGTGTTGGGAACGAATGAGCGAATAGGGCGTAAAGGCCGACCACACCCGCGTTGGTACAAAAGCCCGCCACCGCACAAAGAATAGAGAGTGTGCTCAAATCCGCCGGGCTTCGACCAAATAATGTAACCATCAAAGTCGAGATTACCAAGATCGCTATGCTAAGGTGTTTTACATCAAGCTTTAGCGTGAGTAACCCAAATAAAAGACCGCCAACTAAGCCGCCGACATTTGCCCATACAAGAACGTCCGCCGCAGAAGAGGCAAGAAAGCCCATATCGACGACAATTTTGGGTACCCACTTGAGAATAAAATAAAAGGTTGTGATATGAAAAAAGTAAGCGGCGGTAACAATTAGCGTTGTGGCAACTAAGCCAGGTGCAAAAATATCACCGATAGATCGTTTACGAACCGCCTCACTGATAACCGGCATGCTAGAAATTACAGGCTTGCTAATATGCTTTAATACTTTATTGACTCTATCGACAGCACCTAGGGGTTGTTTCTGAGTTAGCCAGTGAACGGATTCTGGAACGAAAAAATAAACTAAAGGAATAGAAACAAAAGTTACACCAGCGCCGAAATAAAATACGCTACGCCAATTCATTGTTTCCAACATCGCAGAAGTGACAAGACCGCCGATGACTGCTCCGAGTGGATAACCAATTGTCATTAATGAGACATTTAGGTGGCGCCATTTATTATTCGAAAACTCAGCGGCGACAGCATTTATTGATGCCAACATACCGCCAATTCCTAGACCAGTTATTACTCGCCAAATAGATAGATCAACGACACCTTTTACTGTGGTTGCCATAAACATTCCGATAGCCATTATGCACAGACAGCTTAATATAATTGGACGTCGGCCGAATTTATCTGCCATGCCACCAATCACTATAGAGCCGATACACATGCCGATCAGTTCCATCGATAAAACAATGCCCAGTGCAGCTCTATCAATTCCCCATTCGGCGGCAATTCCAGGTGAAGCAAAACTAATTGCGAGTACATCGAACCCATCGAGGGCATTAAGGCCAATGGTGATCGCCACCACAAATACTTGCAGTCCGCTCATTGGAGAATTCGAAATCATTTCTCTTGGGTCTTGACTCATCTAGCTTGCTCCTAATTATTATTTTTATCTTTACTGAAAAGATTTCATATTTGTATTTTTTTGAATGCTACAAAATTGAATCATAAATATTTTGTCGTTAGGTACTTTCTTCCAGGATCATTTTGTCGATTACTCTGCGAGCATGAACGCCACCGGCATCGATATTAAGTGAGATCAATCGACGCTCAGGGTTTCGCAATAAGCTGGCTTGTTGTTTTTCGAGAACTTCCAAATCTTCGGCGAAAATTTTCCCTTGCGATTGCCTAACGGTCTCGGTTAGTTCGCTATCATTGACATTAAAGTTTCGCGCTAAGCCCCAAAAATAATGGCAGCTTGTTTTGGTTTCGGGGGTGATTAAATCAACCACGATTCCTGAGGCACGTTTACTTGCTTCAGCGTTTTGAATCCCACAGTCCGCATGAGCCACTCCCACTTCGATCATGACTTGTGACGGTTTGATATAACGACAAACTTGCCAGCGATCACAAAGAACATCATGTGCTGCGTTATTGGCTTTTAAAGCGTCTTGCCAAAAGGGGGGGGCGGGAATTTTGTACATAGTTCTAGAAACGCGGACTTCTCCATTTTCTATAGCGGTAATAGGCGCGCTTTCTTCAATTTCTGGTTGACCAATGCTGTCCGAATGCACATAGGTTTCATGAGTTAGGTCCATCAAATTATCGATCAATAGCCGATAATCGCATTTCATATGGTAGTAATCGCCACCATAAGCCCAATCGGGACTGTTGGCCCAGGCTAAGTCGGGGATTAGCTCAGGATTAGCGAGCTCTGCATTACCAGGCCAAAGCCAAATAAACCCATGACGCTCAATGACAGGGTAGGCATGGATGCCTCGTAATCTAGAAACGTCCTGTCCCTTCATGCTGTGGCAACTGCCGTCGCAATTAACCACCATGCCGTGGTAACCGCAGGCAATTTTACCGTTTTCGATTACTCCTTCAGACAGGGGCAGGCCTCGGTGTGGGCAAAAATCTTCCAGAGCAATAGCTTGTTTTTTATCGTTCCTAAATAGAACCACATGTTTGTCGCAGATAACCCGGCCAAGTGGCTTGCCATTCAGTTCCTGGGGCATTGCCGCGACGTACCAACAGTTTTCGGGCCAGGTTCGCTGTTCGGACATGCTATATCGTTCCTCTATTTTACTGGCACTAAAGGCAAGGACTTGTATGCTCAGTGTGAATTCAATAATGAGGTGGCATTAGCCTTTAGGTTTGATTGGTTAAATTAGTATGTGAGTTAAACAAAACTAAGTGGCTAAGTAAAATGATAATTTTGTCGTTTTAGTTGATTGTTCCTTCATCTGAAATGCACGTAGTAGCTTTGTAAGGTCACTATGATTTTTTATTCTTCCGAGCCAGTTTAAGAGGTTTGAAGGACGCTTCGAGCGCCTCTTTTTTGAGCAGCAATCCGAATTCAATATCAATGGAATCTGCTTTAAAAACTCATTCGAAATCTCTTGTATTGAACACCTTCGGTAGCTGTGGCACAATCAGCACCCCTTTCTTTTAGGCCAAGTTGTTTTTTGTCATTATGTGATAAAAATCAATAAGATATCGAGCTATCTTAATTTTTTCATTAAGAGCGGTATGGCGGCAGGAAGTCTTTTAGCGGTCGTGGTGAAATTGGTAGACACGCCAGATTTAGGTTCTGGTGCCGCAAGGTGTGAGAGTTCAAGTCTCTCCGACCGCACCAATTTAGAAAACAATACCAGTCAAAACTTTGATTCATTCTTAGGCGATGAAACTCGCTGAGAGTGAATAATGAAAACCGTGAGGAAACGTATGCAAGTTTCGGTTGAAACAACATCGGGTTTAGAGCGCAAATTAACTGTTGGCGTGCCCGCTGAACAAGTGGATGGAGAAGTAGCCAAGCGACTTCAAGATGCAGCAGGTAAAGTCAAAATTAACGGTTTTCGTTCTGGCAAAGTGCCGCTAAAAGTTGTTAAGCAGCGATTGGGCGATGGTATTCGACAGGAAGTTTTGGGTGATGTCATTAACCGCACCTACTTCGAAGCATTGCAAAAGGAAGATATAAAACCAGCGGGGCTTCCCACTATTGATACGACGACAAACGTTGAAGGCAAAGATTTAGAGTTTGTTGCGATTTTTGAAGTTTATCCTGAAATTGATCTCGTTGATTTGTCGACCTTGGCCGTGGAAAAACCGCTTGCCGAAATCGAAGAAAAAGACATCGACACCATGATCGAAAATCTGAGAACCCAACAAGCGACCTGGGAAGACCTTGATCGTGCCGCGAAAGAAGGTGATCAGGTAACTATCGATTATCTCGGTACTAAAGATGGTGAAGAGTTTGCCGGAGGCAAAGCGGAAGGGCAAAAATTGGAGTTAGGCTCCAATTCAATGATCCCAGGTTTTGAGTCTGGTATCGTTGGTATGAAAGCAGGAGACGAAAAAACCTTGTCCCTGTCTTTTCCTGATGATTATCATGCGGAAGAACTCAAAGGCGCCGCCGTTGAGTTTGCAATTAAGTTGCATTCCGTTGCTGAGAAAAAATTACCTGAGATTGATGAAGAATTTTTTAAAAAGTTTGGTGTTGAAGAAAATAATCTTGAAGCGTTTCGTAACGAAGTTAAATCCAATATGGAACGTGAGCTTGCCAACGCAAAAAAAATGTCAATAAAAACACAAGTATTGGATGCGCTTTTTGAATCTCAAAAAGTTGAACTTCCGAAAGCTTTGATAAGTAATGAAATTGACAACATGCGGAAGCAAATGATGCAGCAGTTCGGTGATGCTGCAAAATCTATGGATATGACGCAATTGTTACCCGATACAATGTTTGAAGAGCAGGCAACGAAGCGTGTTTCACTTGGGCTTATCATCAATGAAATTATCAGCGCTCAGGAAATAAAACCTGAAGACGATCGTGTTAAAAAGGCAATTGCTGAAATTGCGGCAACCTACGATCAACCTGAAGATGTCATTAGATATTACACTTCTAATCAAGAAGCTAAGGCGAATGTCGAAGCGATGGTTTTGGAAGAGCAAGTCATTGATTACATTTTGGCCGGAGCTAAGGTGACAGAAAAACAAACGGATTACCAAGCTTTAATGGAATCGCAAAAAGGCCAGTAAGATTTTTTGGGGAGGCTAGGTCGGCTAGCCTTTCCCATATTTTCCTTAGTGTTACTCAAAACTCCTAGCTATTTGGCTGTTCAAATATTTTACAAATCGTGCCGATTACCATCAATTTTCTTGCGTTGTTTAAAGAGAACGAAAAATTCGTCCGCGCTATAAGCATATCTTCTCAAAATTCTCTCACTTGGGCTGGCATAACCAGGGATCTCGGTTTAAGCTCTTGAATAGCTGCGCGTAAATTTCACCTTGGCGCCCTAATTTATAATTTACGGTTAAGGTGAGACGCGATCGAAGATCCGTCCGGTTTTCCCAGCTAAAATATTTCTAACCACGTGGGACAACAAACAAAATGGCTAATCCTGATTACACGAAAACTGCTCCAGATATCTCGAATGTGGGCGTTCCAATTGTTATAGAACAAACTGCGCGCGGCGAGAGATCATTCGATATCTATTCTCGTCTATTAAAAGAGCGGGTTATTTTTCTGGTTGGCCAAGTTGAGGATTACATGGCCAATGTTGTTGTTGCTCAATTGTTGTTTTTAGAAGCTGAAAACCCTGATAAGGATATCCATCTTTATATCAATTCTCCCGGCGGCTCAGTGACCGCTGGTTTATCTATCTACGACACCATGCAATATATTCGCCCCGATGTGAGCACGATGTGTATCGGACAGGCCTGTAGCATGGGTTCATTTTTACTGGCAGCTGGTGCTCCAGGAAAACGCTACTGCTTGCCGAATTCACGCATGATGATTCATCAACCAAGCGGTGGCGCCCAGGGGCAGGCTAGTGATATTCATATCCAAGCCCAGGAAATCCTTAAGATTCGTGAGCGTTTGAATGAGATTTACGCAAAGCACACTGGTCGCACAGTAAAGCAAATAGCCGCAGATACCGAGCGTGACAATTTCATGAGTGCTGAAGAATCTAAAAAGTATGGTTTGATAGACGATGTATTGGTCAGTGCCAAGGATTCAGACGAAGCCAAAAAGTGAATCTAACGTGGCTTTTGGTCAAAATACAAACTAATTGACCGAGGTATCGAAGATTAGCGATGCGCGTTAGCCCTTGGCCGTCTAGACTTATGTAGAAACTCGAATTCGGCATAAATAAGCGAAATAGGGTGGAAGTCGGTTATACTGCGGCCTGCGAAAATTGCCCCAAAATGCATTTAAATCGTCATTTTTGGCGTATCTAAGTAATTTGGGCTTGAAAAATTGGTTAAAAGCTATCATCTTTTGAGGTCGATAGTTGTTTTACGGAGTGGATTTAATGTCCGATCGTGGTAACGAAAATGGTAACGACAGCGATAAGCTGCTGTACTGTTCTTTCTGTGGAAAAAGTCAGCACGAAGTACGCAAGTTAATTGCGGGCCCTTCAGTGTTTATATGTGATGAATGTGTCGATCTATGTAATGACATTATTCGTGAAGAAATCCAGGAGAGTAATACAGAGGGTAGCTCGGAAACGCTTCCAACTCCTCAGGAAATTTCCCTTATATTGGATGAATACGTAATTGGTCAAACACGCGCTAAAAAGGTACTTTCTGTCGCTGTTTACAATCACTACAAACGCTTGCGTATTGGCGAAAAGAAAAAGAAAGATAAGGATGATGTTGAACTTAGCAAGAGCAATATTCTTCTTGTTGGGCCAACGGGTAGTGGTAAGACCCTTTTGGCGGAAACCCTTGCAAGACTTTTGAATGTCCCATTCACCATTGCAGATGCAACGACCTTAACCGAAGCGGGTTACGTTGGTGAAGATGTTGAAAACATCATTCAGAAATTACTCCAGAAATGCGACTACGATGTGGAAAAGGCTCAACAAGGCATCGTCTACATCGATGAAATCGACAAGATTTCCCGTAAATCAGATAACCCTTCTATCACTCGCGACGTATCGGGAGAGGGCGTTCAGCAGGCTCTTTTGAAGCTTATTGAAGGTACCGTGGCGTCTGTACCCCCTCAGGGTGGACGTAAGCATCCCCAGCAAGAATTCTTACAAGTAGATACCTCGAATATCTTGTTTATTTGTGGCGGCGCATTTGCTGGCTTAGATAAGATTATTCGTGACCGCTCTGAAAAAGGTGGCATTGGTTTTGGTGCGGAAGTTAAAAGCAAGGACAACAGTAAAAATATTGGTGAAACTTTGCGAGACCTTGGGCCAGAAGATTTGGTTCGCTATGGCTTAATACCGGAGTTCGTAGGTCGTTTACCAGTCATTGCTACTCTTGAGGAATTAGATAAGGCCGCATTGATTCAGATTTTAACTGAACCGAAGAACTCGCTGACTAAGCAATACGCGAAATTGTTCAACATGGAAGGTGTTGAAGTTGACTTCAGAGATGATGCCCTGGAAGCAGTTGCTGAAAAGGCCATGGAGCGCAAAACAGGTGCTCGAGGTCTACGATCGATAATGGAGTCTGTACTCTTAGATACGATGTACCGAATTCCTTCAGAGCAAAATGTTGCAAAAGTTGTCGTTGATGATTCGGTGATTAAGGGAGAATCTGAACCGCTACTTGTCTATGAAAACGCAGAGTCAAAATCGGCTACTGGAGCATCGAAAGACAAAAGCTCTTAGCTTTTGTTTTTCGTTGTCGGCTAAATAGCGCAGAATAATATTGAGTGGTTGTTTTTTGATCGTCTCACGCTCCGATTGTGACCTTGTTAATTCCGCTTATTAGGATAATCGAGGTTTACGCTTGTAATTCTCACATTCCGCCCCCAATCTTAATGTCAGGTGCATAAAGCATCGATTTTTAGCCGTCGTCTTTAGAGGTTTGAATGACAAATACACCCACTCCACATCCCGATCATAATGAATTGCCATTGCTGCCTCTTCGCGATGTGGTTGTATACCCTCACATGGTTATCCCCTTGTTTGTTGGTAGAGAAAAATCTATCGAAGCCCTCGAAAAGGCGATGACTGCTGATAAGCAGGTACTTTTGGTTGCCCAGAAAAGCGCTACCGAAGATGACCCGAGTGCGGCAGATATCTATTCTATAGGTACCGTTTCAACAATCCTGCAATTACTAAAATTACCTGATGGCACTGTAAAAGTGTTAGTCGAAGGTGGCGCACGCGCGCGAATTCTTTCTGTTGATGATAGACAAAGCCACTTTCGAGCGGTTGTTGAGCCATTGCTCGGCGAAGAAATTCCAGAAAGAGAAGCGGAATTATTAGTACGTTCTGCAATGAATCAATTTGAGCAGTACGTGAATTTAAGTAAAAAAGTTCCCGCAGAAGTCATGACAACATTGACGGGAATTGAAGACCCGGGTCGTTTAGCAGATACCGTTGCAGCTAATATGTCTCTGGAACTCGCGCAGAAACAACAAATTTTAGAAATGCCAAATGTTCGTCCGAGACTGGAACATCTACTTGGGCTAATAGAGTCTGAAATAGATTTGTTTCAAGTTGAGAAAAAAATCCGTGGTCGCGTTAAAAAGCAAATGGAAAAAAGCCAGCGCGAGTATTACCTCAATGAACAAATGAAGGCAATTCAAAAAGAATTGGGCGATATGGGCGAAGAGCCTAACGAAGCGGAGGAGATTGAAACAAAAATCCTCGAAGCGGGGATGCCAAAAGAAGCTGAAGAAAAAACCAAAGCCGAACTGAATAAATTAAAAATGATGTCGCCGATGTCTGCTGAGGCATCTGTTGTTCGTGCTTACATTGATTGGATGGTCAGTGTTCCTTGGAAAAAGCGCAGCAAAGTTCGTCATGATCTCAAAAAAGCTGAGGCAATTTTAGAAGAAGATCATTATGGTCTTGAAGAAGTAAAAGAAAGAATTCTTGAATATTTAGCCGTACAGCAACGTGTGAAAAAAGTTAAAGGGCCGGTTCTGTGTTTAGTAGGGCCTCCCGGCGTAGGTAAGACATCTTTAGGTGAGTCTATTGCCCGCGCAACGAATCGAAAGTTCGTGAGAATGGCTCTAGGCGGTGTTCGAGACGAAGCGGAAATTCGTGGCCATCGTCGAACTTACATTGGTTCGTTACCAGGTAAACTGATTCAAAAAATGTCGAAAGCAGGTGTTAAGAATCCGCTATTCTTACTCGATGAAGTCGACAAGATGGGTATGGACCATCGCGGTGATCCTGCTTCCGCTTTATTAGAAGTCCTCGATCCTGAGCAAAATAATACCTTTAACGATCACTACCTTGAAGTTGATTTTGATCTTTCCGATGTCATGTTCGTCTGTACCTCAAACTCCATGAATATTCCCGGTCCGCTTCTGGATCGAATGGAAGTGATAAGAATTCCAGGTTATACCGAAGACGAAAAAGTAAATATTTCGATGCGCTATTTAGTTCCTAAGCAAATGAAGCGGAACGGGCTAAAGAAAGGCGAGCTTAGTATTGACGAGTCAGCAGTTCGTGATGTCATTCGATATTATTCACGCGAAGCAGGAGTTCGCGGGCTTGATCGCGAAATCGCAAAGATTTGCCGCAAAGTTGTTACTAAAGCAGTTAAAAGTAATCAAGGCAAAGAAAAAACCTCTGCTACGCAAACCGTCACACCAGAATTGTTAGAAGAATATTTAGGTGTGCGTAAATTTGATTACGGACGAGCTGAAGAAGAAAACCAAATTGGACAAGTAACCGGTTTGGCCTGGACGCAAGTTGGGGGTGAATTGTTGACGATTGAGTCATCCTCTGTTCGCGGTAAAGGAAGGGTTGTTAAAACCGGCTCTTTGGGCGACGTGATGCAAGAGTCTATACAAGCAGCACTGACTGTTGTTCGTTCGCGGTCTAAAGTTTTGGGAGTGCATCCCGATTTTCATGAGAAATACGATATACATATCCATGTGCCGGAAGGAGCAACGCCTAAAGATGGACCTAGTGCAGGTATAGCGATGTGTACCGCTTTAGTCTCGGTTTTATCGAATATACCAGTGCGAAGTGATGTCGCGATGACGGGAGAGATAACCTTGCGCGGTGAGGTTTTAAAAATTGGCGGATTGAAAGAAAAGCTTTTGGCTGCACATAGAGGCGGAATTAAGCATGTTATCATCCCCGCTGATAATGAACCTGACCTAAAAGAAATACCAAATAATATTACTGAAGAGATGGAAATTCACCCTGTTAAGTGGATCGATCAGGTTTTGGAGGTGGCACTAGTTCATATGCCACGGCCTTTTTCGGATGAAGAATATAAAGCCTTAGAAGCAAAAGCGTACGATACTGAATCTTCTAGAGATTTGATTCAAGCGCATTAGCAAAACTGTTTAGTGTCGATATGTTTTTGCGGTGATTTTGTAAGCGTCGTTGGTTGAGTGAATTGGCTCTAAGCGGAATTTTAATTCAGTCAGTCTGCTCGTTAGTTATAAAAAGAATTCATATTTTTTACCAGCTAACCCCTTGCTAACAAAGAGCTCAGCTCCAAACGGTTAAAAACCGCCCAGATAGTGAATTCTTCTTCTCATTTGATGAATGGGTTCTTGACCCTCCCTTGAGCAGTTGGTATAAATCGCAGTTCGATTCTAGGCGGGTCACAGTAAGTTAAAGAACCGTGTATTGGGTTATTTTTTTGTGAGGCTCACAGTTAGCTCCAAAGTCTATTCCCTTTTCTTGTTTCGGAAACCCCAACTGTAGATACAAAAGAAGTAACTGCAAAATTGGAATCCCCAAAAATTCTCGAAATTAATAATAAGAGGTATTAAGAGTGAATAAATCTGAGCTGATTGAAGCGATTGCTGCATCTGCAGATATTCCAAAGGCGGCCGCAGGTCGGGCGTTAGATGCAATGGTTGATTCCGTTGCCGATACATTAAAAAAAGGCGACCAAGTTGTTTTAGTTGGTTTTGGTACTTTTAGTGTAAAAGACCGAGCTGCACGTACTGGTCGAAATCCTCAAACTGGTCAGCCAATTCAAATTGCAGCCGCTAGAATTCCTAGTTTTAAAGCGGGCAAGGCATTGAAAGACGCCGTTAATTAAGATGTGTCAAGACAGGTTTTTCTAAGCAGATTTTTTCAATATAAGTAATTTGATATTAAAACTTGAAGCATCCAAAAGCTCTATTACAGAATTAGTTCGGGGTTATCGTACGATAGCAATAAATTGAATGATAGAGAGGCGCATCAAGCTGTGATGCGCCTTTTTTTGTTTACAGTAGCGGTCTTAGTCAACACATTTGGTAAAATATTAAGTACAAAAATTTTTATTTCTGAGACGAGAGCTTACCGCTCTCAAATTTAAAAGATAATTAAACTAACTAAAGCAGCTGCCAGATTTCGTAATTCAATACAGCTGCGGTCTAAAAGTAGAGTTAAAACCCTACTTAAGAAACTTAGAGGATCATCATGTTACAAAGCATTCGTAATAATCTTAAGGGTGCGGTGGCAGTCATCGTAATTGGAATAATGGTAGTGCCTTTGGTGCTGTTTGGAGTTGACTCCATATTCGTAAATTCTGGCAGTGATCCCGAAGTCGCCAATGTGAATGGTATTAGCATCACCGAAAATGAATTGCGACTTGGAATAGCGAGACAAAAAGACCAATACAGACAACGTTTTGGTGACAGTTTACCCCTAGACTTATTTTCAGACGAAGCTCTGAGAGAACCGGTTTTGAAAGACTTAATTCTAAAGGCGGTATTACTGGACGCCGGTAATGAAGGCGGTATGCATATTTCTGACCGACGTGTGAATGAGCTTTTAGTCACCGCTCCAGGGTTTCAAATTGATGGCAAGTTTAGCGAAGACCTTTATAGGCAAGCAGCATATAACCAAAATTTAACGCCCTTGGCCTATCGTAAGCAGATAGGCGAATCGATCGTTCTTGATCAACAAATTTCTGGTTTGTCCGCGAGTGGATTTATCACTGAAGAAGAGCTTGAACGCCTCGCCTTGATCTCGCAACAAAAAAGGAATTTTTATTACTTAACGATTCCATTAGCCCCAACTCAAGCGGAAATCGAAATAGATGATGAAGCCTCGATGGCGTATTACGAGGAGAATAAAAATAATTACGAAAGCCCAGAGCAAGTATCAATTGAGTATATCGAGATAAAATTAGACGATATTGCAAGTGGCATAGAAGTATCTGAAGCGAGTGTTCGAGAGCAGTATGAACAAGATGTTGCTGCGTACACCGCAGTTATTGAACGAAGCGTTGCACATATTTTCTTTGAAAAGAAAGATGACGGAAGTGAGCAAGCGAAAATTGCAGAAGTGCAAAGTCGCCTGGCGAACGGAGACGACTTCGCGACTTTAGCCGCCGAGTTCTCAGATGATTTCGGAACTAAAAATTTAGGTGGTGAGTTAGGGGTGATTTCTGATTATTCCGTTTTCCCAAATGGTGCGGAAGCAGCGTTGGAAAGTATTGCCGTAGGAGAATACACCTCGCCGATAGCAGGTAGTGATGGTATTCATATTGTTAAATTACTCGATGAATATGGCGCAACTCCGCCTGCATTTGAAGAAGAAAAAGCACGTATTAAGCGAGTATTGGTAAATGCAGAAGCCGAAGAGATATATCTAGGGTTGACAGAAGAGCTCGCTGAAAAGAGTTATAACGCCTCTACCCTTGGAGAGGTCGCTGAAGATCTCAATCTCAGTTTACAAGTCTCCAGTCCTTTTGGGCGTTCAGGTGGTTTCGGAGTAGCGAGTATTCCGCAAGTTGTCGAAGCCTCATTTACCGATGACGTTCTTATTGAGGGTAATACAAGTTCTTTACTCGAGCTGGCAGCGGATCACGTGTTGGTTTTGCGTGTGACCGATCACCAAGTTGCGCGTATTCTAGATTTTGAAGAAGTGAAAGCTGAGATAGTCAATGAATTAAAACGCGAACAAGCAATCGCTAAGCTTGAAGAGCTTGGTGAGGCGTTCAAGCAAGAAGTTGTGGCAGGTAAAAGTATTGAGGAAATTGCGATTGCAAACGAATACGAATGGCAAGTGAGCTTAGATACAGGACGTGCTGACCCACAAGTGCCCAGTGAAGTATTGAGCCATGCTTTTAATATGGGAAAGCCTGACAATAACTCCATCGTGAATGGACTTACAACGGCTTCTGGTGATTACGTACTTATTAATCTCACTAGAGTTACCGAAGCGGATTATGCGAGTATTTCAGACGCTGAAAAGACAAACATTAAGCAGCAATTGGCAAATATGAATGCAGACCTTGGTTTGTCTGCGTACCAACAAGAATTACAGGCGCTTGCGAAAATAAAACAATAGCTCAGTAAGTTAGTCTGTAAAAAAGCGGCAGTTTAAGGCCGTGTAGTAGATTTGGTTAAGCGCATAAAGGATGGTTCTAAGTTGAATTGCTGGCAGCTCGCCAGCAATTTCGACCGCTTTCTTTCGCTTGATACAGTGCTTGGTCAGCGGCCTCAAGCCAATTTTTTGGTGATTTAAATTGCGAGTTTAATTCTGCGACGCCGAGACTGATGGTGAATTTCATTTCGATACCCTCGTGAAAGACCACCAAACTTTCGATATTTTTCCTCATTCGTTCTGCAAATAAACTGGCACCTTCAATACCAGCATTGACTAAAAGTATTGCAAACTCTTCGCCACCGTAACGGCCTGCGATATCCACCTCTCTTATTGTTGCGCGCACTGTTTCAGCAGTTTGACGAATAACTTCATCACCGGCGGGATGTCCGTGGCTGTCATTAATTTTTTTGAAGTGATCAATGTCAAACATTACTAAACTCATCGCGTTAGGTTGTCGCTGATAGCGACGATGCTCTGTGTTTAAACATTCCTCCCACCAACCTCGATTGTATAAGCCCGTTAGGCGATCCGTTCGGCTAAGGTGTTCTAGTTTGGCGTTGGCTGTTTTCATGCCTTCTTTATTAACGGCAGTATCGGTAACGTCGTAAATTATTAGGCAAATATGATCGACTTGGCCTTGTGTGCTGAGCAGAGGGATGATGGAGCAATTTTGATACATATAGGGCGCCATTCCTGTAATGGGCCGATAATTATTGAAACGGAATAGATAGGGACGCTGCTCCCAAGTAGTAAAAGCCGAATTATGTAATACAAGTACTGACTGAACTTTGCGTTTAAACCAGGTTTCAGGTAATTCACTAAACAAACTAAATATAGACTTCCCCATTACTTCAGAAGGCAATAGTGCGCTGTGGTTTTGCATAAAGCTATTCCACAGTTCCACTTCGTAATCCCGATTGAGAACAACAAGGCCAACGTCAATGCTTTGTAGCACATCCATGACCCAGTGGAATTCTTCTAGAATGTTTTCGCGATCATCCATTTTATTTGGTTCGTTTTGAAATAAATTTTAATCAATTAAATAATCTATTTTTTTCATCAAGCGATGAACTGATTCTTCTGTAAGTATTAATAACAAGTCACAATTCACATCAAAGTTTTCTACACGATAATTAATCTCGATCACCAGTGTTTGCTTCCAGTCATTTTGTGTGTTTGCTAATAATTCTTCGATGTCGAGGTGTTGCCCCAATAGTACAGGTGGGCCGTAGCTGAATTCGATATCGAGTTGCTCAGCGATTCCTTTTAAGCAGGCACCGGTAAGTACGTTTGTTGTGTCCATTAATAATTCGTGTTCTGCCTGAGCATCTATCTCTTCTTCGTAATTAAATAAATTGGCGAGATCAGTAAAGCTGGAGTCATTAAAAATTAACATCGCTTCTCCCGCCAAGCCACCACCGAGAAAACCTTGGCAAACCCCTGATACTGAGCGACTGCCTTGCAGAGCTTGCAATGCCATAGTGATGTCGGAAGGTGAAAAAATTTCAACGTGCGGGATGGAAAGAATAACGAATTCGTTGAGAAGGCGAGCAAGATGGTCGGCCGCTTGCCCCATGGCGACATTGCTAATTTCCTGGAGGCAATCTCGTTGGTCGGCGCTAAGCTCGATTGGCTTTGTGATATCTCGTGCTTGTTGCATGAATCCCAATTGTTGTTTTAGTTGGTCGTCGACACTGTTAACAAATCACTCACGATATGCCCGTATCCTTTCTCGTACTATAAGCATGCGCAGATAAAATTGAGCTTCAAGCTATCGCTTAAGCCCAGATTACTTAAGGGTCAAAACCCCAATATTGATTACACGTGCTGCTAATAAGGATAGGCAAAAATATCAATATCAGCTGAATAATTACTGGAAAACATCAATGAGTAATAAAGAAATACGAATTACGTCAATATTTTGACGCCACATCTCTTAATTCTAGGACGGATACTTAAGGGAGGGTCGTTTTGTCAGTCCGAATAGAGTTTAAACGCGCCATGGAGCGTTAGACCTCGAAGCAGGCAACTAAGCGACTCTCTTCGGTGTTTTTCCCCCAGGGAGCTAATTCAGGGGCTGCTTCGCTACAGTGAGCTTGAGCCTTTTTGCAGCGAGTTCGAAATGCGCAACCACTGGGAGGATTGAGTGGAGAGGGTAGATCCCCTTCAAGAAAATCTTGTTGTTTCTGACGATTCAATTTTGGGTCGAGCTCAGGAACAGAATCAATCAGAGCTTGGGTATATGGGTGAACCGGGTTTTTATATAAAGTTTGACTCTCGGCGATCTCTACAGCCTTGCCAAGATACATGACCATAACCTTGTCGCTAATATGCCGGACTATATGCAAATCATGGGCAATAAATATTAGCGCCAAATCCAATTCTTTTTGTAGCTCCATAAGCAAATTAACAATTTGCGCGCGAATGGAGACATCAAGGGCGCTCACGGGCTCATCACAAACGATTAAACGAGGGTTTAAAATTAATGCGCGAGCTATGCCGATACGCTGACATTGTCCACCACTAAATTCATGTGGGTAGCGATTGATGAGGTTTTCGGCCAAGCCAACTTTTGCCATGATATCTTTGACGCGGCTGGCTATTTCTTTTTTCGATAGGTTTTTTTCAAACACCGTTAATGGTTCGCCAATAATCTGCGATAGCGTCATTCTTGGATTCAGCGCAGCGAGAGGATCTTGAAAAATAATTTGCATTATTTTTCTTTGTTCGCGTAATTGAAGTTTGTTTAAGGTCGTTAATGATTGTCCGGCGAGTTCAACAGTTCCGGATGTTGGCGTGAGTAATTGTAAAACCGCTTTTGCCAGTGTTGATTTTCCGCATCCAGATTCACCAACAACACCGAGAGTTTCACCTGCGTTAAGTTCAAAACTTACGCCGTCCACTGCTTTGAGCACTTGGTTTTTCGCGAAGAAACCCGAACTAGGTATCTCGAAATGCATTTTTAAATCTTCGACACGCAAAAGGGGAGTGCTCATTGTCCGGCCTCCTGGTTCGATAATTCTTGATTCAAGGAAGACAAGGGTAAATTTTCTCTATGACAGGCTTTCCAGTGTCCGGAAGTCGTCTCAATTAAATTTGGTCTTTTTTCTAAACACAGCTGGTCTTTGAATTCGCAACGCAAATGAAAAGGGCAGCCACTTGGTGTTTCTAGCATGTTCGGTGGATTGCCAGGAATGCTATAAAGTACTTCATCATGTTTTTGATTAGCCCTGGGTACTGAATGTAATAAGCCTCGCGTATAGGGGTTTTCTGGAGAATAATAAATATCGTCGAGGCTTCCTAATTCCATCATCTGCCCGGCGTAAAGGACCAATACTTGTTCAGCAACACTCGCGACAACACCCAAGTCGTGAGTGATCATAATGATTGCAGTATTAAATTCTTGTTTAATATCGCCAAACAATTTTAGAATTTGTGCCTGAACTGTTACATCTAAAGCAGTCGTAGGTTCGTCAGCAATGATAATCTGCGGGTGGCAAAGCAGCGCCATGGCAATGGCAACGCGTTGGCGCATGCCACCGGAAAACTCATGAGGATAATAATCAATTCTTTTTTTCGCATCCGGAATTTTTACCAAATCTAACATCTCAACGGCACGTTGCTTCGCGCGTGCTTCGTCCATGCCTTCATGATGAACCAGTACCTCTGTCATTTGCGTAGAAATACGTAGATAAGGATTGAGTGAGGTCATCGGATCTTGGAAAATCATCGCGATATCTTTACCGCGAATCTTATTGAGGTTTTTCGCGGGCATAGAAAGCAAAGATTGCTTGTTAAATAGTATCTCGCCGCTAGCGCGGCCATTACTCGCAAGTAGCCCCATAATTCCTAGCATCGCTTGGGTTTTGCCCGAGCCAGACTCGCCAACAATAGCCAGGGTTTCGCTTTTCTCAAGGCTAAAGCTTAGGTCGTTAACGGCATTAACGGTGCCGTCGAGAGTATCAAAACTGATGGTAAGATTTTTAATATCAAGTAAGGCCACAATATTGTTCTCGATTATCGATCTTTAGGATCTAAAGCGTCACGCAAGCCATCGCCAAGAAAGTTAAAACAAAATAAAGTAGTAGCGAGAAATAGCGCGGGAAAAATTAATGTCCAGGGTGCGGAAATCATATCGGATGCGCCTTCATTCACCAATGCGCCCCAACTGGTATTGGGTTCTTGTACGCCTAGCCCTAGAAAGCTTAAAAACGATTCGATGAGAATAACCTGCGGAATAGTCAAAGTAATATAAACAATAACCACGCCGAGTAAATTTGGAATGATGTGGCGTCGAATAATGGTAAATGTTCCAACGCCGCAGGCTTCAGCGGCTTCAATATATTCTTTATGTTTTAAACTGAGCGTTTGGCCCCTAACTATTCGCGCCATATCCAGCCAATTAATAGCGCCGATTGCGACAAAAATTAATACCAAATTTCTACCGAAAACAACCATCAACATGATCACGAAAAACATAAAAGGCATTGCATAAAGGATATCAACAATGCGCATCATAACGCTGTCAACTCGCCCGCCGATAAAGCCTGCGATAGCGCCGTAAGATACACCAATAATTAAACTAACAATTGTTGCGACAAGGCCAACCATTAACGAAATGCGGCCACCATAGAGCGTGCGCACAAATAAATCTCTGCCTATGCTGTCGGTACCAAAAATATGACCCGTTTCCAAAGACGGCGAAATCTGAATATTGTCCCAGTCCGGTGCGTCGAAATCGTGAGGGCTTAGTAACGGCGCGGCAATCACGAGCACTACTATGATCGCCATAATTACCAAACTGATTTTGGCCGCTAGATTGTTGCGCAAGCGATAGTATGCATCTGCCCATAAGCTACGGCCTGCTATCGTTTTTTCGTCGTCGATAGAATTGGCGATTGAATTGGCGATCGTTTCAATATTGTCGCTGCTGCTTATGCTCATGAATAGCGCACCTTAGGATCGAGTAGGGCGTAAAATAAATCGACGAGAAAATTAAATAAAATAATTAGCGTTCCATAAAAAACCACCACACCCATCACCAAGGTGTAATCCCTGTTGAGCGCACCCGTAACGAAGTGAGTGCCGAGCCCCGGAATAGAAAATATCTGCTCGATAACTACAGAGCCGGTGATTACCGCTGCAGTTGCGGGACCAAGATAGGAAACAATGGGAAGCATCATTGGTTTTAAGGCGTGTCTCAATATTATTTTTGAGGTAGGTAAGCCCTTGGCTCTCGCGGTACGAATATAATTGCTGCGTAAAACTTCTATCAATGAACCCCGAGTTAGTCGTGCAATATAAGCGATTTGTGGTAATGCCAATGAAATTATTGGTAAGATCATGTCGGAAATAGTTCCACTTTCCCAGCCGCCAGCAGGTAACCAACCTAACGACACGGCAATAAGCAAAACCAGTAGAGGAGCAATGACAAAATTAGGAATAGAAATACCCGTCATTGCCACCGTCATTATGCCGTAATCTGTGTTACTGTTTTGTCGAAGTGCAGCTATGGTTCCCATTCCAACACCGAATACAATCGCTAAAATAATCGCAGCGATGCCAAGTTTGAGAGAAACAGAAAAGCTATCGTAAATTAGTTCATTCACCGAAAAATCGCGGTACTGAAAAGACGGGCCAAAGTCGCCGCGCAAAATATCCCACATGTAGCGACCGTATTGTTGAGCTAAGGGTTCGTCTAAATGATATTTAGCATTAAGGTTGGCTTCTACTTCAGGGTGTAAACTGCGATCGCTGTCAAAAGGCCCACCCGGCGCTAAGCGGATGAGAAAAAAAGCTAGGGTGATGATTATTAGCAAGGTTGGAATGGTATGCAATAATCGATGAAAAGCGTATTTTACCATGACTAAATTGCCTACTCTAGAATATACATATAGCGGCTAAAATGCCGATCGGTAAGGTTATCTTCATAGCCGCCCAGTTTATTACTTACCAAACGCTTGGTAACGTAATAGCACAGTGGAATTACAGGAGCATCTGCCAATAAAAGTACTTCGGCTCGCTTTAGATAATTAGCGCGAGCGAGTGGATTGGTTTCAACCGCAGCGACACCAAGCAAGCGATCGTATTCCTTATTGTTATAGCCGCTGTTATTCATCTCACTGAAAGAGGTCATGATATCTAAAAACGCGACAGGGTCGTTGTAGTCGCCAATCCATCCACCACGGTAAACTTGCGTTAATCTTTTTTGATTGCGAACTTCTAAAAATACTTTCCACTCTTGATTAATTGGCGTGGTGATTACGCCTAAATGTTGCTTCCACATTGCTGCCACCGCGAGACCAACTTTTTTGTGCATGTCTTGTGTGTTGTAACGAAACTCAATTTTTAGTGGATTGTCTTCGCTATAACCAGCTTCGGAATAAAGCTGTTTTGCTTTGGCCAGGCGTTCGTCTCTGGAAAGATTTTTCCATTCAAATTCAGGCCCATTTTCATAGCCCGATGTTCCCTCTGGAACAAAGGAGTACGCAGGGATCATTCCGTTTCGCATAAGTTTGTCGGTAATAATTTCTCGTTCAACGCTTAGGGCCAAAGCTTGGCGTAATTTTAAATTGTCTTTGAAAGGGGGTTGCTCGAGGTTGAACCCATAATAATAAATGCCCAAATACGTAGCGATTCTGAATTCCTTCGACATATTTTCTTTAAGCCAATCAATTTGGCTGATCGGTGCATCTTCGGTAAAGGTTAAGTCGCCGGCGCGAAACCGTTGCAATTCACTATTCGCATTGTTGATTGGGTAAAAGAAAACGGTATCGATCGTCGTATCTTTGTCATTGTAATAATGCGTGTTTCTTTCTAGTTTAATGTGCGAATTAACTTCCCATTCGAGGAGTTTGTAGGCGCCGTTAGAAACCAAGTTTCCTGGCCGCGCATATTTTTCGCCAAATGTTTCGATTGCACCTTGATGAACTGGAAACGCGGCAGGGTGAACAAGCAGACCTAAAAAATAAGGCGTCGGCCCAACTAATTTGACTTCTAATGTGTAATCATCCAGCGCTTTGACACCGAGATCTTCAACCGGCAGCTTACCCGATGTAATCTCAAAAGCATTTAACAAAGGAAACATTAATTGATTACGGCGCGAAGCGGTTTGAGGATCAAGGACACGTCTCCAGCTATAAACAAAATCATGAGCCGTAAGCAAGTCACCATTCGACCACCGAGCATCTTTACGCAATTTGAAAATATATTGTGTTTTGTCTTCACTAATTTCCCAGCTCGTTGCGATGCCTGGAATGATATCTCCGGATAAAGATTCAGTAGTTAAGCCTTCGAATAAGTCTTCTTGTATTTTAGATGAAGGTACTCCCTCAGATTTATGTGGATCAAGACTTTGTGGTTCGCCGTAGTTGCCGCGATGGAGTATTTGTTCTTTAGCGAGTTTTACGTTTTCAGGAGGAGCGGCGTAGAGCCTAAAGGGCAGGAGTGTTGGAGCGAGAAACAAAAATAAAAATAAAAACTGCGTGATACGTATATCGAGCGGATAGTACCGATAATGAATATTAGTAGATGATGTTCGCAAAATAGACGACCTCATTATTTAATATTTGTTTGCCACTGATAATTATAAAAATTTACAACTATCCAGACCTTACGCCAAAAAGTTTACTGGGGATTGCTATAACCTTAAAGCAAATTCCAAAAAGCCTATTCGAAACGGCTTCTCAAAAACTTACAGTTGTTTTGGGTACAGAGGCGGTAAGTGCTTCTCTGCGATATTTATTCGTTTAACTTTGTCTTTATTCTGTTTTTTAAACGTTACTAAAGCTTGCCATAGGCCGTTACCATCCCACGATTGCTCGGGAATATTTTGCTTACCATAAAGTATTTCATCTAATTCTTCCAGTGCCTTGGTAAGAACTGGTGATCCACTTCTCTGAGCAATTTCTTGAAGGCTGAGGGTGTGATTGATCCCCCAATATAGCCCACCCCATTGGCTTAGAGCGGTGCGTGCCGCTTTCGGTTTTTGCTCACTACAGGCTTTACGAATAGTGTGAAAAACGTCATTAATTTTTAGCTCCAGCTTGGCTTTGTCATCATCTTCTTGACTGCTTTGTTGAGCGGAAGCTTTCCTTTGCCAGGCGATAAAAAATAATAAAGCGAGGCTTGCGAATGCTAGATTGCTGGCGATCCATGGCCATGTTTTATTGAGTGAAAACCCAACGCTTATATTTTCTGAATTTTCAATATCAGCATCGCTAGTTAGTGCGGGGTCGTTTAGGGTTGGAGTTTGTCCAGGTAAGGGAGGCGGGATTGACGCATTTGCAGCCGAGGGTGCGATTGTTAAAACTTGCTCAGGTAAAGTAGCGAATCGTTGGTAGTCGTTGACCGTATCCCACCAAGCAACTTGCACTTCGGGCAAAATAATTGTACCGGCTTTTGTCGGCACAATTGCCTGGCTCTCTATTCGGTTTCCTTTTAATCCGGTATGTGTTCGTAAATCGTCAAATTGAGGTTGGTCAGAATACATTTTTAAACCCGAAATTTGTTGTTCGGGTAGAGGAGGGATTTGCGCTGCACTCAAGCCTAATGCTCTTAAGGTTAAGGTGCGGGTAATGGGTTCACCGACAACCAGTTTAGAAGTGCTACTGCTCCAGTGTTGTTCGATAGACACTTCCTGAGCGGGCATCCATTCGGGGCCAGTGAACGTTGCTGCTTTTGGTTTTACCGGAACTACAATTTCTTCGCTGCGTAAACGCATTAGTGTTCCTGGTGTATTAAATCGGCTGTTAAGACGACTGCTTTTGGTGGTCGCCATAACAAGGTTCCAGCTTAGGCTTGGAATTTTTAAGGGCTCACTTTTCTGCGGAAATATGACGTATTTCATTTCGATAACACGGTAGAGTTTGCCTTGTAATTGTTTGTTGTAAATGGTCTCAGATATTTTCTCGACCACCGCATTCTCGACTGCTAATTCTTTCGATATCCTAATGTCTCTGAACAGTAAGCCGGTATTAATTCTTACCGTTAATAGCAATTGCTCCTGAACATAAACTTCTTCTTTGTCCGTGGTGACTTCTAGAAAAATGTCTTTTAGCTCTCCCGGCGTCGCGGGTGACGATGGCTTTACTGAAATAGCAATTGGCTCGCTACTGGCGCCGCGAATAGTGAAGGCGGGAATTTCCAATTCACCTACTTTTTTTGGAGAAAGGGCGAGATTCCATTCTGTCCAGTAACCCGCACCTGTATCGAATAGCTCGATTTGGTCACCGCGTCGTTGATTTAAAATGTCAAAATTCTCGGCTAACTTGTCGAAGTTCGGGCTGCCAAAATCAACCCTTTCATCAAAACGAATAGTGAGCTCAAGGGTTTCGTTTTCGCTAAGGGTAACCCTATCCGTTGTCGCGGTAAGAGTCTGCGCCTGAGCGTAAATCGTTGTTATGATCATGAGCGATAGAATCGCGATATAAGAATTAATTTTTTTCATTAATAAATCTTCAATATAATTTGTTTGGATCGTTTGTTTGAAGTTCAGAGTTTACCAGCGTTGATAAGATTGGTTTTCAGGGGGAACCCAATCACCTCGTCGGTAATTCCGTCTCAGCTCCCGATGTTGGTAGTCGAATTTACGGCGTAATAATCCGCTTGGGTCGTCGGGTACTTGCCGTAACCATTGCTCGAGACTTTGTTGTTGTTCCGCGTTTCTTTCTTCCATATTGGCTAGCATTTGTTGAAGTTCTTCTTCACTTTCTTGGTCGCTTTTTTCTCCAGATTGTTTCTGTCGCTGCTCGGCCTCTTTGAGTTGTTGAAGCTGTTCTTCACTAAGGTCTTGAGGTTTTTGTTCCCGATCGGCCAATTCTCGCGCAGATTCTTCCTGCGCTTCACTATCTTCATCATTCAGGTTGGTTTCTTGCTCGCTATTACTGCGGCTCTCCCGTGAGTCGCTGGCGTCTTCCTGCTCTTGTGAGGCTTGTTGATTTGGGTCGTTAGCAGGGTTGTCAGAGCTGTCTGACTCTTGATCCTTTTTTTCACCCTCTTGTTGATCTTGGCTTTGTTGGTTTTGTTCTTGACCTTCATTTTGTTGTTTTTGTTGTTCTAATATATCGCTGACCAAATCTCTATTAAAGATAGCGTCATCATTATTTTTATTGAGCGCCAAGGACTGGTCGTAAGCTTCGATAGCGGCTTCTAACTTGCCTGCTTTGGCCAGAGCGTTTCCACGATTGTAGTGAGCTTTTGCGGAGTCTTTTTGTGAAAATTTCTCTGCTGCTGCTTCATAGTTTTCATCTTTGTAGTAAGCCGTTCCCTGCCATTCTGGATGAGTAAATTTTTCGGATGCGGTTACGTTGTCGCCTTGTTCGAAACTACGCTGTGCTTGCTGATCTTTTCGTTGCCACAAGTCTTCCCAGCCAAAGGCGTAACTGGGCTCAGGAATAACGACAACAATGAAGGCGAGACTTAAAAGCCAGCCACGCCGAAAACTAAGGAAAATAAACGGCAATAAAAGTAGCACTAGCCACTGACCCTTATCTTCCCAGATATCGAATTGTCTTCCAGATTCCATTGTTTCATTTGTTAACACGCTGTTATCAAAGCGTGACAATAAAGTCTCAATGTCTGCGTTATCTGTTTTCATATCAACGTAGGTTCCACCTAGTGAAGAGGCAAGTGTATTGATTTCATCGCGGTTGAGTTTGGGTATCACAATGTTGCCGTTAGGGTCACGCTCGAATCCGCCGCTTCCAGTAGGAATAGGTGCGCCTTCAGGGGTACCGATACCGAGTGCCGAGAACCGAAAATTCGTCGCGCTTAATTGAGTTCGGATATTTTCAAATGCAACGGGGTCTATTCCATCCGTGACGGCAAGGATGTCTCCGTTGCTGAGCCCCGCATCACTCAGGATAGCCACTGCTTTTTCGACGGCCATTTCTATATTGCTTCCGCGAAGCGGCATTAGCGCAGGTTCCATTGCCGGCATTAAATTTGAAATTGTTTCCGCGTCATCAGTCAATGGACTTACGACATGCGCTTCACCAGCATATGCAATCAATGCATTTAAACCATCTTCGCGCATGTTCAAAAAATCTAATAATTTGAAGCGCGCTCTAATTAAGCGAGAAGGTTTGGTATCTTCGGCCAACATAGAAGGTGAAAGGTCTAACAAAATAACCACGGAAGATTGCGATTGCTGGACCGGTTGCGGTAAACGTTGCCAAGTAGGTCCGGCTAGGGCGAGGGAAGTTAACATCCAAGCGGAGCATAATCCTATCAAGTAGGAACTGTTTTTTTTCTGTTGTTGTCTGTCGATAAGCTTAAGCAATAGATGTGGCGCGATGACGCCTTGCCATCGCGAATTAATTTGTTTTGTTTTCAGTAAGAACAAGCACAGTAAAATAGCGGGAATAATCGCAATTAACCAGTAAGGTCTAAGGAAATGAAATTCTGCTAATAATTCGTTTGTCATTTATGCCACATTTTATTTCGCTGTGAACTGCTGTGAAGGCTCAAGTGATAGATCCGAGCGAATTAGACGCGTCAAGGCGAAAAGCATGCTTAACAAAAGCGCTATCGCTAGTGGCCAATAAAAAAGCGCAGTGCTCGGCCGATAATTTTCAGGGTCTTGCTCTAGTGGTTCAAGCACGTCGAGTTGAGTATATATCTGCTCTAGTTCGGCGACGTCACGGGCTCTAAAATAGGCACCACCGGTTTGAACAGCAATCGCTTGTAAAGTTTCTTCATCTAGATCAATAGAAGGGTTCACCCGTCTTCGACCAAAACTGCCACCAAGAAAGCCCGGGGTTATGAACTCATCGGCACCAATGCCAATGGTGTAGATTTTAATTTTTGCTTGATTGGCTAAAGATGCCGCTTTAAGCGGTTCGATTGCACCGGATGTGTTTGCACCATCGGTGAGTAAGATTAAAACTCGACTATTTTCGGGACGGTCTAATAAGCGTTTCGTCGCTAAACCAATGGCATCACCAATGGCAGTTTGTTCTCCTGCAAAACCGAGGCGAGCTTCCTGCAAAAAGGTATTCACTGTTTCTCTATCGAAGGTTAAAGGCGCTTGAAGATATGCCTGACTGCCAAAAAGTATTAAGCCGAGGCGATCATTTTCTCTGCGAGTTACGAAATCGCCGACCACTTTTTTAACAACGGTAAGGCGATTAACTTGCTGATTCTCTAAGATCATATCCGCCGTTTCCATACTGCCGGATATGTCAACGGCGATGAGTAAATCACGGGCACTAGCGGGCAAACTAACCGGTTCACCAATCCATTGCGGCCTGGCTGCGGCGGTAACACCTAATATCCAAATTATCGTCAGTACAATTAATGCGGGGGTGTTAATAACTTTGTGTTGTTGTGAGGTTTCATGAACGCTAGCTAATTCTTGGTAGAACGGCACCATTAAGGCACCGCTTTCATTTTTACTTTTTGGTAAAAATAGTACAGCCAATATTGGCAAAGGTAGGATAAGAAAGAAGTAGGGCCAATCAAACTGCAACATTGTTTGCTCCAGTTTCTATACCCTTATCTAGCTTAGAGTCACTATTATTTTTGCGCAAGATATTATCAAGCTTCTCTTCCGTCAGGTGTTCTTTGCACCAGTCACTTGCCAATAGATGTAATGACTGAAAAAAATTGGGGTCTAGCTTCGATAAAGCGATATCGTTTTGAAAAGCCAAGGTAGAAAAATCCGCCGAGAGTCCTTTCGTAAATGCATTAGTTTTTTTATGGGCGTAAGTGATGTCAAGGAATTCTAACCAAGGAACTCCGCTTAAATTTTTAAAGTTTTTTCTGGGATAGGCAACTATTGCGCAGCGGCGTATTAGTTTTGAGATCTCTTCAAGATAAAGACGCGGATCATTATTATCCTGGAAACTCTGCCAAATTTTACTCAATTCATTTGTTGCCTTGCGTCGATAGGCGGTTTTTAATCGGTGACGACGAAAGTAGATTGCGGAGCAGATAATTAAACTTAAGGATAGAAAGAGAGTAATCCACCACCCAGGTGCAGGTGGCCAAAAGCTTATGGGATCAGGTAAAGCGATGTCTCGCAAATTTGCTAGCGGATCTTCTTCATTCATCGGCTTTTTCTTCGTGCATAAATGGAACGCAATTGTTCGAACTCATTGTCACTACAACTAAATCTGAATAACGCAGTCTTTAAACGTTTACATTGCTGTTCTAGCAGATCAAAGCGTTGCTGAATGTGTTCTGCATAATTGTCTCGAAAGCGTTTGCGGTTGGTGTGAATTTGTAGGCGTTCTGCGCCGTTGGTAACACTCAAGAGCCCTTTGTTCGGTAAGTTTTTTTCTAAGGGATCAAAAACTTGGAACAAGGTAACATCGGTATGGCGAGAAAGTAGATAGAGTTGTTCGTCACACTCTTCGTTGTAATCTAGAAAATCACTCACTAAGTAAACCGCGCTACCTGGCTTTGCGAGCCTTCGCAAGTCTTCTAGCATTGAAGTTGATGTCACTTCGCGGTCTGAGATCAAGGGAGAGCTGAGAGCATGATTGTAATCATTCAAATGATGAATAAATTCCAGTACAGCGTGTTTGCTTCGGCGCGGTCGTATATCACTGTGTTCATGGTTTCCGAAAACCATGCCGCCGACGCGATCATTATTTTGCAATGCCGCCCAGGCTAAAATACTGGCAAGTTGTGCACAAAGAACCGATTTAAAGCAACGCTGGCTGCCGAAAAATAAATTCGAGCGTTGATCTGCGGCGATAAATGTTGGGCGCTCTCGTTCTTCGCGAAAAACTTTGGTGTGGGGAACTTGTGTACGGGCGGTGACTCGCCAATCTATTGTTCTTATATCGTCACCGGGGTGATAGACTCGAACCTCTTCGAATTCCATCCCGCGGCCGCGAAAACGTGTACGCACACCACCAGAAACACTTGCCCGACTATTTTTAATCGTTTTAAGTTGTAATTCATTCGCAAAAAAGCGCAGATTCAAAAGCGTTTCGAGTTCGGTATAAACACCATTCGCTGGGGGTTGTTTACGCCCTTTGGAAAGCATTGCTGCGCTTGCTGGATGTGATTCTGCTAAAGCCATAACGTTTTGAACATGTATCGAGTGAGTGTGAGCAATTGAACAATAAGCTAAGAAAAATGAAACGATGCTTTAGCTTGCTGGAACTACCGATAATAATCGATCAATAACTTGATCGGGGTTGATGCCCCTCGCTTCAGCTTCAAAACTTAAAATCAATCGATGTCTTAAGACATCGTGTAATACGGCTTGGACATCATCAGGGCTAACAAAATCGTTATTGTTTAACCAAGCATTAACGCGAGCACAGCGGTCTAAGGCGATGGTTCCGCGAGGACTTGATCCAAATTCAATCCAACTGCGCAGCTCTTCGTCGTATAGTTCGGGTTGCCGAGTCGCCATGACGAGTTGAACGATGTATTCCTCGACAGCGGGGGACATGAAAATGTTGAGTGCGGATTGTCGAGCGTTTATCAAGGTTTTCTGATCAATTTCTTTTGGTGCTGCGGCCGTTTGCGTGTTGGCTGCTTCGTTCCTCACCAATTGCAGAATTTTTGCCTCTGCTGAGATGTCGGGGTAGTCGACACTGACGTGCATTAAAAAACGATCCAACTGGGCTTCTGGAAGCGGGTAGGTGCCTTCTTGTTCAATTGGATTTTGGGTTGCCATAACTAAGAATAAATCGGGCAAGGGGTAGGTGGATCGCCCAACGCTAATTTGTCTTTCAGCCATGGCTTCGAGTAACGCGGATTGTACTTTTGCTGGCGCGCGATTGATTTCATCGGCCAAGACTAAATTGTGAAAAATAGGCCCAGGCTGAAACTCAAAGGCGCCGGTTTCTGGGCGGTATATATCAGTGCCGGTGACATCTGAGGGTAATAAGTCAGGGGTAAATTGGATCCGGTGGAAATTACCTTCTATCCCGTCAGCAAGGGTTTTGACTGCTTTGGTTTTGGCCAGTCCCGGTGGGCCTTCTACCAGGAGGTGGCCGTCGGCTAGAATGGCTATGAGCAGCCGGCTTACCAAGGCGGGTTGTCCAATTATTTGTTCATTTAGCCAGTGTTGAAGGGCTTGGAGGGATGCCAAGCTGTCGTCATCGCGAGTTGATTGGGCCGATGAACTAGTTGATTCTGGCTGGATATCTATCGTCATGGTATTCCTTAGGGCTTATTTCTGGCTAAAACATGTTTCTAACTATGATTTTCGATAAAACGCTATTTTAGGGTTTATCACGAACAAATAAAGTCTGTGCGAAGTCATTTATTGTAATCTTCAGCTGTATGATACAGGTCATTGAAAATTATAGAGATTTTCTGATTTTCAGGTCTTGCGTAAGGTCTTTATTGAGCATTATCGGGTGGAGAAGTTCCCGCCAACTTACTGCGAAAGGGTTTGGCCATTTTCCACCCTAGTTTTTTTGAGGGATAGTCTATCATTTAATTTAGATGCTGAATTTTTAGCGTGCCTTCAGCTATATATAGGTAGGAATATTGATAGCAGGTACCAGCCTTTTCCTTTGACTTAAATTGTTGGCCAAAGGAAAGAAGGTTGGCAATAGTAAAGCTCCGACAATTTTTGGGTGACCAACGAGGTTTATCGTGAAATCAAATACAGTGGACGTCAGCAGTACAGAAGATCTTCTAGCGCAATCATCAGCTTATTTTGCTGAGAAACTTCAAAACAAAGTGCCACCACACTTCCCCCGTTTCGTTGAACAGTTTTTTCATCAATACCCGGTCGATGAGCTCTATGGTAAACGTTGGGATGATATCTTCGCTTGTGTATATGGGTTGTGGCAGTTCATTCAGGACCATCAGGTAAATCAAGCGAAAATAAATGTATTTAACCCCAATGTTGAAGAGCACGGCTGGGTCAGTAGTCATACCGTTGTCGCGATACTGCAAGAAGACATGCCGTTCTTAGTCGATTCAATCCGCATGGAATTCAATCGTCGCAACATTGCGATACACACTATAAAAAGTACACTTTTATCTGTAAATAGAGATGCAAAAAATCAGCTTGTTGAGTTAGGTAAAAACACTAGAGCCAATGAAAAAGATTTCTCCAAAGAATCCTTAATATTTTTTGAGATTGACCTGCATACCGCGAAAGACGAAATCGTTGAATTGTCACGAAGCCTGCAAGCTATTCTCGACGAAGTTAAAGCGGCGGTGGCAGCGTATCGCCCATTAATGTCGCGGGCTGAGGATTGTATAAAGAATTTGGAGTTTGCCCAGAAAAAAGCAAAAACTAGTCGGGTTTCTCGTAGTCAGGAATTTATTCGTTGGATGATCGATGGGCATTTCACTTTTCTTGGCTATTCGGAATTTGATGTTACGTCGAAAGATGGCGTGAAATTATTGATAGAAAATTCGAAAGTTAGGCTAGGTGTGTGTGCTTTGTCTAAGGATGATGAAGAAAAAATTCCTCTCGATAAAAATTATCCGGGTTTTTCAGAGTACTTTTCAAATCACCGCAGTATTATTTTTGCAAAAGCAAGTGAACGCTCGCGAGTTCATCGTGCAGCCTATCCAGATTACGTCGTGATAAAACGATTCAATGAAAAAGGTGAGGTCTGTGGGGAAAGTCGCTTTATCGGACTCTATACGTCACCGGTATACAATCGCTCGCCTAGTTCATTCCCAATAATTCGAGAGAAGATCGATTACGTTATCGAGAAGTCAGGCTTTGAATCAAGCGGCCATGATGGAAAAGCCTTGCGACAGATTCTGGAGACCTTTCCGCGAGATGAGTTATTTCAAAGTACTCGTGAACAACTATATAAAGTGGCGGTAAAGATTGCACAGATTAATGAGCGAGACCAAGTGCGTTTGTTTATGCGCCGAGGTCCTTTTGGTAAGTTTGTGAGTTGTGTGCTTTATGTTCCCCGTGATCTTTTCAGTACGGCAGTAAGAGAAAAGGTTCAAGCGATAATCTCTGAATCAATTGGCGCAAGCGAACAAGAATTCAATACCTATTTTTCCGAATCGATTCTCGCCAGGGTTCATCTGGTATTTAAAGTCGGTGCCGGCTGTGTCGCTGATTATGATGTCGATAAACTCGAAAAGAAAATCGTCGACGTAGTGCGCTCCTGGGAAGATCATTTAGCTAGCTGTCTCATTGAAAATTTAGGCGAAGAGACGGGCGTTAGGTACTTTAGTCAATTTCGCAACGGGTTCTCTTATGGTTATCGGGAGACTTTTGATGCCCGCTCCGCCGTTTACGATATTCAACATATAACTTCTCTTTGTGAAGAGAAAGATATTGCCATGAATTTCTATCAGCCCGTAGGGGTTGAGTCAGGTTCTGTACGTTTTAAAATTTTTCGCGCCCACGATCCTGTAGAACTTTCCGATGTGATTCCCTTGCTTGAAAATTTAGGACTCCGAGTTATTGGTGAACATCCTTATAAAATCAAAAGAGAGCTAAAAGGCGAAACTATTACAATTTGGCTTCATGATTTTGATCTTAAATTTGGCTTGCCTGTAAATATTGACGTTGGATCCGCACGAAATTATTTCCAAGAGGCTTTTGCTGCGGTATGGAATAAGAAAGCCGATAGTGATGAATTTAATAGGCTTGTTCTAGGTGCAAGATTAAATTGGCGAGAGGTTGTTGCTCTGCGAGCTTACGCGGCTTATATGAAACAAACTGCATTCAATTTTAGCCAGTCCTACATTGCCAATACGCTCGCACAACATTTGGATATCACCCGTAATCTAATTGCTTTATTTAAAGCGAAGTTTGATCCACGTATTGATCACAAGAGCAATAAAAATCCAGAACGGTTGGAGCGTCTTAATAATAAGATTTTGGAATCCTTAGATTCGGTCGACAATTTGAATGAAGATAGGATAGTGCGCCGCTATCTAGATTTAATAAATGGAACTTTGAGAACCAATTTTTTTCAAAGCGACGATGGTAATGCAGCAAAATCTTATTTGAGCATGAAGTTTTCGCCACGACAGATTCCAGATATCCCTGAGCCGCGCCCGCTGTTTGAAATATTCGTTTATTCACCAAGAGTTGAGGGTGTACACCTGCGGGCAAGCGATGTCGCACGTGGTGGTTTACGTTGGTCCGATCGATTAGAAGACTATCGGACTGAAGTTTTAGGTTTGGTAAAAGCGCAACACGTTAAGAACGCCGTGATTGTGCCGGGTGGTGCGAAAGGGGGCTTCGTTGCAAAACAAATGTCGCCACAATTTTCCCGAGATGAAATGCTGGCAGAAGGGATAGCCTGTTACAAAATATTTATTCGAGGCCTCTTGGATATTACTGACAATCTAATTGACAATAAAATTGTTCCACCAGAAAAAGTTGTTAGAGTTGATTCCGATGACCCTTATTTGGTAGTAGCTGCAGATAAAGGAACTGCGACCTTCTCAGATATCGCTAATTCAATTTCGATTGAGTATAAACATTGGCTTGGTGACGCGTTTGCGAGTGGTGGCAGTCAAGGTTATGACCACAAAGGTATGGGTATTACTGCTAAAGGCGCATGGGTCGGTGTTCAGCGTCATTTTAAAGAGTTGGGCGTTAATATCCAGAAAGAAGATTTTTCGGTGATCGGAATTGGCGACATGGCCGGAGACGTTTTCGGTAATGGTATGTTGTTGTCGGAGCACATTTGCTTGCGCGCCGCTTTCAATCACATGCACATTTTTATAGATCCTTCGCCAGATTCCGGAAAATCATTTTTAGAGCGCAAGCGTTTATTCGAGTTACCGAAAAGTTCGTGGACCGATTACGATGAAAAGCTGATTAGTAAAGGCGGCGGTATTTTTCTTCGTTCAGCAAAGTCTATTAAGTTGACTCCAGAGATTCGCAAAGTTTTCGATATTGAAGAAACTGAACTGACTCCTTCGGCATTAATTCACGCACTTTTAAAAGCACCTGTGGACCTGATGTGGAATGGCGGTATCGGCACATATGTGAAAGCAAAATCTGAGTCCCACGCTGATGTTGGTGATAAAGCTAGCGATGCATTACGTGTGAATGGTGAAGAGTTACGCTGTCGAGTATTTGGTGAGGGCGGTAACTTGGGCCTCACTCAACTGGGCAGGGTTGAGTTCTGTTTGAATGGCGGCGCATGTAACACAGATTTTATCGACAACTCCGCCGGTGTTGATTGCTCGGATCACGAAGTAAATATTAAAATATTATTGAACGAACTGGTTGCTAATGGTGATCTAACGGAAAAACAACGAAATATTTTACTCGCCGACATGACTGAAAATGTATCTGAATTGGTGCTCGCCAATAATTACCAGCAAACCCAATCCTTGAGTATTGCTGCATTTCAATCTCAGCAAAGGATGGGGGAGTACCGACGATTTATTTCAATGTTAGAAAGTGACGGCAGATTAAAGCGTAAGTTAGAATTTATCCCCGATGAAGACGCATTAAATGAGCGTCAAGCGAGTAATTTGGGTTTGGCCCGGCCAGAACTTTCAGTGTTGCTATCTTATTCAAAGGTTATGTTGAAAGAAAAGCTAGTCGCATCAAGCTTGCCGGACGATCCCTATATCATGCAGGCCTTAGAGCGACCTTTCCCTGCGCGTTTACTTAAGAAATATAAAAAGCCTATATATCAACACCGGCTTAAAAGAGAAATTGTTGCTACCCAGGTTGCCAACGATATTGTTAACAATATGGGTATCACATTCTGTCATCGTTTAAGTGAATCTGTAGGCGTCGATTATTCACAAGTAGCAATAGCTTACATTGCGGCTCGAGATATTTTTCAGTTGGAGGATTATAGAAAAAAGGTCGAGGCCTTAGATCATAAAGTATCAGCGGAAATACAGTTTTCTTTGATGCTTAATATGATGAGAAAGGTACGAAGAGGAACCCGTTGGATTTTACGGAATCGCCGCAGTAATTGTGATACAGCTTCGATCATCAAAGAATTTTCACCTGTTCTCAAAGAGATTTCAAAGTTTTTACCCAAATTTATTCAAGGGGACGTGAAGCAACAATGGGACGATGAGTTTAACCGCTTAACCCAAGCGGGTATTCCTGACGATATCGCACGTGAAGCTTCTATGCCCTCAAATCTGTACGGCGGTTTGGGTATGGTGGAGGCGGTATTGCAGTCGAACTCGGACGTCGAGAAGGTCGTAGAGTCTTATTACACGCTGGGTGACAAAATTGGTTTGCAATGGTTTGCGGATACGATTTCAGAAGTAAAAGTCGAGAGCTTCTGGCAAGCGATGGCTCGTGAAAGCTATATGGACGATTTGGAGTCGCAAATCCGTTTGTTGGCGGTTACAACAATTCGCTTGGCTGGCAAGAAGCATTCCATTGAAAACACTGTAGGACAATGGATGGAACAGCAATCGGTGTTAGTGAATCGCTGGAAGTCAATGGTGACTGAACTGCAATCTTCAGCATCGACAGATTTTGCAATGTTCTCGGTGGCTTTACGAGAACTACTCGATTTGGTACAAGCGAGTCATCATTCAGAAACATTTATTTCTGACGAGAATAAGGACGAACCCGTTTCGATTGTAAAAGCTGTTGGTGATGTATAACTCTTAGCTCATAGAAAATAGCGCTGATTGCTTTGGCGCTATCTTCCGTGTTATTTCGATATTCGTTATGACAAGTTTAATCGTTGATATTGAGATCCCTGTGGAAGAGTATCAAAGGCTTTACGCAGGAACAGCGAAGGATGTTTACGCTGTTTCTCGCGACGGAAAAAAAGTCCGCTTTCCCGCGAAGATTCTTGTGCCCTTCGTTGGCCATAGTGGTGTCTCAGGTTCGTTTATAATTGGTTTTAACAATGATTTTCGCTTCGAATCGATAGAAAAAATATCTTGATTGGTTCGTGCAAAAAAATTCTCATTAATCTTTTCATGTTTCGTTCTTTGCCTTTATTTGATATTGAGTCCTCGTTAAATGTGAAAGTGAGTTATCTCCCTCGATATTTCTTAATTCATCGCTATTAGCTCTTCTTAACAAAAGCGAACCCTGCTTGTTTGTACACTCATTTTGCTAAACGATTTCTTTTGACTTAGATCAATAGCGTTTCGGTTTTTCCTCGATAGAATCCTAATCCTCGTGAATATTTAACAAGAATTTGAGGCTTTTAGAGCTTTTAGTTTGTTTCGATTTAAAGAGTGAGGAGAATTCGACAATGAAGAAAATTGGCATGTTCGTATTGCTATCAAGCATAGGGGCTTTCGCTCAAGCGGGTTTACCGGGTGTTTATGTTTCTAAAGATGCTTGTCAGTTAACGGTCGAAATGCTTGAAGCAGAGTCGGGCTATGCTGATGCAGTCTATTCAATGCATTCCGATGGTACTGGCGCCTGTGAGTGGAGTGGTGTTGGGATTGCCAAGCGCACCTCTATAGAAGGCGGGATCATCAGTAACGGGGGTTCGATTGGATTTGCCAATATGAGCTGGGTATTTGGCCCGGAGGGCAACAAGGTTGACGTTGTCTATTATGAACCCGATGGGACTGAACGACACAAGGAAACATTTACCCGCAAAGAGTAATAATAAAACGATAAAACGTCATTCAGGTTCGACCTGCATCCTCGTTTGCGTTAAGCTGCGCCCCATTCTGTCTGTGGGCCACTTAACGCAAACAATTTATGTATTCACTTATACGCTCTGCATTATTTAAGCTCGATACTGAGCTTACACATCAACTGACATTTAATTCGCTGGATCTTGCAAACTCTCTTGGGTTATTAAAATACCTAGTCCCGAAAATTCCTGATAATCCGACAAGCGTGATGGGCATTGAATTTCCGAACCCCGTGGGTCTCGCCGCGGGTTTGGATAAAGATGGGGATCATATTGATGCTTTGGGTAATTTGGGTTTCGGCTTTATTGAAATTGGTACCGTGACGCCAAAACCGCAAGCGGGCAATGAGAAGCCTCGTTTATTTCGACTGGTTGAACACGAAGCCATCTTAAACAGGATGGGTTTTAATAATAAGGGCGTTGACTATTTATTAGATCGTGTGAAGGGGCGTCGTTATCGAGGTGTGCTTGGTATTAACATCGGTAAAAATGCGGTCACTCCGGTAGAAGAAGCAGAATCGGATTATCGAATTGGTTTACAGAAAGTTTATTCTCTCGCCGATTATATTACGGTAAATATTTCTTCCCCTAACACGCCGGGATTGCGTAGCCTGCAATACGGAGAGCAGCTAATAGCACTACTATCTTGCATAAAAGAAGAGCAAGCGAAATTAGAACAGGAATATCGTCGCTACGTCCCAATCGCAATTAAAATTGCACCGGATATGAATGATGAAGAGATTGCGCAGGTGGCGAAAACATTTCTCGAACTGAACATCGATGGCGTGATTGCGACAAATACAACATTAAGTCGAGATTCTGTCGCAGGGCATCCTTTCGCGAAGGAAGCGGGTGGCCTAAGCGGCGCGCCACTAACAGATTTGTCGACGCAGGTGATCACAAAACTTCGCCAGTGTTTGGGAGCGGAGTTCCCAATTATTGGTGTTGGTGGAATTAAAGATGGGAAGTCAGCACAAGAGAAAATTGCTGCTGGTGCAAATTTGGTGCAGATTTATTCGGGGCTTATTTATCGAGGTCCGCGTTTAATCTCCGAAGCGGCGGACGCAATTGCGTCCGCTCACCGCTCGGAAGGTACCGGCTAGTACCTGCCCGCTAAGAAGCGGGCGTTTAAAACAAGACGATGTTTCGTCTTGGGCATCCCGTTGAGGAGACAGGAATTCTAAATAATTAACTTTAATCTAGAGCTAAAAATTGCTAATTTTTTGAGCATAGGCGGCATTGTTAAAACCGTTCCAATGGTCTTCGCGTCCTTCACGCCAACCGTTAATCCATTCAAACCGAGGCTCGCCCGCCTCGTGGGGGCATAAGGTACGAGATCGACCCATAACTCCAGCTTGATAACCTTTTCCGTACGCACGATCTGCTTGGTTGCGTTTTTGGCGTTTCATGTGTTGGTGCACCTCTTAGAGTAATTGTTTTTAGTTGTTAAGCTTTTGGCGCTAGTCTAAATACGCAATCCTAAAGTCACGAAGACAATTGAATCGCTTTAAAAACTCTTATAGTTTTTGTGCTACTGGTTCGAAATTAATAACGCGATGTAAATTAGTGGGAAGATTGTTGTGTTTTAAATTGCTCCTGACGAATGTTTTTATAAAAACTGAAGTAAATCTTTAAATGAAAACTGGGTGTATTTTTGAAAGGCTCTTCACAGAGAAAAAATAGTCTAAATTTAAAGAATAAATTTAAAGAAAGATTGAACAAAAATTTCAGTGCGCAAAAAAAGAAAATCTACAGCAATTAAAGCAAGACGGCGAATTGCCGGTAAAATTGCTCTCGCTAAGAGAGAGGGAAGTTGCTCCCCGTCAGCTTGTTCTTGTGAGGCCACACAAGTGATGGGCGCTGGGAGCTGGCGCAGAAAACCAAGTTCATTAATGCTCGTGCGAATGCCGGGCGCTTAATATAGGTTTGAATTCATGAACAAGCTAACGAAGGCACAGTAAACAAAATTTATTTCCCCTTGTGAATGAACGAATTGTCATATGCTCAGATAGTGTTATGGTTTACAGGAATAACTTTATTTAACTTATTGAAAAGTATCGATTAATAATTTATGCCAACAATTGCGAATAAAATAAAAATTTTTGCTAGCTGCCCCAAAGGCCTTGAGATCTTGCTAGCTGAGGAGCTCGTCACATTGGGAGCGAGCACTGTGCAACTTACTGTGGCAGGGGTGTCAGCCGAAGGTGATCAAGAGTTCGTCTATCGCAGTTGTCTATGGTCCCGCCTGGCCAATAGGATCTTTCAGCCGCTGAGTAAATTTGATTGTCAGTCGGCTGATGATCTCTATGAAGGTGTGCAAGAAATCCACTGGAGTGAACACATGGCCGCCACCGGCAGCCTGTGGGTCGACTTCTCCGGAAGCAATGATGAAATCAGGCACAGTCAGTTTGGCGCTCAGAAAGTTAAAGATGCGATTGTTGATCAATTTAGGAATCTAGCGGGTAATCGGCCGAGTGTGTCGAAGGAAAGCCCGGATTTGATTGTGAATGTCCGGCTGGGCAAAGACTTTGCCACTTTAAATGTTGATCTCTGTGGCGAAAGCTTGCACCGCCGCGGTTATCGGGCCGATTCCGTCATCGCACCACTGAAAGAGAATCTCGCCGCGGCCCTGATAATCCGTGCTGGTTGGCCAGAAATGATGCTCGAAGGCGTGCCGTTTATTGACCCTATGTGTGGAAGTGGAACCTTGTTGATTGAAGCACTAATGATGGCAGCGGATATCGCACCGGGCCTTAATCGTGAAGACTATGCCTTTATGCGCTGGATGCAGCACGATCAAGCACTATGGGAATCTCTTAGAGAGGAAGCATTAGCGCGTAAGAACGCGGGACTGGCAAAATCTCTGCCGGAAATTCGCGGTTATGATCAGAATGTTTTATCGGTCAGAGCAACAGAACGTAATCTCGAAAATAGTGGCTTTTGGAATCACATAAAAGTCATGGTTAAACCATTGAGTGAATTCAAGCGGCCTAGCCATGGGGATTTTTCAAGAGGCCTATTGGTAACGAATCCTCCTTATGGTGAACGTTTGGGTGAATACGATTCTTTGATCCCGCTGTACCAACGATTAGGTGAAGTGTTTCGTGAGGAGTTTGTCGGTTGGCGAGCGGCGGTGTTTACCGGGAATCCCGAACTCGGTAAAAAAATGGGGATTCGTAGTAACAAAAAATACAAATTCTTTAACGGTACGATCGCGAGCGAACTATTATTGTTTGACATCGACGAGAAACATTTTGTCAAAAATCGCAATCTAGAATCCGACGGCCCAGTTAATCAACACGAGGCGAAACGGAACAGCGGACTCTTGTCTCCCGGTGCAGAGATGGTCGCAAATCGCATACGCAAAAATCAAAAGCAACTACAAAAATGGTTGCGAAATGCGGGAACCGATTGTTATCGTATATACGATGCCGATTTACCTGAGTATTCAGCGGCCATTGATGTCTATGGTGACTATGCTCACATTCAAGAATATGCGGCGCCAAAAACCGTCGATGAGGAAAAAGCGGCGGCGAGATTTTTGGAAATCTGTGAGGCGACTAAATTTGCATTAGATATCAGTCCCGATAAAATTAGTATCAAGCAGCGACGTCAAAATAAAGGTAAACAACAATACGAAAAAAATAAGACGCATCCTTTTGACGACATGATAAATGTTCGAGAAGGTGAGGCAAAACTGCTGGTAAATCTTTGGGCCTACTTGGATACCGGTATCTTTCTCGATCATCGTTTGGTACGAAAAAAGATTACCGAATTAGTATTAGGGAAAAAATTCCTTAATTTATTTTGTTATACCGCAACGGCTACTGTTCGTGCTGCGATGGCAGGAGCACAAAGCAGTGTTAGCGTTGATCTTTCGAAAACCTATATTGAATGGGCACGAAAGAACTTCGAATTGAATAGACTTGGTGCTAAACATAAACTTGTTCAAGCCGATTGTTTTGCGTGGTTGAACGAGTGTCGCGAGCCCTTCGATGTTATCCTTCTTGATCCTCCTAGCTTCTCTAATTCGAAACGAATGGAAGGGATATTAGATGTGCAAAGAGACCATGTGGCGCTGATAAAACGAGCAATGGACTTGTTGAACCCAGGTGGCGTATTAGTTTTCTCAACAAATTTAACTCGATTTGTTTTAGATTATGAGCAACTCGAAAAATTCACAATCGAAGATACCTCATCGCTTACACTCGATCGTGATTATCAGCGCAATAAAAAAATACATCAAAGTTTTTTAATTCGTCATTCGTTTTAATCGACCCAATTTTTACCATAGATCATGACCCAATATGTCTAAGCCCTTTAAAGTTCACAGTAAATTTAAACCCGCAGGTGATCAGCCTGTGGCAATCGAATCATTGGTCAACGGTATTGAGTCTGGCTTGGCTCATCAGACTTTGCTTGGTGTTACCGGTTCTGGTAAAACCTTCACCATTGCCAATGTGATAGAAAAAATCCAACGTCCTACCATGGTCATGGCGCCGAATAAAACCTTGGCGGCTCAACTCTATGGTGAATTTAAAGAATTTTTTCCGGAAAACTCTGTCGAATATTTTGTTTCTTACTACGATTATTATCAGCCAGAAGCCTATGTGCCGTCATCGGATACCTTTATCGAAAAAGATGCGTCGATAAATGAACATATTGAACAAATGCGTTTGTCAGCGACGAAGGCACTTATTGAGCGAAAAGATGCGCTGATAGTTGCAACGGTCTCTGCAATTTATGGTCTCGGTGATCCCGAATCGTATTTCAAAATGGTTCTACACTTAGTACAAGGCGATCAGATTGATCAGCGAAAGTTATTGCGTCGACTTGCAGAATTACAGTACACCCGAAATGATATGGACTTTCGACGCTCAACTTATCGTGTGCGTGGTGACGTCATTGATGTGTATCCCGCTGATTCCGATCGTGATGCGTTGCGTATTACTTTGTTTGATGAAGAAATTGAAGGTCTTTCCTTGTTTGATCCATTAACGGGAGAGATTTACCAGCGTGTATCCCGCTATACAATTTATCCGAAATCTCATTACGTGACTCCCCGAGAAAAGGTGCTCGGCGCTATTGATGAAATTGCAGAAGAGCTAAAAGAACGTCTTGAATATTTGCGCAAAGAAAATAAATTAGTCGAGGCCCAACGGCTTGAACAGCGTGCGCGTTACGATATGGAGATGATGCGCGAGCTGGGATATTGCACAGGAATCGAAAACTATTCGCGTTATTTATCTGGGCGAGAAGCTGGTGAAGCGCCGCCGACATTATTCGATTATTTACCTCCCGACTCTCTACTGGTCATTGATGAAAGCCATGTTTCCGTTCCGCAAATAGGCGGCATGTATAAAGGCGATAGATCAAGAAAAGAAACCTTGGTCGAATACGGATTTCGTTTGCCATCGGCTTTAGATAATCGTCCGATGCGTTTCGAAGAATGGGAAAGACTCGCTCCGCAAATGATTTTTGTGTCCGCAACACCTAGTACTTATGAAGAAGAACATGCAGGCCAAGTTGTCGAACAAGTTGTTCGGCCAACCGGGCTATTAGATCCGGAAGTGGAAGTACGTCCTGCAACCACACAAGTTGACGACGTGCTATCTGAAATAGCGAAAAATGTCGCTTTAGATGAACGCGTACTCATTACCGTATTGACAAAACGCATGGCGGAGAACTTAACCGAGTTTTTAAGTGAACACGGCGTTAGAGTGCGATATTTACATTCCGATATAGAAACGGTTGAGCGGGTCGAAATTATTCGCGATTTGCGTTTAGGTGAATTTGATGTGTTGGTAGGAATCAATTTACTGAGAGAAGGTTTAGATATGCCTGAGGTTTCCTTAGTGGCAATCTTTGATGCAGACAAAGAAGGGTTCTTGCGTTCAGAGCGTTCTTTAATACAAACCATAGGTAGGGCGGCAAGAAATGTTCACGGCCGCGCGATACTCTACGCGGATAGAATTACCGGCTCGATGGAAAGAGCAATGGGTGAAACGGAAAGACGTAGAACCAAGCAAGTCGCACACAATTTGAAAAATAACATCACGCCCATGGGGATTATAAAGAATGTTCAGGATATTCTTGATTCACATTACACCCCGGGCAAAAAAACCAAAAAACGTTCCGTTGCAGAAACCTATGCAGAATATGATATTGACGAGCTGAGTCGGGAAGATGTTTGGAAAACCATTGCAAAACTTGAGGAGAAAATGTTTCAGCATTCTAAAGATCTTGAGTTTGAGCAGGCGGCAAAGCTTAGAGATGAAATCAATAAGCTAAAAACGTCCACATTGTAAAATGAATTTTTTCAATGCGACTGTATCGAGAAGTGTGATCAGCCGGAACGTTAATGAGATTGATCGTTTAGTCAAACTCTTATTCCAATTCTCTAACGACTCTAAACCCTAAATAATTCGATTTACTATCTGCCTTTAGTCCGGTTCTCGTAAAGCTGTATATCTCCTTTGCATTATCTTTCGCCGAGCCGCCGCGAACACTGCGAAGTTTGCATTCAGAATCATTAACAGCGGAGCCGTCAGTCGGCGCGCCTATGTAATGATTTTGATAGCAGTCCATTGTCCATTCCTCAACATTCCCAGCCGTATCATAGATGGAAAAATCATTCGCTGAATAACTGCCAACAGGAGCCGTTTTTCCTTTAAACACGCCGCTATAATCACTGTCGCATCCGCGTTTACAATTCGCCATTTTTTCTGCCGATGCATCTCCCCACCAATAATCGCTTGTCGAACCTGCGCGGGCGAAATATTCCCACTCAGCTTCTGTAGGTAGGCGATAGGTCTTGCCGGTTTGCTCAGAAAGCCAAGTTGTGTAGTTCAGTGCATCATCCCAACTGACGTTCACTATAGGCCTGCTGGCTTTCCCCCATTTCGCATCACTTGGTAAAGGTGTCTCTGTGGCAATGGCATATTTTTCATAAGCGGCAAAAGTTACTTCATATTGGCTAACAGCGAATGCTTTTTTAATCGCGACTTCGTGTTCGGGAGATGTATTGGCCTGGCCCTTCTTGCCCATTGTAAAACTACCTGGGGTGATGACGCGCAATGTTGGTCCGGGGCTGTTATCCTGCAAATCGTCGACGAGGGTATCGCCAAGTTTGTGATCGATTTCCAGTGTGAAGCTTTCCGTTAAATTTTTGTCTCGAATACGCAGCCACTGTCTTATTGTTTTATATCCTGGCTTACTGACTTCTATGTGATAGCGTCCCGAATTCAAAGGCATTTCATCTGCATACTTATCGCGAATATTTAAAACCCTGACTCTTGCATCACTCGGCGTCGCGTCGATCGTCAATGCATAGCTTACTTCGATTGGTTCGACCTCAAGCAACTCATCTTCCAGTCGAGTATCGGATTCAGAAAGATTTTCTTGTTCTTGGTTTGCGTCTTCACTTAATGTTGTTTCAACTTTTTTATTTGGATCGCCGAGTAAGGTGATATTGGTTTCAAATTCAGAGCGCCATTCATCCCTTGTACTGTTATCGGAATCGCTGTAGTTGTATGAGCGGTTTTCTAAACTGTCATTTGTTGCGGCGGCTTGTGTTGAAGCATTATCGAATGCGTTGTTGTATCGACTGCGACTTGGCGTTGGCTGGTCGGCTTGATTTGGTTCGGAATTTCGACGCACCGTTCCTGCTACATAATCAGACGATTCTTCACGACCAATAATAGAGTTTGAATATTCTAGTATCACGTTTGCTGTGGAGGTGATCGCATTGTCCATGAACGCCGGCATTATTTTTTCGTAGGGAGTTTGGGTGCGGACGAGGCCAACACAAAAAGAACTCCAAATAATTGAAGCGATGAAAACAATCGTAAAACCTCGTGTAATGGCACCAAGTTTTCGAGAAGCGATTTCTTGATAATGTGCTGCTTTTTGAATTCGCGTAGAAATAATAGTTTTTAGTTCTTGATCGCGAGTGTTTGCGATAGTTTGAATTTCGGTAACTTTAATATTTGGATGGCTAAAAAAACCGCGCTTGGGCGTCCAACGCCAACTTGACACTTTCGAAAACCAAATCGCTAGTTGGTGTCTTAAGGCAGCATAACTTGTTAATAACAAGGCCTTCAATAAGGCCATCACACTCATGCCGCTAGTGTCAGTTAGAGCAGTTCCTCGGTTTTGAAATCCAGATAACGTTTCCTCAATGATGGTAATGGCGGTCACCAAATCTGCTCCGCTTTGGAAGCGTTGCTCTGGCGATTTTGCCAACATTCGATTAATTAATTCTTGATAAACCGAAAATTGTGGGGGGAGGGTAGGTACCGGTGCCGTTAAATGTTTGATCGCGATCGCAATGGATTCTTCCGCTTGAAACGGCACTGTTCCCGTCAGCATTTCGTAGAACACAATACCAAGGCTATAAATATCTGAACGGCCATCAATCGACAAACCACGTGATTGTTCCGGACTCATATAGTGGGGCGTGCCCACAACAGTGCCAGAGTTGGTAACTTTTGAAGAAGCGCTAACCGCTTTTGCAACCCCAAAATCTGAGAGCACTGCGGTGTTATCTTCCCGAAATAAAATATTTTCTGGTTTTAAATCTCGGTGGACATATCCCTTGGTGTGAGAAACCTGCAAGGCCAAAGCAATTTCTTTAATAATTTTTAGCGATTCTTGCGCGCTTAAACCCACTTGCATTTTATCGTGCACAGTGCCACCGGGCAGATAATCCATCGCAATATAGTTTAAGTTGTTGTAGCAGCCGATGTCGTAAATTGACACGATACTCGGGTGTGATAGTTGCCCAACGATATTCGCTTCGCGTTGAAAGCGCTCACTAAAAATGGGATCGGCGTTTAAGACAGGAGACATCACTTTAAGTGCGACTTCTCGGCCAACACTCAATTGCACGGCGAGATAGACAGAAGACATGCCGCCGTCATTGATCTTACGAATTATGCGATAGCCGGGTATCTGCATGACGTCTCTGTTGTTCCAAGTGCAAGTTCCGAAGAACGTCTCACGGGATTCACTGTTTATTTCTTATGTAGAGTTACTAGTCCCGTCGGGAAAGGGATTTACGCTTCTTGATGATTAACTATAGCTGATGAGTAGAGGGGAGATGACCCAGCCGTCGACAAACGGGCCATAAAGGCGCACTGAAGTTCTGCTTAGACGAGAATCCAGTAGCATAGAAGTGAAAAACAAACAGCAGTGGCGCTGTATAGGGCGGCGTCCCACTTACGGTCACCAAAAATACTGGGAAGCCAATCCCAAAGAAATTCAAGGGGTGGAAAAATACGCAGAGGAGAGGCGATTATTTGTACAGTTACATTGTCTCGACCACCATGACTGAGCGCGTGCTTTATTAATTTGTTGACCGCCTCCTGAGGTGTTTGGCTATCACAGAGTGCCTGAGCAATTAGCTCATCGCTTACTTCATCAGTAAGGCCATCACTACACAGTAAAATCCATTGCTTCTCGCTCCACTGACCTTTCACGGTATCGACTTTGATCTGGGAAACATCTTGTGAGCCAAGGCATTGAGTGATGACGTTTTTATCAGGATGACTACTAGCTTCTTCTTCAGCAATCGCTCCGGACTGGACAAGCAATTGAACGTAGGAGTGATCGGTTGAAAGTTGTTCAAGAACACCGCCTTTGTCGTCACTTGTCCATAGATAAGCACGGCTATCTCCGACCCATGCAATCTCGTAATCACTTGCGTTACTTTGCAAGGCAACGACGGTAGAGCCCATTCCCTTTGCACCAATGCCATCGTCGGCAGCAGAGAGAATAGATTGGTGGGCTTCGTGAATAGATTCAGCGAGTGCCTTACCTTCTTCGGTGTTTTGCTTGATCGTGTCGACAACGATAGAGCTTGCGACCTCGCCAGCTTCATGGCCACCCATACCATCGGCGATAAGCCACACACCTTTGTCCGGTAGGCTGAGATAACAGTCCTCATTATTGTCTCGGATTAGGCCTTTATCTGTGGCCGCGCTATGAATGGGTGATGACATCTATACAAGCTACCAAAATTATCGTTATTAGTTGAATGACACTAGCGAGTTGCCGATAGCTAATTAAAGGGTATGTCCCTAGCGCTAAGAGCGAATGATTCGCGTAAGACTCACATTATAGTCGCTATTATTTGCCCTGCCGCCAATGGGTAAAATGTCTCATCTTACCGATATATCTACTAAGGTGAAACAATTTTTAAGCCTAAGCTATTGAAAAACCAGTGGCTTTTGCTACATTACATAAACGCATAAGACTGCTGTTTAGATGCGAAATACAAAGTGCGTAACGTCGCTTTGATAATAATAAACCGTTTCTTTAAAAGGGCGGAATAACGAGAGCACAAACGACTAACAATATTAGTGATCGATAAGGTTTGTAGAATCGTTGTTCAAAGGGTTTCTTCTGCTACGAGGCATTGTCAATGTTAAAACTCCGACTCAAAAATAATAAACACAGCGCGGTGTGGCTAGTGGAGCCAAAAGTTAGTATTGGAACAGCGCCAACAAATGGTTTTGTTGTTGCCGATTCAAGTGTCGAAGCAAATCATGCAGAAGTGTTAGTCAAGCATGAGAATCTCACGCTAGTAAATCTTGTCGAGAGTAAACCGTTATCCGTTAATGGTAAGGAAGTTGAAAATAGTTCTCCTTTAAATATTAATGATGTCGTCACCATCGGCAATATTGAAATAGAAGTGGTTGATCCAAAATTAGAACAGAGAGAAGAAGCAAAAGCGGCACCGAAGGTAAGTAGTGCCACCGGATGGGCGCTAAAATCAAATCACGCGGCACTCGCCAATCGTGTTTTCACAATTAGTCCTAAAACTATTGTCGGTCGCTCGAACGAGTGCGATATTACTTTAGCGGCTGCGCATTTATCCAGAAGACATGCTGAGCTCACCGTAAAAAATGGTTTGCTTTATGTAAAAGATCTTGGTTCTGCAAATGGAACCTTTATTAATGGCAGCCCGGTAACCGAAGCGCGTGTTAAACGTGGCGATGAATTAAAGTTTGATACCTTAAGTTTTGGTGTCATTGGTCCAAGTGAAGATTTGGATAAAACCACGATTCGCCCCGTTGCTGCGATGCCGAAACAAGCTTCGGCTAAATCAGCGCCGCGATCCGCGGGTGCGTCTCCAGTGAACAAAGAGTCTTCCGCGAATAAAGTTCAGGTGCAAAAAAATATACCGACTTCTAAAGCGACAAATAATACCAATTCAGAAAATCAAAACCGTCCGCAATATGACGCAACTGCTGATAAGCCGAGAAAAGGCAAATCTTTAGCTTGGTTTATTGTATTGGGTTTAGTTGTAGCTTGTATCGCTGTGGCCTATTCAATGGGCTTGTTGCCATAAAAATTTTCAGTCAGTTTGGTAATACTCTTTAGCCCAACTCCCTCCTAGTAACCTGGCATTATTAGTGTTTTTCTACCGCTAATCATTGCCTGTGTTGCCTTCTATTCCTCGCGTATGTGTGAACCAAGTCCTGAAATAAGATTTTAGTCTTAATGAATTTCAGTTTGCGCCGATAACTGGTAATTGGAAACCAAAATTACTGGAATCTATTAAGGATTGACGCCATGCATTTTTCACCTATCTCTAATCATCATTTTTCAAATGACTTTCAAGCGACCGAAAGTCTTTTACGCTCAGCTGAAAATGATGTGGAGCAAAAACAATCATTTAGCTCATCAGAAGTTACCAATGGCGAGAGGGTGGTAGAAAGTTATACCGAAAGCTACCGTCAAGAAACTCGCAGTTTTGATGGTTTTAGAGTTTTTGAAAGTGTTTTGTCAAAATCTTACCAGCGAACTACGGCATCTGAGAAAGTGCCTAGCTTTGAGCAGGGTGCAATAGATTCAGAGGCGATTACCTCAGAAAAAGCCTCAAACAACATTCTAGGTTTTATCGAAGCGCAACTAAAGAGAGATGTAGCAAACGGCGCAAGTGAAGAAGAGTTAGTTGCGCGAGCAGAGACCGCACTTAATGCGTTTGAGAAAGGTTTCAATGAGGCGAAAAATGAACTTCGTGCAAGTGGTTTGTTATCTCAATCAGTCGAAGATGATATCCATGCGACTTACGATACCGTGACTAGAGGCATTGAAAATTTAAAACAAGGTTTACTGGGCGGAAAAACAACGAATGAAACAGATCGGAACGATGTCGATTCAAACGCATCCGACGCCGTCGAGAGTGCGCCGAAACAAGATGTGCCAAATGCTGCACTAGAAAACAATCCAAGCCGTGAAAACCAAAAAGATTCAGGGTCCGGATCAAATAGAATTTCTAGCCTCGCCCAACAACGCGACAGTTTTGCAGCAGAAGCAGAGCAAAATATTCTCGGCTCGTTAAACCAAACCGCATCATCGGTTTCGGCTCCAATTGATTCTTACGCAAACTATCAGTTCGCACAATCCAATACTTTTAGTTTTGAAGTTGAGACTGCTGACGGCGATAAAGTTACGGTGACCGCAAACACCAAAGATCTTTATGCCGCTGAAAATACTGCCGAGTATTTTTCCGAAACATCCGAGTTTACACAAGGTTTTCAGTTTGAGGTGAGTGGTGAGTTGGATGAAGATGAATTGCTTGCGCTCAACGATTTGTTTAGACAAGTCGAAAGGTTGTCGAGAGAGTTCTTCTCCGGCGACCTTGATGCAGCATTTTCGCAAGCGCAAAATCTTGGCTATGATACGGAAGAAATCGTTGGCTACTCGTTAAACCTTCGTCAAGTAGAAGTCGAACGTGTACGTGTCGCTTATGATGAATTTGCACCAAATGGGAACCAGGAATCAAATAAACTCATTGATGCCCTGCAACCTATCGGCAACTTTGCCCAGGGTTTACTTGATGCATTAGAGCCTGCGAGTAAATTTTCACAACCAACACGCTTGATTCAACATTTAGCTTCGTATATAGAGCAGGTGAAAATCAATGAAGAATTAGGCCAAGACGATGATGAACTGCAAGAAGTCGTCGAACCAGAAGTGCCAGCGGGATCCTCTCCCTCGGCAGCTAAACCGGCGGACAATTCTGAAAACAATAAGAGCGAAGTAATTGATAACACGTTTTTTCAAACCGATCAAAATCGTTTTGCGCCCTTTATAAAAACTATTTTAGAAAGTCTTCGTCAGTAAACTAGCCGACTTCACGTTTGTCTTCGACAAAAACAAAAAAAGAGTTGTTCCGGCTTAGCGCAAGGAATAGCTCTTTTGTTTGTGGCTCAATATTTACCACCTGACGTGATAAATTATCACTCTTTTTTTGTCTCACTTTTTGCTACACTCCGCAATTATAATTGCCAACAGCCTGCTGTTAGCGTATCGCTAATCTATAGATTCAAACTTAAATGAAAACCCTCAAACTCTATTCCACCCTCGGCTGCCATCTCTGCGAACACGCAAAGACGATCGTCCTACCTATAGCAGAAGAAAATAATTTTGAATTGATAGAAATTGATATTGCCGATTCGGAAGAGTTGATGGCGAAATATCAGTACACGATACCGGTATTGGAAAATGTTGATTCGGGCGCCACGCTGAATTGGCCCTTTGATGGGGAAGGGGTGTTGGGGGTTATTTAGCGCTACGTGTGACAGATTTCAAAATTCCTTATAGTGTCTATTGGTAACTATTTGCGCCGCAAGTCCGCAGGCTAGCATTTAGAATAATTTGTGAGCGGTTTGCCATAAAAAATTTGTAAACAAAAAATAATAAAAAATTTATAGAGGAGATAGATTTAGTAATCAGAATAGTGTTTAATCCCGCCATTAATAATTTAAAATAATTCTGCTTTCCAAAAATGATCAAAGCCATTGATCATTCTTTGAGTGATTCTAAATCAAGGAAAGGCCACGAATAAGCAATCACTTGTTCCTATCTTTTGCGATTAATTTTATCGTTTTCAGGCGCAATTTTTTTGCGATTGTATAGATTGTTCATTGACATATTTTCGAAACGTAGATGCGTCTGGTGTAATAGCGTCATGATACCCGCGACACGACATTTTAAAAGACCAAATTTTATTCGAGGTGATTAATTGTTTTCAGTTAATGATGTAAAGGGTGGTATTGGAAGACATATAATTTTTTTTGCTCAAATGAATCTAAGGAAAAAAGTTAAGGTGTTGCTGACCATCTGGATAGTAGTATCAGCGCAGAAGTCTTTTGGTATTCAAGTGGATTCGCAAGAGCGCCGTGATTTTACAACCAGCGAGGAAGCTCAAACGGCATGTGTGGCAGCTGTTCCAGACAATGAATGCAAGCCAAGAGGCGATAATATCGCTGCGTATATTTGGGTTGAAGTTCTTGAAAATGGCGCCCATCTATATTACGCACCAACTCATTGTGGGGGATTACCCGGTAGTGGTTCATCATTTACGTGTCATGAACATTACTATTATTTTAATGACCCCGCTTGCGCCGACGGCGGCTGCAACCCCAAAGAAAATGCAGGCAACGCGTCGTGCCCTGTAATGACTGGACATCCCGTT